>JBLHMO010000149.1:0-7137 GCA_047622145.1 Paracoccaceae bacterium | reverse complement strand
TGCGCGAACCAACGCAGGTCGGGTATTAAGCGTCAGCCGTTTTAAACGAGATTGTGATTTTTTTGCAGACGGCATCCAGCTCAGCGCGAGCGGCACAACTTTCCGCTTGTGCAGTCCCGATGGTGACATTGACGTGAAACTCGCCTTGCTTGGCGCTGCCATGGTGTCCAATGCGTTGCTGGCGGCAGCGTCTGCCTGGGCAGTGGGTGCAAGTTTGGTTGATATAGCTGAAGGTTTGGCATCTCTAACCGCGGTAAAAGGTCGCTTGCACTTGCAGGTGTTGCCCACTATGAATTTGATCGATGACAGCTATAACGCAAACCCCGCTTCCGTAAAAGCCGCGATTGATGTGCTGGCCAGCTTCAGTGGGCGTCGGGTGCTCGTCTTGGGTGATATGGCGGAACTTGGTGCAGAGTCTGAATCTTTACACCTTGAAGTCGGGCGCTATGCCGCGCAATCCGGAATAGACCACCTGCTGAGCTGCGGCAATTTGAGTCAGCATGCAGCGCAGGGAGCGGGACATATCGCTACACATTTTTTAAATAAAAATGCGTTGCTTGCGGACATTCAGAATCAATTGCAGTTGGGTGATAGCGTTTTGGTAAAAGGATCGCGCTCTGCTGGCATGGATGTCGTAGTCAAAGAAATTGCCAGCACAGGGGTAACAGGGGGGAATACACCATGTTAATGCTGTTGGCCGATTATTTGACGCAATACTTTACCGTCTTTGCCGTATTCAAATATCTCACTTTTCGCGGCATTTTAGGTGTGTTAACCGCCTTGGCGATTTCGCTGTTGGTTGGCCCCGTGATGATTCGGCGCCTTAATTATCATCAGATCGGGCAGGCTATACGCGACGACGGGCCCGAAAGTCACTTCAGTAAATCAGGTACGCCGACGATGGGAGGTGCCCTTATATTGGTGGCAATCGCAATTAGCACCTTGTTGTGGTCGGATCTTTCTAATGTCTATGTTTGGACCGTTCTGGGAGTAACGTTGGTGTTCGGTGCAGTGGGCTGGGTCGACGATTACCGCAAGGTTATAGAGCGTGACCCGCGAGGACTGCCCGCTCGTTGGAAATACCTGTGGCAATCTGTTGGTGGTCTGGCGGCTGCTATTTTTCTGTATTCGATTGCGAGTGAGCCAGCTCATACCCAGCTGTATATCCCTTTCTTTAAAGATGTGCAGCTTGAACTGGGAATGTTTTTTGTTGTACTCACCTATTTCGTTATTGTCGGCTCGAGTAACGCGGTTAATTTAACCGATGGTCTTGATGGCCTGGCGATATTGCCGTCGGTGATGGTAGGGGGCGCGCTCGGACTGATTGCCTATTTAACGGGGCACCATACCTTCGCAGACTATCTGCACATTCCCTACATAGCCGGTTCTGGCGAGCTAATCGTGTTTTGCGGCGCTTTGGCCGGAGCAGGCCTGGGCTTTCTCTGGTTTAACACATATCCCGCGCAAGTTTTCATGGGCGACGTCGGGGCATTGGCTTTGGGTGCTGCACTCGGCGCAGTCGCGGTGATTACCCGGCACGAGATTGTCTTTTTTATCATGGGCGGTATTTTCGTGCTGGAAACGGTCTCCGTTATTTTGCAAGTGGCCTCTTTTAAGCTTACAGGGCGACGAATGTTTAGAATGGCGCCCATTCACCATCACTATGAATTGAAAGGCTGGCCAGAACCGCGCGTTATTGTGCGCTTCTGGATTATTACCGTTGTATTGGTTTTAACGGGCTTAGCAACCTTGAAGTTACGCTGAGAAATTATGAGTTTGATTGCAACTGACAAACTGCGTGTCGTGATTGGTCTGGGGGCTACCGGGCTCTCATGCGCGCGTTTTTTGCGATCGAAGCAGATTGGCTTCCGGGTTGCAGATAGTCGCAAGTTACCGCCTGGACTTACACCATTTGAAAAAGAATTTCCGGATGTTGAATTGGTGTTAGGCGCATTTTCTCTAAATCAATTTACATCGGCCTACGAGCTATTTGTCAGTCCGGGTGTGTCGCTCAAGGAGCCTGCCATAGCCAGTGCGATGGTCGCCGGTGTCAAAGTCAGTGGTGATTTGGATCTGTTTGTACAAAATGCTGCAGCGCCGATTGCTGCGATAACCGGCTCTAACGGTAAAAGCACAGTCACAACCTTGCTCGGTGAAATGGCTGCGCGTGACGGCAGGCGAGTCGCTGTCGGCGGCAATCTCGGAACACCCATGCTCGACTTGATTGACCGCGAGCACGAACTCTATGTGTTGGAGTTGTCGAGTTTTCAGTTGGAGCGCTGTGCAACCGTAAACGCAGAAGTGGCGACAGTGCTCAATGTCAGTGAAGACCATTTGGATCATCACGGTTCATTGCTCAATTATCATCAGGCCAAGCATAGAATTTTTCGCGCTTGCAAGCAGGCCGTGGTCAATCGTGACGATACCTTGACCCACCCGCTTGTTCCGGAGAGCGTGAAAATTTGGCGATTTGGTCTGGAAAAGCCTGGTCGGAACGAGTTTGGTCTGATCACACGCAGTGGTGAGCGCTATTTGGCTTTTGGCGACGAATGTTTGATGCCGTGCTCGAAGCTCGCTATAGCGGCTCAGCACAATATCGCTAATGCGCTTGCGGCTCTAGCGATGGGTCATGCTCTCGGACTTGAGCTGCCATCAATGCTTGAAGCCCTGAGAGAGTTCACAGGACTGCCGCACCGTTGTCAGTTGGCTGGCGAATTTCGTAATGTTGAATTTTTTGACGACTCTAAAGGCACCAATGTGGGCGCCGCCGTCGCGTCCTTGAAGGGCCTAGGTGAAAACCATCGTGTGGTATTGATAGCCGGCGGGGAGGCAAAAGGTGCGGATCTTTCCGGGCTGATTGATGCGCTGCTAGACGTTGGCCGTGCTGCGGTCTTTATCGGAGAGGCCGCAGCAGATTTGACGGAGCTATTGGGCGAACGCTTGCCATCCACGATAGCTGAAACGATGGACGCTGCAGTTGATGCGGCTTTTTCAATGGCAGAATCAGGCGATGTCGTTTTACTGTCACCAGCCTGTGCCAGCTTTGATATGTTCGAGAACTACGAGCATAGAGGACGCTGCTTTTCGCAGGCAGTTGATCGTCTTGCAGCTGGAAGTGCTCAATGACGGCACTGCTGGCGCGCCAACCTGCTGATGTGAGTGCTATCGATCGCAGCTTTTTGGTGCTGGTTTTGGCGCTGCTTTTGATTGGTTTTGTTGCAATGACCTCAGCGTCCGTCGAATTTGCTGACAGGCGCTACGGCGATGCGTTCTTCTTCGCAAAACGTTACGGTGTCTACTTGTTGTTGGCCTCGGTATTGGCCTTGATGACCTATCAAGTTCCCATGAATTTCTGGCGAAAAAACAGTTGGTTGTTGCTGCTTTTAGGCTTTGTTTTGTTGGCGCTAGTGCTCATTCCCGGTATCGGCCGAGAAGTTAATGGCAGCCGGCGCTGGTTAGCCTTGGGGCCTTTTACCCTGCAGGCGTCGGAGCTCGTTAAGCTTTTTGTCGTGCTTTACCTCGCGGGTTACCTTGTGCGCCGCAACGAAGAAGTTAAAAACAAATTTGCCGGTTTTGTAAAACCTATGGCGGTGGTGTCGGCAGTTACCTTGTTGCTGATGATGGAGCCAGACTTCGGCGCGACCGTGGTTACAGTCGGTACGGCCCTGGCCCTGTTGTTTCTCGCGGGCGTAAGACTTGTGCAGTTTCTTGCGGTTATTGCCGCTTGTGTCGCAGTGCTAGTAGCTACCGTGCTGATATCGCCCTACCGCATGAAGCGACTCACCGCATTTACAGATCCTTGGGCTGATCAATTCGATAGCGGTTATCAGCTGACTCAATCCTTGATTGCTTTTGGTCGAGGCGGATGGACCGGCGCTGGCTTGGGTAATAGTGTGCAGAAGTTGTTCTATCTTCCTGAGGCGCACACGGATTTTGTCTTTGCAATCTGGGCTGAAGAGTTTGGTTTTCTCGGTGCAATGTTTGTGCTGGTACTGTTTGCGCTGCTCATTGCGAAGATTCTGCGTATTGCTCGTGATGCGGAGCTGCGCGGTTTGGCATTCAATGGTTTTGTTGCCTACGGTATTGCGATTATGTTGGCCGCGCAGGTGTTTATCAATATCGGCGTCAATATTGGTTTGTTGCCCACCAAGGGGTTAACCCTGCCGTTTATGAGTTATGGCGGCAGCAGCTTAATGGTTTGCGTCATTATGATGGCGATGGTTGCACGCATCAGTCAGGAAAACGGAGGCAGGCATGCAAACTGAAGCCTCTAGAAATGTTGTGCTTGTGATGGCTGGCGGTACCGGTGGTCACGTCTTTCCTGCTTTGGCTGTAGCGAAAGTACTTCAATCGAGATCGGTTTCGGTGCAATGGTTGGGGACTGAGCGCGGAATTGAAGCGCGCGTTGTTCGCGAGAATGGTATTGAGCTGCACTGTCTTTCCGTTCAAGGAATTCGTGGCAAGGGCTTGCTGGCTCGCCTGCAAGCCCTGCTAAAAGCCGTGGAGAGTGTTTTTACAGCAATGAGCCTGATCCGTCGGCTAGATCCGGTTTGTGTTATTGGCATGGGCGGTTACGTATCCGGTCCGGGCGGTTTGGCCGCTTGGCTTATGCGCAAGCCGCTAATAATTCATGAGCAAAATGCCGTTGCGGGAACGACCAACCGTTTGTTGGCGCGTTTCTCAACGTGCGTTTTGACGGGCTATCCAATTTCTCTGGGCGGTAGCCGTGCCAGATTCATTGGTAACCCAGTGCGTAATAATATTGCTGCGGTAGCTCATCCAGATAGTCGAATGTCTGGGCGCGAGGGAGCAATTCAGTTACTTGTTCTCGGTGGCAGCCAGGGAGCATTGGCCATCAATCAGGTTGTCTGCGATGCGATCAAGTCAATGAGTGCTGAAGAGGTTACCGTTTGGCATCAGACTGGTTCTGCGGATATCGAATCGGTTACTAAGGGTTATATGAATGCGGGACTGAAGGTGCGGACGGAAGCTTTTGTTGACGATATTGCTGCTGCCTACGCATGGGCCGATATTGTACTGTGCCGCGCTGGCGCTTTGACCGTTGCCGAGCTTACTGCGGTGGGTGTCGGTGCATGGTTGGTGCCCTTGCCCCAAGCTATTGATGATCACCAGCGTGAAAATGCCCACTGGTTGGCATCGAATGGGGCGGGCGAAATTCTTGAGCAAGCAAGCTTTACGAGCTCGTTGCTTCAACAAAAAATACGCAATGCCTTTGCACATCGTGGCGCGCTGAAAGAGATGGCTTTGGCTGCCCGTGCATTGGCGCGCCCGGACGCGGCGGAAATGGCAGCGAATGTCTGCCTGGAGTACGCTCATGTCTAATCGAGATTCTTTCGTGGTTCCTGAAATGAGGCGCGTAAAGCGCATCCACTTTGTGGGTATCGGTGGCGCGGGTATGTGCGGCATTGCTGAAGTGTTGTCGAATCTCGGGTATAGCGTTTCCGGTTCGGATATTCGTGAGTCCACGACGACTGCGCGTCTACGAGATCAGGGGATTTTGGTTGGGATAGGCCATAGGGCCGACAATGTGACTGGCGCCGATGTTGTCGTGGTGTCGACGGCGGTTGATCCCAGCAACCCCGAAGTGCAGGCGGCTGTCGACGCGCGTATTCCGGTTGTACAACGTGCAGAAATGTTGGCGGAACTCATGCGCTACCGGCATGGTGTGGCGGTGGCGGGTACACACGGAAAAACGACGACCACCAGCATCATTACCAGTATCTTTGCCCACGCAGGTCTGGATCCCACTTTCGTAATTGGCGGCAAGGTTAATAGTGCGGGTACCAATGCCAAGCTTGGCGAGAGCCGCTACCTAGTGGCGGAGGCAGATGAAAGTGACGCTTCGTTCTTGCACCTTCAGCCGATGGTTTCGGTGGTGACAAATATAGAAGCCGACCATATGGGTACCTATGGCGGTGATTTTGAACGACTCAAGAAAACCTTTATAAAATTTTTGCACAATCTCCCTTTTTACGGGATTGCCGTGGTTTGTATAGATGATCCCGTAGTGCGGTCGCTGTTGCCGAAAATCTCTCGGCAGGTGGTTACCTATGGCGTAAGCGACGATGCTGATTTTCGGATAGAAAATGTGAGGGAAGATGGATTGCGCTCGCACTTTAATGTTGCTCGAGTGGGTGAGGGTGACACGCTGGCGCTTACGATTAATCAACCGGGTATGCACAATGTTCTTAATGCAAGCGCTGCAGTGGCGGTGGCGAGCGACGAAGGTGTTGCTGCCGAGCATATTTGCGGAGGAATCGAATCGTATCAAGGAGTAGGTAGACGCTTCCAGGTGTACGGAGATCAAGACCTTACTGTTGGTAGCGCAATACTTGTTGACGACTATGGTCATCACCCAACCGAAGTGTTGGCGACCATTAAGGCGGCAAGACAGGCCTGGCCGCAACGGCGTCTGCTCATGATTTATCAGCCCCACCGGTATTCCAGGACCCGCGACCTCTACGATGACTTTGTCCGCGTTTTGTCTGAAGCCGATATGTTGTTGATGCTGAATGTTTACTCTGCGGGTGAGAGCAGTATTCCCGGTGCCGACGCTCGCAGTTTATGCGCCAGTATCCGCCAGCTGGGTAAACTCGACCCAATTTTTATTGACGATATTGAGGGCGTTGTTGAAACACTCAAATCAGTCGTGAAAAGCGGCGACATCGTACTGACTCAAGGCGCGGGAAACATAGGGACCATTGCCCAGCTACTGGCCAACAGCAGGTGGTCGGAATGAGTGAGTTGCGTACGCTTATGCTGAACCAGTTGCGCCAAGGCTTAAACGCGCCAATCGCCGTATTGGCGGGCGGCAATTCAGCTGAACGTGAAATTTCATTGAACTCAGGTAATGCTGTTCTGCAAGCATTGTCCGAAGTGGGTCTAGAGTGCTCTCTTCTCGATACTGCAGATGAGGATTGGCTCACCAAGGTAACTGATTTTGATTTGGCCTTTATCGCATTGCATGGCCCCGGAGGCGAAGACGGCACTGTTCAAGGAGCTTTGCTGACGAAAGGCGTTCGCTATACGGGCAGTGCAGTTCTCGCGTCAGCTTTGGCAATGGATAAGCGACGAACCAAGCAGTTGTGGTTGGGTGTCGGATTACCGACGCCGGAA
>JBLHMO010000148.1:0-7259 GCA_047622145.1 Paracoccaceae bacterium | reverse complement strand
GGCAATGGCCGCGATAACGGCCTGTGTGTTGCCATCAATATCACCAACAACGGTGTTGATTTGCGCCATGACCACCGTAACTTCAGCGCTCATAAAGACTTGCTCCGATATTCTTGAGTCTCAGGGAAGGCTGTATTCTATCAGATGCCGCTGATCGCATCCCACACAAAGACGGTATACACTGAGCTCACAATAATCGACCTTTCAGTCAAGCGTCCCGCATGCCAGCAGACTCGAAAAATCCTCACAATTGGGTACTCCTGATCATTTACTCGGGATATCGTGCGCTGCTGGCCATGCTGCTGACCATCATGTTTCTGCTTACCGCCGACGACCCGATCATCGGCAAGCACGAACCCCTCATGTTTTTAACGACTGCCGGGCTCTATTCCCTGTATTCACTGGTACTGCTGCTCCTCCAGTTTTTCAGTCGCCGGGTCGGCAATACCGCTCAGATTTTTTCGAGTTTGCTAATCGACATCATGGCCCTCACTCTGATCAGTCACAGCTCAGGACAGGAACTGTCCGGCATATCAATGCTAATACTGCCCAGCATTGCCGCCGGCAATATGCTCTTGCATGGCCGATTAGGAGTATTGCTCGCGGCCATGGCGGCCATCACCACGATCGCCGACGTACTCATTCAAGTAGCCTACGAGTCAGCGAGCAATAACGAATTCGCTGGCGCCGGCTTGCTGGGCATGGCGTTCTTCACCACGAGCATCGCCGTACAGTACCTCAGTAGGCGTATTGTGAGCGCCCAAAAACTGGCAGACGAACGCAAAGTCGACGTACAGCAATTATTAGCCATCAGTGAGCGTATTGTACAGAACATGCGAACCGGTATTCTGGTTTTGCGATCCGACGGTGTGATCAGGCTGATCAATGAAGCCGCCGCCGAAATGCTGTCTATTTCTTGTATCAGCAGCACAATGCCACAGCGGGCTCCACCCACACTCTTGCATTCGATCTCCCAAGGGGAAAGCGAAACCACCCATATCCGCCTGCAGGAATCGGGTCGTATGCTGCAAGTACGCAGGGCAGCCCTCGGCACCTCGACGCAAGACGGTCACGATCTCGATGACCAGCTGGTCTTTGTCGAAGATGTCAGCCAGCTGTCACAGCAAGCCCAACAACTTAAACTGGCCGCGCTAGGCCAATTTACGGCCAGCATCGCCCACGAAATACGCAATCCACTGGGCGCTATCAGTCACGCCGCGCAACTGCTCGCCGAATCGGTTTCGCTGGAAGCAACCGATCGACGGCTGGTGGATATTGTGTTGCAGCAATCCGCACGTATGAACAATATCATCGAGAATATTCTTCAATTGTCGCGTCGTAAAAATCCCGACCCCGCACAATTTTATTTACAAGAGTTGCTGATACGCTTTGCCGACGATTACGAAGCGTCGTCGGCAACATTCTGCGAGCTAGGAACAGAATTTATTGGCGAACACTTTGCTGTGAATGTTGACCGCGAGCAGCTGCACCAAATTTTGACGACGATCGTCGACAACGGTTTACGTTACAGTGCTCGCGCCAGCGGAGAGAACAAAGTTAATCTCGTATTGCGCGCCGACACGACCTTGGCAGCACCGGTGCTGGACATCATTGACGATGGCCCCGGCGTTGCAGACGAAAACCTCGACCGTATTTTCGAACCCTTCTTTACTACCGAAACCTCGGGCACGGGGCTCGGACTCTATATATGCAAAGAACTGTGTGACAGCAATCAAATTCAATTATCCTGGCTTCGCAACCAAGACGACAAGAGTTGCTTTCGGTTATCCTTCAGCCACCCGCAAAGACGACACTCAATAGAGTAAGTATGAAACACAAGCCAATTCTCATTATCGACGACGAGCCCGATATCCGCGAGCTTCTGGAACTCACTCTCAGCCGCATGGGCCACCATACGATGAGTGCGGCAACGCTGGCGGAGGCATACAAACTACTGGATAAATCCTCGTTTTCGCTATGCCTTACCGATATGAAATTGCCCGACGGCAGCGGCCTGGAGCTCATCAAAAAACTGCAGCAACGAATCGACGAATTGCCGATAGCCGTCATCACCGCCTACGGCAGCGTAGACCTCGCAACCGACTCCCTGAAAGCGGGTGCTTTTGACTTTATATCCAAACCGATCGATCTAGAGCGCCTGCGGGCACTGGTAAAAAACGCGGTGAGCCTGGAGGCCCAAACCGGGCTGACTGAGTTCAGTGGCGCGGCGCAACTGATCGGCGAAGCCGAAAGCATCAACACCCTGCGCAGGCAAATTCACAAACTCAGCCGCAGCCAAGCACCCGTGTATATCAGCGGCGAATCCGGTAGCGGCAAAGAAGTCGTTGCGCGCTTAATTCACGCCAGTGGCCCGCGCAGCAACGCAGCCTTTGTTCCCGTCAACTGCGGCGCCATCCCCTCCGAGTTAATGGAAAGCGAATTTTTTGGTCACACCAAGGGCAGCTTTACCGGCGCTATCAGCGACAAAGCGGGCTTATTTGAAGCCGCCAGTGGCGGCACACTATTTCTCGATGAAATTGCCGACCTGCCCCTGAGCATGCAGGTAAAATTATTGCGCGCTATCCAGAACAAAAGTGTTCGCCCCATCGGCTCAAACAAGGAAATTCCGGTAGACGTGCGCCTGCTAAGCGCAACCCACAAAAATCTGTCAGATCAGGTTGCGACAGGCCATTTTCGCACGGATTTGTTTTACCGAATCAATGTGATAGAGGTCGCCGTCCCCAGCCTGCGCGAACGTAGAGATGATATTCCGCTGCTGGCCACGGCAATTCTTGATCGACTGTGCACAGAATGGGGCATCACCAAGCCAAAAGTGGAATCTTCCGCACTGGCAGCGCTGAACAGCTACGCCTTTCCGGGCAATGTTCGCGAATTGGAAAATATTCTGGAACGCGCCACTACCCTGTGCGATGCCGACACGATTAACGCAGAAGATTTGCAGCTTCCCAGCACCGTCACAGCGAGTGCAACGGCCGGTGGCTGCCCCGAGGATGCCTTTGGCAACCTGGAAGCTTATCTCGCCGGCATAGAAAAGGCGGCTATCGAAGCCGCCCTTGATCGCAGTCATGGCAATAAAACCGAAGCTGCCGCGCTACTGGGACTATCCTTTAGACAATTCCGCTACCGTGCGAAGAAGATTTTAGGCGAGTAGTTAATGATTGTCAGACCCTTTCTTATAAGGCTGCGCGCCATTCACAATGAGATTCTCGCAATTCTCACCCATGGCATCGCAATACTTGGTGTAGCCATCCAGAATGGCATGCGCGTCTATCACAGAAATAATATTACCGTCGGCGTCCATGTTTATATTGGCGCCATAGATCGCAAACCACACTTCAGTTGGGCCATCCTGCTTTTCCGGCACCATCAGCGTATGCACCGAACCCGCCGGTTCAAATAAATAAGAACCGGGCTTGTTCACCTGATCCGGGTATTCCTTGTAGAACCATTCGCCCTTCAAGGTAACGGCAAATACCGAACCCGTGTGGTAGTGCTTGTCGATGGCGAAGCCGGGCATAAAGCGGTTTTTGACCACCCACAGGCCCTGATTCAAATCCACCTGTAATAGTTGGGACTGGCTGCCATCTGGCGACATCAACCACGGCAGATCGTTTTCTTCCAGCAGCAAAGTATCTGCCGCGCCCACCGATGGAATAATGGGGCGACTTTCAAAGTCGGCAATCAATGCATCAATCTTGGCTTGGTCCATAGTGCTCTCCCGAATGTGTATAGGCTGTTTTTGTCCCGACAAGCCTAGCGCGCCAAGGCGCTCAGCGCCATGACAATTCATTCACGCGTGTCCTTAATCGACTACGCTGACCGCGAAGCACTGTATAATCGACTTGAAATTCAACACAACGGCAGCCCGGAGAATACACGCGTGACGGCTAATGCTTTAAACCAGCTGATCGACTTACTGACGCTGGAAAAAATTGACGAGAATCTCTACCGCGGCCAGAGCGAAGCGACTGATTGGGGGCGTGTTTACGGCGGCCAGGTTATCGCCCAGTCTCTCTCGGCTGCCAAACAGCAGGTCGCAGCCGAGCGCAATGTGCACTCGTTCCACTCCTACTTTTTGCGGCCCGGCGATCCAAGCCTTCCTATTATTTTTGAGGTCGAAAGCAACCTCGACGCCGGCACCATATCCAATCGGCGCGTAAAAGCCGTACAAAAAGGTCGGCCCATCTTTTTTATGACCTGCTCATTTCAGGTCAACATGGTCGGCCTCGATCACGGAGCCGCTATGCCGGCCGCGCCGGAACCAGACAACTTACCCCGAGAAACCGACCTGCTTGAAAATAATATTCAACGGGCGCCGGAAGACTGGCTACCAAAATTCAACGCTGTCCGCGCCATCGATTTTCGAACGGTCGACAGCACCGCTAAAGGCGCTGCGGCGGGCCGCCAGCTATGGATGAAGCCGACCGGCGCCCTACCGGCAGATCCCCTCATTCACCAATATGTGATGGCCTACGCATCCGATTTCTTTTTTCTGGCGACCGCCACCCAGCCGCACGACGTGTCATTTGTAACCGACGGCATGCGCATGGCCACCATCGACCACAGCATCTGGTTTCATCGGCCGTTCGATTTTAACGATTGGTTGCTCTACGAGATGGACAGCCCCAGCGCATCGAACGGCAGAGGCTTTGTGCGCGGGCAGATATTTGACCGACAGGGGCGTCTAGTGGCGAGCACTGCCCAAGAAGGAATCATGCGCATCAAGCGCTAAAACGCCGGACGCCGGACGCCGGAAACATTGTAGTCTTGCAGGCCCGCATAAGTGCAGCGTTGCGGGCCCTATTATCTGGCAATTACAGCAACTCTGCCAAACTAATCCCCACCAAATTCGCAATTGCGTAGCCAAACACTCCGCACAACAAGGCCGGTGTCACCAGATTGTGCCAGCCGCGCGCCACTGCCATTGCCGCCGCTGTGGGCGCACTGAGAATACAGGCATTTGACGCCACCGCCAGTTCGGCCCCGCTAAGTTTTAAGGCTCGACCAAAGAGGGAAAGCAAAACCAAATGTACCGACAACACAATGCCGGTAAACAACATAATCTGCAGGCCCTCGGTTATCGCAAGCACAAAGTTAATTTGTACGCCGATCACCGCAAAAAAACAGTAAATCAAAATCTGCCCCAACTCGTAATGCCCGTGCAGTAACGCCGCCCGGCTAGGCAGTAGCGTGGCAAAGGCGACACTGAAAATGGTGATCAACAAAAACTTTGCGGGCGGGTAATTCAACACATTCGCCAGGGATTCGCTCGCAAGGCAAATCAACGCACTCAAGGCAAGCGACGCCACCAAACTCAGCGTCGTGATCGACTGTCGCTCCACCTCAAGCTCGGCCGGCGGCAGAGATGCCGCCGCAGAATCATGCGGACTGAAAAACTTCCACAGCCGCGGCATATTCGGCAGCGTCAACAACAGCGCCAAAAAAGGTACGGCGACGGCAAAGACCGATGCCACCGCAACACCCATCATCGGATCAGCAGCTTTATCCAGAGCCACCGCAACCGAGCCCGCATTGGCACTACCGCCAATAAAGCCCGCCGTTAGTATGCCAACCCAAACGCCCTCTTCCGGCCCGAGATCAACCAGCGGTAAGGCCAGCATGGCACCCATTACAGTGGCGGCTGCAGCACCCAAAAATGCAATGATGACACGTCCGGATTCACGCCAAATACGTCGTAAATCTGCCTGAAAAAGCAACATGGGCAACGACAGCGGCACGAAGTCATTCACCACCATGCCATAGACCGAGGCACCGCGTGGCAGCACATTGAATGCGCTCAACAAGGCCGGAAAAAGGATAATAAAAATCACCCCGAACTGGCCGATGCGGGGCCTCGATTCCATCGCTATGCCAAGTGCTACCAGCGCAAGAATAATCGCCAGTAGACCGAAGTCGTTGTCGGGTGAGAATAGTGTCATTCTGCGCGAACCTTCATCTACGGATTGTTATTATTTGCTGCAATACCCTAGGACCCGCGCTGTGCGCCCTGCACATTAACGCCTTGGCCCCGCACTTCGCAAGCGAGCGCCTAAAAGTGCTAGAGTGCGTACTCCTTTTTTCAGGCCGAGGCGGCGAATATTCCCTCGGCGACAGCCGTAGGTTGCAGGACTATGCCAAAACCACAGACACCACACTTCGACAACAGCTATGCGCGCTTACCCGCACAATTTCACCACCGCCAGCAGGCGCAATCCGTCCCGGCGCCCGGCTTTATTCGCGTCAACGACGCACTGGCGACTGAGCTTGGCATCGATCCGGATTGGCTGAATTCTGAAGAAGGCCTCGCCATGCTCAGCGGCAATGCCGTGCCTGCAGGGGCCGATCCAATCGCCACTGCCTATGCCGGCTATCAGTTTGGCTCCTGGAATCCGCAGCTAGGTGATGGCCGTGCACTGCTCATCGGCGAAGTGCTCAGCCCTAAGGGGCAGCGTTTTGATGTACAGCTTAAAGGTTCGGGGCGCACCCCCTATTCTCGCGGCGGTGACGGCAAATCCCCACTCGGGCCGGTGCTGCGCGAATACTTGATCAGCGAGGCGATGGCCGCACTCCACATTGCCACTAGCCGCTCGCTGGCAGCGGTCACGACTGGCGAAACCGTCTATCGCGATAGCGCGCTACCTGGCGCAATATTAACCCGTGTTGCCGGCAGCCATATTCGCGTAGGAACCGTACAGTTTTTTGCCGCCAAACAAGATAGAGAAGCGCTCAGTTTACTCTGCCAGCATGTCATTGAACGCCACTTCCCTGATGCGGCGACAGCTGAAAACCCGGTACTGGCAATGCTCGAAGCCATCATTCAAAAGCAAGCAGAACTCATAGCGCAGTGGCAGCTAGTCGGCTTTATTCACGGCGTGATGAATACCGACAATATGCTGCTCTGCGGTGAAACCATCGACTACGGCCCCTGCGCCTTTATGGATCGCTACGACGCGGCAACGGTATTCAGTTCTATCGATCGTGGCGGCCGCTATGCCTACGGTAATCAGCCCAGTATCGCGCACTGGAATCTGGCCGGTCTTGCGCAGGCCGTGCTACCCCTGCTCGACGAAGATGAAGACAAAGCCGTTCAGTTAGCCCAAACAGCGGTCAACGCTTTTCCCGACCGGTTTCTCAGCGCTTATCAAGCCGGCATGGCCGCTAAACTGGGGCTGGCCGAGTATCGAGACGGCGACGATGCGTTGGTAAAAGATCTACTGGAGCTCATGGCCAAAGAGCAG
>JBLHMO010000147.1:0-7271 GCA_047622145.1 Paracoccaceae bacterium | reverse complement strand
TTCTCCATATCCTCAAGAAACTGTTGCCGACGCGTTTTCTTGCTATATTTTTTTAAATCCGCTGTCGTTAAATGTGTCTTAGCGCACCGATTTTACCTTTCGTAGTGTTTGAGGCTATTATCGCAGATTCGTTGAATTAATCAGAGTTGCCCTAAGTAATTCCCCACAGTGTTAATGGGAATGCCTCTATTGTTCACACCTCAGGATGGTGCGAAACGAGCGTTGAAGGGCGAATTTCATGACGAGATAGCCAATGTTGTTGCTGGTTAAGCTAACAAGCGACTGATCGCTAATGGCAAACCGGACTGGTAAACACTTTTGCGGTTACACGCCTATTGGGCAACTATCTTGAGCATATAAATCGATATCACTCCCAGCTCAGCATGCCGTATGTGTGATTATTTTTGCAGACTACGCTGACAAACCAGTCAGCCTAACTTTTTTATAGATGAATATTTTTACTAGTGAAAAAGCGAGATTTTCCCCAATGAGACAGCCGACTGAAATGCCCGTATTCGGGGGGGGGGTACGGAATCACCTCTAATGACAATTACCGGAGGCTCTCTTTTAGGTACGGCTGCAGGCACCACGGTAAGTGCGCTTATCCGGCAGGTATCTCCGCTGCATGTAAGTACCGTAAAACCTGCCCGCTATAACCGGGCAGAGTATCAATGATCGGAATCGCCTTTGTCTGTTTGTGGCTGTAGCCCAGCTCCACCATTTTTTTGCTGAAGCGCGCGTGATGGCCGCGACCTGGATCAATCATAATCACTTCGCAATCCGGTTTTGCGTGTTGGTGAATAAACTCGGCCAGTTGCGTTGAGTGGGCCGTTTCGTAAAGCAGGTCGCTGCCAATGATCAGGTCAAAGGCTCCCAACTCGCTCAACTTATCGGTCCAGCCAGTGCGAACATAGGGAATGGCTTTGCCGGAATTCAGGCGCACGTTTTCAAACAGGAAGGATTCCACTTCGGGGTGATAGTCGGTGGCGGTGATATCGGCGTCGCGCGAATTCAAAACGTGACTGGCCAGCGCCATGCCGCAACCGACCTCCAATATACGCTTGCCCTGAATCTCTTCGCTCAGCATGAGCTGCGCCAGTAATTCACTGGACGCCCACACCACACCAAAAATGGGCCACAGGGCATCGGTAATACCGAGACTTTCTGCCGCGCCGTTGACGTCTGCATATTGCTGGCGGTCGCGCAGGGTGCGTAGGTGAATATCGAACTCGCCGATTTCAACCGTCTGATAACGGACTCGTACAGTCATGACATAAGCACCTTCTCAGGAAGAGCGGTGCGCAGCATGCCTTGTGCCCAATCGCTACGCGGGGGCCATCACCATACACCCACACTATCGCAAGCGATAGCGTCATGCAGGCTAAGCAATCACACTAGAGCTGCTCGCAATACAGCTTTAGACAGTTCCAGGCGCGCTCAAGCGGCATGCCACCGATCAGCGGGTGCAAAACCATATTGCGTTTCGGCTCATCGAGTCGTCGTTGCCGCACTTGCGCGGGTGTCAAAATTTCATAGCGACCACTGGCACGAATTTCTTCCACGCTGGCGCTGGGCATTTCCATCGGTCGCGCCAGTCCTGCACGCTTCCAGCTATTGTACTCGCGCACCTCATTGAGAAAGTGATGGCCTGTTTCAGCCCAAGCGCGCTCAGGGTCTTCGTCAACAAACAGCAGCGAAAAGTCTTCCGGTGGTGCGGCCATAAAGCCTTTTTGACCGTGAACCTTGAGCTGTTCGTAATAGTAGGCTTCCAGTGCCGCGTCATGCGCGGGCGGCGAAAAGGGCAAGCCGAAACGCGCCGCACGGCGCGCCGCCACCTTGCTCATACCGCCAACCAGAAACATCGGGTGCGGCCGCGTAAAGGGCTTGGGGGTGACGTTAATCATTTCACCGCGATACTCAAAGGGCTCGTCAGCCCAAGCTTTCAGCAAGGTATCCAGCACATGGTCCATCCACTCGCCACGTGTCGCGAAGGGCTTATCAAGCGCGTGAAATTCTATTTCGCGGTAGCCCAAGCCTGCAATAAAGGTCAAGCGGCCATTGCTCAGCAGGTCCACCACCGCAAGATCTTCAGCGAGGCGCACGGGGTCGTAGAGCGACACCAGTAGCGCCATAATACCGATGCCGGCTTTTTCGGTGCGCGCCGCGATAGCCGCTGCCATCGTCAGCGGCGATGGCAGCCAGCCGTTTTCGGCGCAATGATGTTCTTCCACATTGATATAACTAAAACCGTGCTTGTCGGCGTAATCGGCCATGGCGATTGCCGCCTGATAGCGCAGCGCGCGCAGGGCAGGGTCACTTTCGGAACCCGTCATATTCAGCCGCAGTGAACTTGTCATGCTTTTATCACCTGATTGTATTGGCATCCAACACTAACCCCAAATGAAACAAAACCCAATCGCTGCACCACCTTTCGCGACAATAGTACGGGTTGATCCAAATACAGCGACCGCCGCCGGCCGACAACTCTGGTCATAAAATAGACAACCCCTGCAAAACCCGTTACAAATGAAGTGCACAACCAGCTATTTACCGTAGAACAAAAATAGTAAGCACAAGGAAGCGCCTGTGAACTCATTTCTGTCTCGAGCAACGGTGACGCTAGTCATCGCCCTGCCCCTATACGCACATGCACAAAACACACAGTCCAAACCCACGCTCGAAGAAGTTCTCGTTACCGCACAAAAGCGAGTTGAATCACTCAGCGACGTACCGGTATCGGTGACGGCCTTGAGCGGCGACAGACTCCAAAAAACTGGCATCGCCAATCTGGCCGATTTGTCGGAGTACACCCCCAACTTCAAGCTCGTTCCCGGCGGGCTTATCCCCAATGTGTACATGCGCGGTGTGGGTTCTGGCTCCAATCAGGGCTTTGAATTATCGGTCGGTATATTTTCAGATGGGATACATCTGGGGCGGCCGCACCAGACGCGCGCCGCGTTTATGGATATTGAGCGAGTGGAAGTCTTGCGCGGGCCGCAATCGATTCTGTTCGGTAAAAACGCTATTGCAGGCGCACTGAACTTGGTATCGGCCAAACCGGGCGAGGACTTCGAAGGGATGGTCAGTGGACTTAAAGGCAACAACTACGAGCGCGATGAAGTCTCGGCGATGCTGTCGATTCCGCTGACCGACAATTTCGGTGTTCGCGTCGCCGGCCGCAAACGCCATGAAAACGGCTATATGTACAACGAAAACCTGAAGCGCGACGAACCCAGTGTAGACGAAAAAGCCTTGCGACTGACCTTCGGCTGGCACCCGCTGGACTGGACTGCGGCTTACCTGAAACTGGAACACTCGGAGCGCGAGCAACGCGGGCGCACATTTGAAATGACCCACGACAGCGCCTTAACCGGTTGCAGCGGCGAAGATGTCACACTGAACCGCATCAAGAATACGGACGCGAAAGAGATAGCCGAGATTGACGCCTATAATTACACGCTCAATATAGATTTGAGCTTCGAGCCCGGCACAATCAGCATCACCAGTGGCATGTCCGGTTTTGATTCGGAAGATTTATTCGACGCCGACTCCAGTAGTTTTGATACGGTGCCGCTACTCGGCATCGAAGATTATGACCAGCTCAGCCAAGAATTCCGCTTTGCCTCAAACACAGGTGGCTTTATGGAATACATTGTCGGCGCTTTCTACCAAACCAGCGAACTGCAATTCGACGAAACCGCCCCGCTTAATGTTCGCAATGGCGCGCTGGTGGATACCGGTGTTTGCCTGCTCAACACACTGGAAAATGTCGCGGCTGATCTGGCGCGAAACTTCAGCATAGACAGCGATGCCTGGTCTGCCTTCGCGCAGGTAACCCTGAACTGGACGCGCACAGTGCGCACCACGTTGGGGGCTCGCAATGTCAACGAACGCAAAACCGGTTTTCGCGATTTCAATGTGTATTCGACAGGAACGCAGAACGACGCCGACCCAGCCACCGCCGCCATACTCAACGCTTTGCTGATCGACAAGCACACCCTCGCTGCCAAGCGGGAAGTTGCCGTTACCCTGCCCTCTGTCACCCTGCAGTGGGATGCAACCGACAACATGATGGCTTATCTTAGTTTTACCCAAGGTGCCAAGTCAGGTAGTTACGATGCCCGCAACAATAATGATGGCATGGGCCCGAACGGCGGCGGCACCAATTTTGAATTTGATGACGAGTCCGCCGACGCCTGGGAGCTGGGTTCGAAAATGCGCTTAGCCGATGGTGCCGCCGAGCTCAACATTGCGGTGTACCGCGTTGAGTACGACGATATGCAGGTTAGCGTGTTCGACGGCGTTGCCGGCTTTACCGTCACCAATGCTGGCAGCGCTCTGACCCAGGGCATTGAGTTAGACGGGCGCTGGCTGCTCACGGAGTCTTTTTTGCTCGGTGGCTCATTGGCCTACCTCGACTTCGAATGGCTGGATTACATTGACGGCCCTTGCTATGAGGGCGCGCCCAATGAAAATCCCGACACGGGCACCTGCGACTTAACGGGCAAGGAAAACCAACAAACACCAAAACTGAGCGGCACAGTATCCGGCACTTACACGCAAGCCCTATTCGCCAACCTTGTGGTGGAACTGGGCCTGGACATAAGTTACAAGGGCGAGCATTTCACCTCCGGCGAGCTTGACCCTAGAGGTATTCAAAAAGCCGAGCGTAAAGTCAATGCACGCCTGTCCATTGGCGCAGAGAATGACGACTGGAGTGTGGCCCTAGTGGGCAAAAACCTGACCGACGAAACCACCATCGGCATCGGCTCGCCGTCGGCACTTGATACCGGTGGCTACCGCGCCACCATCGAGCCCGCCAAAAGTGTTTATGTCGAAGCGCGGCTCCGCTTCTAAAGCATTAATAAGCGCGCCTGCAGCCGGGCGCAATTCTGCTAAGATGCCCAGCAAAACGATTATCAGGTTTATCACTTATGCCAACCCAATCCATTATCCAGACGGCCGCTGCCCCGCAAGCAATAGGTCCTTATTCCCAAGCCGTTAAATTCGGCAACACCGTCTTCCTATCCGGGCAGATTCCGCTAGACCCCGCCACCATGACCTTGGTCGGTGAAACCGCCGCCGAGCAGGCCGAGCAGGTCTTCAAAAATCTGGCTGCAGTCTCCGCAGCCGCCGGAGGCAGCCTAGACGACGCCCTAAAAGTGAATATCTCGCTGACCGATCTGAACGACTTTGTCGCCGTTAACGAGGTCATGGCGAAACATTTTTCCCAGCCCTATCCGGCTCGCGCCTGCGTTCAGGTTGCCGCACTGCCCAAGGGCGCCAAGGTTGAGATTGAAGTGATCCTGGGCTTGCCCGCCTAACACTTCATTTTCAGCGCGCGGCCGTTCCTCAGGAGCCGACAACCTGCTGGAATAGGTTTTGCCGCTTCACATCGCTATAATACTGGGCTTTTACGGGATCCGCTCTATGCCTTTACGCTTACTGACCATTAGTTCGTTGCTACTCGTTCTGACCGCCTGCGGCCATAAGGGGCCCTTGCGGCTACCCGATGATTCAGCAGCGCAGCGCGAGACGACGGCAGCACCCCAGACTCAGGAGAGCAACGAGCAATGAGCGCCGTTTTTCATTATCAGCACGGCGAGTTGTTCGCTGAATCCGTTGCCGCCGCCAGCATTGCCGAGACCTACGGCAGCCCCACCTACGTGTATTCCAGACGCCATATCGAGAGCGCCTACCTGGATTACACCCGGGCATTGGACGGTGTGCCCCACCAAGTTTGCTACGCAGTGAAAGCCAATTCCAATATCGCGGTGCTGAATGTGCTGGCCAGACTGGGAGCGGGCTTCGATATTGTATCAAGCGGCGAACTGGCGCGAGTATTGGCCGCTGGCGGCAAACCCGAGCGCATTGTCTTTTCCGGTGTCGGCAAAACCGCCGATGAAATGAAAACAGCTCTACAAGCAGGCATCGGCTGTTTCAATATAGAGTCAGCCTCCGAGCTGGAGCGCCTGAACACGGTTGCCGCAGAACTCAAGCTGCGCGCCCCTATCTCGATTCGCGTAAACCCCGATGTCGATGCGCAGACACACCCCTATATCTCCACCGGCTTGCGCGACAACAAATTCGGCATCGACATTGGCGAAGCGCCCACCGTATATCAGCGTGCGAACGCACTAAGCCACATCGACATCATTGGGGTCGACTGCCACATTGGCTCACAGTTGACCGATCTCAGCCCCTTTCTCGACGCCCTCGATCGCGTGCTGCTATTGATTGACGAGTTGGCTGCAGCTGGCATCAGCATCAGCCATCTCGATCTGGGTGGCGGTCTGGGCGTGAGGTATCGCGATGAAACCCCGCCCAGCCCTGCCGACTATATTGGCGCGGTACGCGAGCGTCTGGGCGAGCGGAATTTAACGCTACTGTTTGAACCCGGCCGCTCACTGGTGGCCAACGCAGGTCTTCTGCTGATGAAAGTGGAGTACCTGAAGCACACCGAACACAAAAACTTTGCCATCGTCGACGCCGCGATGAATGACATGATTCGGCCAGCGCTCTACAGCGCGTGGATGGATATTCTGCCGCTAGCACCTCGCGATGGCAGCGCCAAGGCCTACGATATTGTTGGACCGGTGTGCGAAACCGGTGATTTTCTGGCGAAAGATCGCAAGCTGGATCTGGCCGAGGGCGACTTGCTGGCGCTGGCCTCGGCCGGAGCCTATGGATTTACCATGAGTTCCAATTACAATAGCCGAGGACGCGCGGCGGAAGTCATGGTAGATGGCGATCAGGTTCACCTTATCCGTGCACGCGAATCACTCGCCGACCTGATGCAAGGCGAACAGCTGCTCCCCTGAGGGCAGCGGCCAGCATCACCCTGACTGCGCCAACGGCGAGGCGCAAGGTAAACACTATGCTGCTGAAATTTGCCAAAATGCACGGACTCGGCAATGACTTCGTCGTCATTGATCTCATCACCCAGCACTTTAACCTGAAAGCACATCATGTCCGCAAAATCGCTGACCGGCATTTTGGCATTGGCTGCGACCAGCTCTTGCTGGTCGAGGCGCCCAGCCGTCCCGATGTGGATTTTCGCTATCGTATTTTCAACGCTGAAGGCAGCGAAGTCGAACAGTGCGGCAACGGCGCCCGCTGTTTTGCCCGCTTTGTTCGCGACCATAAACTCACCGGCAATAACCCCATTCGAGTCGAAACCAGCAGCGGCGTCATCACCCTCGAAATTGACGAGCAGCGCCGGGTGAAAGTCGATATGGGCGCACCGCGCTTTAACCCTAGCGATATTCCCT
>JBLHMO010000146.1:0-7299 GCA_047622145.1 Paracoccaceae bacterium | reverse complement strand
CATCCCGTAATCCAGATAAGACTTTATCCGCGCCAGCGCCGCAATCAAGCTGGGATTACCGCAACAGAAACCTACGCGCCAACCCGGCATATTGTAGCTTTTGGACAGGGGAAAAATTCGACCGCAATATCCTTGGCACCCGGCACCTGCAGAATTGAGGGAGCCTGATAGCCGTCAAAGACGAGATCGGCATAGGCGAGATCCTGCACCACCCAAATTTGATGCTCGCGGGCCACCGCGCCGGGCGGTTTCAATCATTTTCTCGACGATATGTGACGGCGTGGGCTGATCGGGCTTGCCCATACCAAAATCAATCACATCTTCGCCGCGAGCCCGCGCCTGCTGTTTCAATTCACCAATAATATTGAATACGTAGGGAGGAAGACGATTGATGCGACTGAATTCGTTTTGAACAAGGCTGCCCTCAACAGTTGGCCAGCAGAGAAAACTGCCGACAGTTTCGCTTACTCGAGCCTACACGGTTATTTTATTTGCCGTTGAATACAATATCTGCCAACTGCTGCGCCGGCATGTAGCCCGGTATCAACTCACCGCGCTCGGTCACGATAGCGGGGGTACCGTTTACGCCCATCTCGCCACCTAACGCATACTGTGCAGCCACGGGATTCTTGCAGGTTGCGGCCTTCACATCCTGATTGTTTTTCAATGCAGTCAAGGCCTCGCGGGGATCTTTAGAGCACCACGCCGCGACCATTTTCGGTGTGGTACGCGATTGCGCACCGCGCGGAAAATCACGCGGGTAGGCAAGGTATCGCACTTCGATACCCAATTTATTCAATTCAGGCACTTCATTGTGAAGCTTACGGCAGTAGCCACAGTCGACATCGGTAAAGACATAGACAGCACCCTTGGTTTTGCCCTCGGAAGGAAAGACAATCATATCCGCGGTTTCAATCTCAGCCATGCGTTTTTTACGCAGCTGCTCTCGACCACGCTCGGCAATATTGACGAAACCGCCTGGGGCGATCTCGAACAAATCACCGGTGAGAAAGTATTTGCCGTCTGCTGTCGCATAGACCGTCGGACCATCCGTCAAGGTAACCTCGTACATCCCCTTAACGCTACTGGGTTTGACTTCACTCACCTGAATATCCGGGCGACTTTTTTGAAAGCTTTGGCGAATAACCTCAGCCGGTGTCGCTGCTTGCGCGCCAAACGAGATGAGGGCGGCGCCAATAACACCGAGCCGAAATATGGTATGCAACATGAAAATGCCCTTGATATGTGTCTGTCAGTTTTGAAAGTAGGGAGTAGAAACAGTTCCCTTGTCAGTGGTATTTAGCCACGCGGATGGTGCTGCTGATGCAATTGCTTCATACGCTCTCGTGCCACATGAGTGTATATCTGTGTGGTGCTGAGGTCACTATGCCCAAGTAATAATTGCACAACGCGTAAATCGGCGCCGTGATTAATAAGATGTGTTGCGAAAGCGTGACGCAGGGTATGCGGCGATATCTCCGCACTAATTGCAGCGCGCTGAGCATAGTGTTTGATGCGATACCAGAAGGCTTGCCGCGTCATCTGGGTGCCGCGCCGACTGGGAAAAAGCACATCAGCGCCGGCACCTGACAGCAATACCGGGCGCCCTTTCTGCAAATACTGCTGCAACCAGTACAGGGCCTCCTCGCCCATCGGCACCAGACGCTCCTTGCTGCCCTTACCCAGCACCTTAATAACGCCCTGATTGATACTGAGTTGGTGAACACGTAAACCGGTTAATTCGGAGACACGCAAGCCGCAAGCGTACAGCAGCTCCAGCATAGCCTTGTCACGCAGCTCAATCGGCAACGAGATGTCGGGCTGAGCAAGCAAAAGATCAACATCGTCTTCGCTGAGAGTCTTCGGCAGTGAGCGGCCCAAACGCGGCGAATCAATATTCAGCGTAGGGTCGACGGCGATTCGATTTTCGCGCAACCAATAGCGGTAAAAGCCGCGCAAACACGACAGCATACGCGCAGAACTTCGGGACGACTGGCCGCGGGTAGCAAGCTCGCCCAACCATCCAAGCACATCGGCTTTCTGTGCGAGAAGCGCTTTCGTCCCTCGCGCCTGCAACCATTTGTCGTAGAGCGCGAGGTCACGCCGATAAGAACTTAGGGTATTCTCGCTCAGACCTTTTTCCAGCCAGATGGCATCCAGAAACTGGTCGATGACGGGGCCTGAAGAGTCGCTCATGGCGAGCAGTCTAGCATGGCGCTGTTTGGGTATAAGACGGGTTGGCGTGAAAGCGCGCGCAACGACGCCAAAGCCAAAAGCAGGCTTTTCAGCCTGCGACACAAAAAGGCAGCCGAAGCTGCCTTTTTCGATAACACCAAGAATACTTACTTGGTGCCGAGCTTTTCCTTGATGCGCGCAGCACGGCCGCTCAACTCACGCAGATAGTAAAGCTTAGCTTGACGCACATCGCCGCGACGCTTGACAGCGATGCTGTCAACGAGGGGGCTGTAGGTCTGAAAAGAACGCTCTACGCCAACGCCGTGAGAAATCTTACGCACGGTGAATGCAGAGTTGATTCCGCGGTTGCGCTTAGCCAGCACAACGCCTTCAAAGGCCTGCAGACGCTCGCGGGTGCCTTCCTTTACTTTAACCTGAACCACAATGGTGTCACCGGGGCTGAATTCCGGCAGCTCTTTGCCGGTCTGCTCTGCGTCCAGTTCGGCGATAATTTTGTTGCTCATGGCCTGCTCCTTAATAAGTTCATAGCTTCACAGCTATTGGCTAATCCCGTTCGCGTAGGTATTCCGCCAACAAGGCTTCTTGTTCATCGTTAAGCGCCGCCCCTTCCAAGAGGTCGGGACGCCGCTCCCAAGTTCTTGCCAGCGACTGTTTCAGACGCCAGCGTCGAATTCGTTCATGATCACCACTGAGCAGCACCGGCGGCACCTGCTCGCCCTCAAACTCATCGGGCCTAGTGTAGTGGGGGCAATCCAATAAGCCATCCACAAAAGAGTCTTCAACCGCCGACATTTCATGCCCAAGCACTCCAGGCAGAAGCCGCGTGACCCCATCCGCGATCACCATTCCCGCCAGCTCACCGCCGCTGAGAACGTAATCGCCTATTGACCATTCTTCATCTACCTGCTGTTTCAGCAGGCGCTCGTCCACGCCTTCGTAGCGTCCGGCGAGCAGTATCAGCGAGCTACGCTGCGCCAGTTCGGCCAGTGCTGCTTGATCAAGTCTGCGCCCTTGTGGCGACAGGTAGAAAACTCGCGCCTCTGGCAACTGTGCTTTGGCGGCGGCAATAGCCAAACTCAGTGGCTCGGTCTTCATGACCATGCCAGGGCCGCCCCCGTAGGGACGATCATCGACCGTCTGATGCCGGTCGCTGGTGAAATCTCTTGGATTCCAGCAGCTTACCGACAGCAAGCCGTTCTTGATGGCCCGCCCGCTAACACCGTAATCGGTTAGCGCTGAAATCATCTCGGGAAACAGTGTGATAAAGCCTATCTTCACTGCCGCCCTCCCGAATCCGCTGTTAAAACTCCGGATCCCAATCAACCAATATCATGCCAGCATCCAGATCGACTGACTTGACGTAAACACCTAGTACGAAGGGTAGCAGCCGTTCCTGCTGATCGATGCTTGCCTCGCAAGGGTGCACCATCATCACGTCATTGGCGCCGGTTGCCATCATCTGGTCAACCACCCCCAGCAATTGCTGCACGCCTTCGATGTCTGTCAGCACCTGCAAACCTTCCAGCTGGTGCCAATAAAACTCGTCTTCCGGCAAATCTGGCAACTCGCTCCGAGCTACCGCCAGTTCACTACCTGCCAGTGCCTTGGCTTGATCGCGCTCATCCACATCCGCCAGTGCAGCAACCAGCGATTTACCGTGCTGCCGACCCTCAACTATCGAGATCGGCTGCCACTGCCCGTCCCTCTTGATATACAACTGAGAGTATTCGAGCAAATTACTCATCGGCTCAGTGAAGGAATACAGCTTCACCCAACCTTTTACGCCGTACACCGATGACACTTTGCCAACGATGATCAGCTCTTCGGTCGCTTGCGCCACCAGAATCGGCTTACTTATGCTGCTGGAGCCTCAGCTACCAGCTTGGCAACGCGATCAGACAGCTGCGCGCCCAAGCCAACCCAATGCTCAACGCGAGTCTGATCAACGCGAAGACGCTCTTCCTGACCGCGGGCAACAGGGTTAAAAAAGCCTACACGCTCGATAAAGCGGCCATCGCGCGAATTGCGACTATCGGTGACAGTCAGGTGATAGAACGGACGCTTCTTAGAACCGCCACGCGACAAACGAATTATTACCATATTCTTGGAATCCCTACGGTTTTACTGAAAACCCAGCCTAAAAACCGGATTTTACGCTAACTGGACAAGCCCCCAGACCAACAAAAAGACCAATAACACGGGGCTTTAAAGGCGCGACATTCTACGAGAAAGCGCCCTTAAATGGAAACGGTTTTGCCGCTTTTCTCAAGATATTAGCGGCTAATTCATGTCGAAACTGTGACTGCGGAGCTTTTTCAACATGCCGAGGCCACACAAACATCAAATAAATATTGATTTTCAATAAATCACAAAAACCCAACAACGCCAAGCACTTAATTACATCCCCGGAGGACGGCCACCGCCGGGGGGCATCATGCCTCCCATCCCACGCATCATATTGGCCATGCCGCCTTTCTTACCCATTTTTTTCATCATTTTTTGCATCTGTTTGTGCTGCTTAAGCAAACGATTCAAATCCTGCAGCTCCGTACCCGAGCCCAAGGTAATACGGCGCTTGCGCGAGCCATTAAGCACATCGGGGTTGCGGCGCTCGGCGGGCGTCATCGAATCAATAATGGCCTCCATGCGGCTGAACATCTTGGTATCAACCTGCGCTTGAGCGGCTTGAGCCATCTGCCCCATGCCCGGCAGCTTATCGAGCATGCTAGTAATGCCGCCCATATTCTGCATTTGTTGAAGCTGGTCTTTGAGGTCAACCAGATCGAACTTCTTACCCTTTTTCAGCTTGGCAGCAAGTTTCTCGGCCTTGCCTTTGTCAAGCTTCTGCTCGGCCTCTTCAATGAGAGACAACACATCGCCCATGCCGAGGATGCGTGACGCAATCCGATCTGGATGAAAAGTTTCCAGCGCGTCAGTTTTCTCGCCGACACCCAAAAATTTGATCGGTTTGCCGGTAATATGTTTTACCGATAGCGCCGCGCCACCGCGTGAATCAGCGTCGGCCTTGGTCAATATCACACCGGTTAGAGGCAGCGCCTCACTGAAAGCCTTGGCGATATTGGCCGCATCCTGCCCGGTCATAGCATCGACCACAAACAGGGTTTCGATCGGATTGATTGCAGCGTGTAGCTGCTGAATTTCCGCCATCATGGCTTCGTCGACGGCCAAACGGCCCGCCGTGTCGACAATCAGCACATCATGAAATCTGAGCTTGGCTTCTGCTACCGCAGCATTGGCAATATCCACCGGTTTTTGGTCAATCGAGCTCGCGAAGAAAGTAGCGCCAACGTCCGCCGAGAGCGTTTCCAACTGCTTGATCGCCGCCGGCCGGTATACATCGGCACTGACAACCATCACCTTTTTCTTTTCTTTCTCCTGAAGGTAGCGCGCCAGCTTGGCTACCGACGTGGTTTTACCCGCACCCTGCAGACCTGCCATCAAGATTATCGCCGGTGGCTGGGTGGCAAAATTAAGCCCCTCCGCCTGGGAGCCCATAATGCGCTCCAGCTCCTCCTGCACGATCTTGACGAACATCTGTCCAGGACTGAGGCTTTTGCTGACATCCTGCCCTACAGCGCGCTCACGCACGATATCGACGAAGTCGGTGACGACTGGCAGCGCCACGTCCGCTTCGAGTAAGGCTTTGCGCACCTCGCGCATAGTGTCTTTGATATTGTCGTCCGTCAGGCGCGCCTGACCCGTGACCGCGCGCAGGGTGGACGATAAACGTTCGGTAAGATTCTCAAACATGCAATCAGCTCTCTTGCCATTTAACACGATGGCGAATTGTCGACAGGACATTGTCAACGCGCTTACAATCGTGACTAAAATAATCAGGGCGGCATTATAGCGAACTAATGCCAACATCCCCACCGTAAAACGTCGCACGTCATGCCAACAGATGTGGCTGCGACACGGTCGAAAACAAAAATACTGGCACAAGGACACCACGGCGACGATGAACACTGCAAGTAGTCTGCTGGCGATAGCACTGTATTTCGTGGCTACCGGCTTGCTTTGGCAGGAAATCCGCCAAGGGCAATCGCGCTACAAGGCAGCGCTGTGGCTAGGCGTTCTAGCCGCCGCCTGTCACGGCTTAGCCAGTTATACCGGCATGATTACCCCAACAGGGATGAATATCAGCCTGTCACAGGTGAGCATCCTCATCAGCTGGTTTGTGGTCACCCTCACCCTGCTGAGCGGCATTATCCGCCCGCTTCTGAATATCTTGATTACGATATTCCCCTTCACCGCGACGGTGCTGCTCATCAATATGCTGGCGGGCTCACCCCCCAAATTGATCGGGCACTCTAGCGGCGTCATGAGCCATATCGTGCTGTCCTTGCTCAGCTACAGCGTCCTGACTATTGCCGCGATTCAGGCCGCCACCCTCGCCGTGCAGGAATATCGACTGAAACACCACCAACTGCGCGGCTTACTGAAAGTACTGCCGCCATTGGTAACCATGGAGGCCATGCTGTTTGAACTGGTGCTCATCGGCTTCGTTCTGCTGACCCTCTCGATCGGTACTGGGGCCTACTACGTCGACGACCTGTTTGCGCAACACCTTGTTCATAAAAGCGTTTTTTCGATACTCGCATGGCTGTGCTTTGGCACCTTACTGATTGGACGGCATCAGCTGGGCTGGCGCAGCCGCACCGCAATTCGGTGGACGCTGCTGGCTTTTGGCTTACTGCTAATCGGCTATCTGGGCTCAAAATTCGTGCTCGAAGTGCTGCTTGAGCGCAGTTAAACTTGCCTGCACGGCTAAAATTCTTCAAAATACTCGTTCTTATTTTTCTGCAGGGGTTTAAGGCTTCTTGAACGAGGCACCGCTGGGTTTTCTCTTCGGCCTAATAGGCTGCCTAATACTTCTCTCCGGGTTCTTCTCTGGTTCTGAAACGGGCATGATGGCTCTGAATCGCTATCGCCTGCGTCACTTGGCGAAAACCGGCCACCACGGCGCCATTAAAGCCACCAAACTCCTGGACGAGCCCGAAAGCCTGATCAGCACTATTCTGATTGGCAACAATTTGGTAAACAATCTTGCGGCCGCGACCGCGACTATTTTAGCGATTCGCC
>JBLHMO010000145.1:0-7317 GCA_047622145.1 Paracoccaceae bacterium | reverse complement strand
TATTAAGCGCCTTAAGCCGGGTTCGCACCAGATCAGCGTCCGCGTGGTCGATGCTGATGGTGAGTCGCTGGGCGAGGCGGGGGCGGTAACTGTCACGGCATACTGGCCCGGCAACCGCTAATTCCCACCGGTCCTTTATCTGCACGGATTAAGCCTTGTTGGGGTGCACCGCTATGGCGCGCATGCGCTACACTGGCCCTACCTCGGCTTCTAAGAGGTGAGCGCTGCCTCATCGGTTTATGCGCTTTAAGCGCGCAGGCTCGCCTTTCCTACTCTGTGCGGTGCCGCGGCTGCTAAGCGCACTGGCCCGAAAATTGCTTACAGGCAAGGGGTATACAGGAGTTTAAGTCTTCTATGGCACCGGATAATCTTCACCACTGCATTCTCGATAACCTGAAAACGGCGATCATTTTGGTCGAACCCAATTTGACGGTTAGTTACATCAATCCTGCGGCAGAAGCCCTGTTGGCGGTGTCGGGCCATCGTATGCAGGGCAGCTCGGTGACCAAGCTGTTTTATGAGCAAGAGGACACCATGATCAATCTGCTCGACGCCATTAATAACTTCAACGCGTACACCAAGCGCGAGGCCCAGCTCTCGCTGCAGTCTGGCCAGAAAATTACCGTGGATTTTGCAGTGACACCGATATATGAAGTCAAGGGCACCAAGTCGCTTATTATTGAATTGCAGTCTTTGGATCGATTGCTGCGAATCAGTCGCGAGGAGGGCTTGTTATCGAGTCAGGAGCATTCGCGGGTTTTGGTTCGCGGGCTCGCCCACGAAATCAAAAATCCGCTAGGCGGCTTGCGCGGCGCGGCGCAATTGCTGGCGCGGGAGCTGCCGGATGACAAACTAAAAGACTACACCAATATCATTATTGAAGAGGCCGACCGTTTGCGCAATTTGGTCGACAATATGTTGGGCCCCAACCAGGCCCTAACGATGGAGCCGACCAATATCCATGAGGTACTGGAGCGGGTGCGCACGCTGGTGGAAGCCGAGGGTACGGGCAATATCCGCATTATCCGCGACTACGACCCCAGTATTCCCGAGTTGGTGGGCGATCGCGCGCAATTGATTCAGGCCACCTTGAACATCGTGCGCAATGCCGTGCAGGCCCTGCAATTGCAAAACTACCACGTTGACCAGCCGCAAATTGTACTGCGTACCCGCACACTGCGGCAATTTACCATTGGCGCGCATCGCTTCAAGCTGGTATGTCGGGTCGATGTTGTTGATAACGGCCCAGGTATTCCCGAGAGCGTGCGCGAAGCCATTTTTCTGCCCATGGTCAGTGGCCGCCCTGACGGCACCGGGCTGGGCTTGTCTATATCCCAGTCCATTATCAACCGTCACCGCGGGCTGATCGAATGCACAAGCGAGCCCGGTAATACCGTGTTTACGCTGAACATTCCGCTGGAGCTAGCCGCATGAGTACATCACTTACCGTCTGGATTGCCGACGATGACCGCTCCATCCGCTGGGTCTTGGAAAAGGCGCTGAACCAAGCCAATATCGAGACCCAAAGCTTTGAAAACGGCGACGAGCTGCTAACCCAGCTGGACACGGGCACACCTGACGCCATCATCAGCGATATCCGCATGCCGGGCATCGACGGCCTCGAGCTGTTGACCAAAATCACCTCTACTTACCAAGGCTTGCCGGTGATTATCACCACGGCGCACTCGGATTTGGATAGCGCGGTGGCGTCCTACCAAAAGGGCGCGTTTGAATATTTGCCGAAACCGTTTGATGTGGATGAGGTGGTTGCCACCGTTCAGCGGGCGCTGGAGCACAATAGTCGCCGCAAGGGCCAAGCTCCTGTTGCCGAGCAATATGAAACACCGGAGATCATCGGTGAAGCGCCGGCCATGCAAGAAGTCTTTCGCGCTATCGGCAGGCTGGCCCATTCCAACATCACGGTTTTAATTAACGGCGAATCCGGTACCGGTAAAGAACTGGTGGCTCATGCGCTGCATCGCCACAGCCCGCGTGCAGACAAGCCTTTTATCGCCCTGAATATGGCCGCGATTCCGCGCGATCTGATGGAGTCTGAACTGTTTGGGCATGAGAAGGGTGCCTTTACGGGTGCCGCTTCCCAGCGCCGTGGTCGCTTTGAGCAGGCCAACGGCGGCACTCTGTTTCTCGATGAAATTGGCGACATGCCCGCCGAAACCCAGACGCGATTGTTGCGGGTACTGGCCGACGGTGAATTTTATCGGGTTGGTGGGCACACCTCGGTTCGGGTGGACGTGCGCATCATCGCTGCAACCCACCAAAACCTCGAAAAGCTAGTTGAGACGCACCAGTTCCGCGAAGACTTATTTCACCGCCTCAACGTAATCCGCATTCACATTCCGCGTCTGAGTGAACGGCGTGAAGATATTCCGATGCTGGGCAAACACTTCTTTAAGCAGGCGGCCAACGAACTGAACGTCGAGCCCAAGCGCCTGCGGCCGGAGGCCGAAGAGTACATCATGACGCTGCCTTGGCCCGGCAACGTGCGGCAATTGGAAAATACCTGTCGCTGGTTAACGGTGATGGCCTCGGGTCGCGAGATTCATATCAACGACCTGCCGCCGGAAATGCTGCAGCAAACCAAAAGCGCTGCCGAGCTAGCGCCCGGCGCGCCCAGCATTCACTGGCAGGAGAACCTGCGCCATTGGGCCGATCAGGAGCTGTTGCTGGGGCGGGATAGAATCTTGGATCGCGCGGTGCCGGAATTTGAGCGGATTATGATTGAAGCCGCATTGGCCTACACCCAGGGGCGCCGACGCGATGCGTCCAATCTGCTGGGTTGGGGTCGCAATACCCTTACCCGCAAGATCAAAGAGCTGGGTATGGGTGGCGACGATCCAGATGACGCCTAGGGCAACTCTGATTAATTCGGTAGTACCTTGGCGGCCTCTACGTGACGAATGCTGAAATTGTAGAGGCGGTAGCTGCCATCGTCTACATCCAGCGTGGCGGTCACAAGTGCAGAGCCCTGCTCAAAGCGCGCGGGAAAGCTGTAGCTCAATTGTGTGCCGCTGCCAAAGACCGATAGTGCGGCGGTGAGCATGGAAAAGTGCGGCTTGTCCATATCGATAAAACGGCCCAAGCGACGGTATTGGCTCAGTACCGTTTCCAGCTGTTCGCGGCTCACCTTTTCACGTGCCGCCGATGCCAAATGCGACCATAGCGACTGAGGTTGCCATGTGGAAATATCCTGCATGGCTCTTTCTATATACACAGTTGCATTCACGCTGTGGTGTTTGTCCTGTTGGTAGGCGTAGTAATACAGACAGCCGAAAATAAGCAGGCAGAAAATAATAAAAAGTCGCAGCGGGTTTTGCATCAGTTGTTTATTGCCTGCAATATTGTGTCGAGTAATCCGACGCTGTGAAGGAAGACTAGGAGAATGCCGATAGGTGCGACGTAACGCAGTACGGCCATCCACAGCATGAAATACAGCGGGTTCTCAAAGCGCACGGTAGTCTCGACGACTTCTCTGCGCATTACCCAGCCTACGAATACAGCAATGAGCAAGCCTCCGAGTGGCAGTATATAGTTGGCGGTTATATGGTCTAGTAAGTCGAAAAAATTGCCCGAATATAGGCAGGCGATGCCGCCTAGCCAGCCGATCAGTGTCGCCGCCAGAGTGCCCCAAATGCGCTTGACGCCGTGCCGTTCCAGCCAGGCGACGCCGGGTTCTATCAGCGAGATCGACGAGCTTAGTGCCGCAATGCTGACGAGAATAAAAAACAGGCTGCCAAACACTTGTCCGCCGGGCATATTGGCAAAGGCAATCGGTAGCGAGACGAACATCAGGCCTGGCCCGGAACTGGGTTCAAGGCCGTTGGCAAAGACTAAGGGGAAAATAGCCATGCCGGCAACCAGCGCGATAACGGTATCTAGTGCGGCGATCGTCATGACGGTTTTGCCAACCGAGTGCTCACCGGGCATATAGGCGCCGTAGGCCATGATGGCGCCCATTCCCAGGCTGAGCGTAAAAAATGCGTGGCCCATGGCAACCAGAATAGCCTCGCGGCTGAGTTTGCTGAAATCGGGTTGGAACATAAACTCAAGGCCGCGCACGAACTCGGCGGTCGTCCAGCTATAGCCAAGCAGAATCAGCAGGAAGATAAATAGCAGCGGCATCAAAATTTCGACGGCACGACCGATGCCGCCGGTGACGCCGGCGGCAATTATGCCGGCGGTCATGGCAATAAACAGGGTTTGCCACAACCATTGTCGCTTGAAATCACCGGTTAGGACCGAGAAGTTATCACCGATAAGCTCGGCGCTTTGCGCCTGATAGGCACCGGTAACGCTCTGCCAAACATAGTCCAGCGCCCAGCCGGCAACAACGCCATAGAACATTAGAATCAGCAGCCCACCGATAACCCCTGCCAGGCCCACCAGCGCCCACGCCGGTGGCGCTCCTGCCTCATGGCTGAGCGTGAGCATGGCGTCTACCGGGTTGGCCCGCGCGGCGCGCCCGGCCATGACCTCGGCGATCATAATGGGCACCCCAACCAGCCCGATACAGGCTAAATAGACCAATACGAATGCGCCGCCGCCGTATTCGCCGGTAATGTAGGGAAACTTCCAGATATTGCCGAGACCGACCGCCGAGCCGGTGGCGGCGAGAATAAAGGTCCAACGATGGGTCCAGCGGACGGTGTGTTGATTGTTCATAGGGTGGCTGAGGCCTGCTTATTATGGTTGATCTGGCGGTTTTGGTTCCCACCCGCAATGTGCGCCAAGGCAGTGTCGGGCCTAGGCGTCTTGCAGGCGTAGAATTGTAACGGGATTGTGCAAGCATGCTCAAACTGATGGCCGCGATTAGTGAAAGAGTTTGTTGCTGAGAGATTAATGCGATTTTTCCAGCGCAGTTGATCGTTTTATCGGCTATAATGCGCGCCGCCTTTAGTGCGTAATCACGGTTCAGCGTACGTTCTGGCAAAAATCCTTCCGCAGGAATCCGTTTTTTGACGACACCGGGAGTTGCTCGGTGCGTTTTATTTAGGGCGCAAGCCGCCCCAGAAGAGTTCTTAAATGATTGAAAAGCTTCGTAATATTGCGATTATCGCGCACGTCGATCACGGTAAAACCACCCTGGTAGACAAGTTGCTCAGCCAGTCCGGTACATTGGATCGGCGCAGCGAGGGCTCTGAGCGCATCATGGATTCCAACGATCAGGAACGTGAGCGCGGCATTACGATTCTGGCCAAAAACACCGCTATCCGCTGGAACGGCTACCGCATCAACATCGTGGATACCCCGGGACACGCCGATTTCGGTGGCGAAGTTGAGCGTGTATTGTCGATGGTTGACTCGGTACTCTTGCTGGTCGACGCCGTTGACGGCCCGATGCCACAAACCCGCTTTGTTACCCAAAAGGCGTTTGAACGCGGTCTGAAACCGATCTTGGTAGTGAATAAGATTGACCGCCCCGGCGCACGTCCGCACTGGGTTGTTGATCAGGTTTTTGAATTGTTTGATCGCTTGGGTGCAACCGACGAACAGTTGGATTTTCCGGTGGTGTACGCCTCAGCCATCAATGGCTACGCCGGCCTAGATATGGATGAAATGGCGGACGACATGACGCCCCTATTTCAAACCGTAGTAGACAAAGTTAGCCCGCCCGATGTCGATGCTGATGCGCCCTTGCAGATGCAAATATCGGCACTGGACTACTCCAGCTACGTAGGCGTTATCGGTGTCGGCCGGATTACCCGCGGCACCCTCAAGCCCGGCCAGCCATTGATTGTCGTCAACGCCGAGGGCAAAACCCGCAAGTGTCGCGTGTTAACGGTGATGGGCTATATGGGGCTGGAGCGCGTTGAAGTTGACGAGGCGCGTGCCGGGGATATCGTCTGCATTACCGGCATTGACGGCCTGAGCATTTCCGACACCCTGTGCCACCCCGACACCATTGAGGCCCTGCCTGCACTGACAGTTGATGAGCCGACGGTGAGCATGACCTTTCAGGTCAACGACTCCCCTTTTGCTGGCAAAGAAGGCAAGTACGTTACCACCCGTAATATCGCCGAGCGTTTGGAGCAAGAACTGATTCACAACGTAGCATTGCGGGTTGTGCCCGGTGACACACCGGATAAGTTTAAAGTGTCGGGCCGTGGCGAATTGCATTTGTCGGTGCTGATTGAAAACATGCGTCGCGAAGGTTTTGAAATGGGTGTTTCGCGGCCAGAAGTCGTTCAGAAAATTGTTGACGGCAAGGTACACGAACCCTACGAGCAGGTTGTGCTCGACGTGGAAGATCAGCACCAGGGCTCGGTGATGGAAGAGCTGGGCTTGCGTAAGGCCGAGCTGACCAATATGGAGCCGGACGGCAAGGGCCGTGTGAAGCTGGAGTTTATGGTGCCTTCGCGTGGTTTGATTGGTTTCCGCTCGCTGTTTATGACCCTGACCTCGGGATCGGGTATTTTTACCAGTATCTTTGATCACTACGGTCCAGTGAAAATGGGTGATGTTGGTGGTCGTATGAACGGCGTTCTAGTGTCTATGGTGAAGGGCAAAACCCTGAGTTACGGCCTATTCAACCTGCAGAGTCGCGGGCGTTTGTTCCTCGGTCACGGTGAAGAAGTTTACGAAGGTCAAATTGTTGGTATCCATACCCGCGGTAATGACCTGGTCGTTAACCCGACCCGCGCCAAGCAGCTGACCAACGTGCGCGCTTCCGGCACTGACGAGGCCTTGACCTTGTCACCGCCGGTGCGCCAGACGCTCGAGCAGGCGCTGGAATTTATCGAAGAGGACGAGCTGGTAGAAGTTACTCCGATCAGTATCCGCGTGCGCAAAAAGCTGCTGAAAGAGAACGAGCGCAAGCGCGCAGGCAACTCGGGTTTGAGCAATGCTAAGTAGTTAGCACAAGCTCGGCGCCTCTTCCCCGGAGCGGAGCCCTGACGGGCTTTACTCGCAGAAAAGCACGCCTTGAACTAAGCTGTAGCAGTCGCTTGGTTTGAGGTTGATGTGCTACCACTATTTCCCGATATAAAACCCTACCGTGAACAGACTCTGGCGGTCGGTGCACCGCACGTTCTTCATGTGGAAGAAAGCGGCAATCCCGATGGCGTACCTGTGCTTTTCCTGCACGGTGGCCCCGGAGCCGGCTGTAATCCGCGCGGTCGCTGTTTTTTTGATCCCGAAGAATACCGCATTGTGTTGTTTGATCAGCGCGGTGCAGGCCAGTCTAAGCCCCATGCCTGTACCGACAACAACACCCTTGACGAACTGCTTGCTGACATAAGCCAGATACTTGATGTTTTGGGTATCGAGCGCAGTATGTTGTTCGGCGGCTCGTGGGGCACA
>JBLHMO010000144.1:0-7389 GCA_047622145.1 Paracoccaceae bacterium | reverse complement strand
CGCTCCCTTTTCGACGGCATCGGCAATGAAATCATGACCGTCGTAGCGCTCACCGCTAAGTGCAAGATAAGCACCGCCCTTTTCAATTTTTCGCGAATCTGTCGATAGCGACAAGACCTGACAATCGCTCCCGATCAATCGTCCGCCGGTCGCTCTGGCGATCTGCTGCAATGAAAGCGCCGCTATCATGACGACGCCCTCTTGGCTAAGGCCAATCGCGCGCACTGAACATCACTGAAGGGCAATCGCTTACCCTGAGACTCTTGATAGTCTTCATGTCCTTTCCCGGCAATCAGAATCAAATCGCCCACTAAGGCCGAATTGACCGCATGTTCAATAGCCCGTTGCCTATCCAGTTCCAACAAGTATGCTGGCTGATTTAAACCGCTGGTGATGTCGGCAGCGATCTCCGCAGGTTTTTCATTTCGAGGGTTGTCGCTGGTTATAATCAGCACATCCGCCAGACGCTCAGCAATCTTCGCCATCACGGGCCGCTTAGTTTTATCTCGATCACCGCCGCAACCAAAAATACACCAAAGCCGTTTATCGCAATGCGGACGCAGACTGACCAGCACCTGTTCCAGCGCGTCTGGGGTATGCGCATAATCGACGACTACCTGCACGCCGCTGGTGGAGGGCAATTTTTCAAGTCGGCCAGGAACCGGTTCCAAACCGCTTAGCGCTTGAGCAATCTGTTCAATGCTGAAACCTTCAAGGCCTAATACCGCAATAGCAGCAAGCACGTTCTTCAGGTTTACCGTTCCGCAAAGTGCCGTGTCTAAGCGCAGCTTACCCCACGGCGTAGTGACAAGCGCGGCAATACCCGCCGCCGAATACTCCACCTCTGACGCCCTTATATCGGCGTCCACCCCAAGACCGAATTGCAAAACAGCAACGCTGGACGGAATGATTTTTTTCAATTCAGCCGAGAAGTCGTCGTCGGCATTCAACACCGCGTGCCTGAGACCGGGCAAACTAAATAGGCGAGCTTTGGCAGCGCCATAGGCTTCCATATCGCCATGATAGTCCAGGTGATCCTGAGTCAGATTCGTAAATACGGCAGTAGAAAATTGCAGCGCAGCAACGCGATGCTGGCTCAAGCCATGAGACGATACTTCCATGGCAGCCCACTGGGCGCCAGCATCGCGCCACTGGCTTAGTATGGACTGTATACTGATGGGATCAGGGGTCGTATTCACCGCACCCGAAAGCTGATTGACGCGCCCGGCGCCTAAAGTTCCAATCACACCACAGGGCTGACCCATGGATTCCAACATTTGCGCGATGTATTGGGTAACGCTGGATTTACCATTCGTCCCGGTGACACCAATCGCGTTCAATCGACGCGAAGGATGCCGATAAAATCGTCCAGCAATTTCGCTAACGTGCTCGGACAGCTTGTCGACGACGATAACCGGCAAGCGCCAGCGACTAGCATCGCAGGGCGCTTCGGCAAGGATTGCCGCCGCGCCTTTGGCCACTGCCGCATCAATAAAATCCCTGCCGTCGCTGTCGTGCCCTGCAACCGCGATAAACACATCGCCTGGTCGAAGACGTCGACTGTCTATCGTTATTCCCGATACCGGAATAGCAGCCTGATCACCCGGCAAGCCCTCTAGCAATTCACCCAGCACGTCGATTGTTTGACTCATCAGCGCTTCCATCTCACACCGAACCCGGTTTGGCGTCTGCCGATTTTTCAGCAACCGCTTCCTGAATATCATCCGGCGCTATATTTAAAAGCCGCATCGCCTCACCTGTGACCTTAGAAAATACCGGTGCAGCGGCTTCGCCGCCGTAATAGTGACCGTTGCTGGGCTCGTCAATGGTGACCACGGTTACAATGCGCGGCCTGCTCACCGGCGCTAAACCGACAAACAGCGACAGGTAGCGATCGTCGGCATAACCATGGCGGCCAATCTTGTGAACGGTGCCGGTTTTTCCTGCGACTCGGTAAGAATCAATACTTGCGCGTGTACCGGTGCCACCCGGTCTCGTCACCGATTCAAGCATATTCGCCACCTGCCTTGCGATTTTCTCGCTGATCACTCGCTGACTTTGCGCTTTCTGCTCTCGTTGAATCAGACTTACAGGGCGCAATACACCCCCTGAAGCCAACACACTATAAGCTTGCGCCAACTGCAGGGCGGTAACAGACAAACCATATCCGAAGGCAAAATTAGCGCGCTCAATCGGCAGCCAATTTCGGTGATTGGGTAATACCCCATTGCTTTCACCGGGGAAGCCGCTGCCGGTAGAACGACCCAAACCAATGCGCTGAAAAACTTCCCAAACCCACTGTTCATTCAATACCAACGACATTTTGGTAATGCCAACTTGACTGGATTTCTTGAGAATGTGTTCAAGGTTCAAAACGCCATAATTAACAGGGTCTACCAACGTCTTGGAACCAATGCGCACGTAGCCAGGACTGGTATCAATAACGGAATCAGTCTGATATTTCCCGCTCTCAAGTGCCGCAACAACGGTAAAAGGCTTAACCGTGGAGCCAGGCTCAAAGACATCGGTTACCGCGCGATTACGCAGCGCCGACAATGGCATATCCGAGCGATTATTCGGGTTAAAACCCGGCTGATTGACCATTGCCAGAACTTCGCCGGTGTGACTGTCGAGCATAACCACTGAACCGGCTTTCGCCTGCGTACGCCGCAACGCGGACTTGAGCTCTTTATAGGCGAGATATTGAAGCCGCAGATCAACGGTCAGCTTCAAATCGTTGCCGGGTTCAGCGGGCTTACCGTCGTCAAGATCGCGAAAAATATTTCCGTACAAATCTTTCAATACCCGTTTACTGCCCGGCGCGCCCTGCAGCCAATCATCGTAAGCCAGCTCCAGCCCTTCCTGCCCCTTATCGTCAATATTGGTAAAGCCAAGCAAATGCGAAACGACTTCGCCAGCGGGATAATAGCGCCGGTATTCGCGCTGCATATACACACCGGGAATCGCCGCACTGAGTATTTTTTTCGCATCGGCAGGTGACATATGTCGACGCAGGTAGACAAATCTTCGCCCGGGCACTAAGCCAACTTTTTTCTTGAGCTGACGGACATCCATATCCATCAGTCGCGCCAAATCCGGCAGGCGCTCGGCTGCGGCCGCCAGCTCTTTCGGGTCGGCCCATATCGACGCTACCGGCGTACTAACAGCCAGCGGCTCGCCATTGCGATCTGTAATCATGCCGCGATGGGCGGGGATTTTTTCGGTGCGAATGGTACGGGCATTTCCCTGCCCCTGCAGAAATTCACGACCCCGATCATCGTTTAGCACTTGCAGGTTCAAGGTTCTCCACGCTAACAACAACACAAGCGCGAGCAAGCCCAGCGCCATCACCAGAAAGCGCCAAACCGGAACCAGTCGACTAGTTTGCTTCGCCATGCACCGTAACCACTTGAAAAGATTCTTTTGATGGAGCAACCATCATCAGCCGCTCACCCGCCAGACGTGCAATACGATCTGGCGCCGCCCAGGTGCTATGTTCCAGCAACAGGCGACCCCAGTCTTCGTCGAGTTGATAAGCTTCTTTTTGCAACATTTGCCATTCGTTAAAGAGCTGCCTGGATTGATGCGAGCTGTAAATAACCGACACTGCCGATACCATCAGCAAAAATGCTACAAGCGCCGTTAACAAACTCTGCTTTGCCACCAGAACACCCCACGTTTCGGTCATTCTTATGTATTTAGGCCGCGTACTGCGCGATTTACACCAGTCGTTGCGCTACGCGCATGACGGCGCTGCGTGCGCGCTGGTTTACCGACAACTCGCGATCCCCTGCTTTTATAGCCTTACCGACCAGCTTCAATCGTCTTGTAATATCTTGGTCTCGCACAGGTATATAGGCCGGCGGCGCATCACCGCGGCTTTCATTTCGCATAAACTGTTTAACCCTGCGGTCTTCCAGCGAATGGAAGCTGATCACCACCAAGCGGCCACCGATTTTGAGACTGTCGACAGCCTTTTCAAGAAAAACCTCGAGATCTTTCAATTCATCATTTACCGCTATCCGAATTGCCTGGAACGCCCGAGTCGCTGGGTGCTTGTGTTTCTCCCAGGCCGGATTAGCATCGGTAACCAGCTTCGCCAGCTGTAAAGTGCGGGTTATAGGCTGCTCCGCTCGCGCCTCGATCAGCGCCCGTGCGATACGTTTTGCAAAGCGCTCTTCACCATATTCTTTCAATACGCGGATCAACTCCGACTCGCCCACGTCAGCCAACCATTGCGCTGCGCTTAATCCAGCCTCGGGGTTCATACGCATATCGAGTTCGCCATCGCGAATAAAGCTAAACCCGCGCTCCGCATCATCGAGTTGCGGCGACGACACACCAAGATCCAGAAGGATACCGTCAACCTCCGGCCAGCCCGCCTCTGCCATAGCCGCATCGCACTGAGCAAAAGAGCCCTGATACATCGACAAGCGCGAATCTTGCGCCTGCAACAATTGCCCTGCCTCTATGGCACGTGGATCCTTATCGATCCCAAGTAAGCGTCCACTGTCGTCGAGGCGATCTAGAATAGCGCGACTGTGACCGCCGCGCCCAAACGTACCATCGATGTATCGTCCAGCAGCATCGCTCACGAGTGACTCCACGGCTTCTTGCAACAGAACTGAATAATGCTCGCTCATCATCCCAACCTACAACGACAGCGCGCTGACAGCGTCGGGAACATCGCCATCCGGATCGTCCTGGTCCACCCAGTTGTTCCAGAGCGACTCACTCCATAACTCCAGTTTGTTATTTTGCCCTACCAGCATCAGTTTTTTTTCCAGCTGGGCGTAATCACGCAGGGTTTGTGGAAGCAGTACACGACCATTACCATCGAGCTCCAGCGGGGTTGCATAACCCAAAACCAGCCTTTGTATCCGGCGCGCTTTCGCGTTCATATTCGGTAAGGCTGCAATTTTTGGCTGCAATTCCTGCCACTCAGGCTCGGGGTACACCAAAATGCATCGATCTTCGGTATGGGCGGTAAGTACCAAACGGCCGCCACAGCAATCCACAAGGGCATCGCGAGTCTTGGCTGGTATAGCCATTCGCCCCTTAGAGTCCATCGTGACGTTATTGCTGCCGGTAAACACTGTCCAGCACCCCCATGGCGTTATTAACCACTTATTTCCACTAAAAACCACTTTCTACCACTGCCGACACTATAGGGACGAGATCGGAGGGGTGTCAAGGGAATTGCCCTAAAAATGTGCTTATATCTCAGTGATTTGCGGTGAAAATGTCGCTATCTGCAGCGAACAGGTAACAGTGGGGCGGCGGGGTATTTCTTTAAAATCAAAAAAATATAATAGAAAGCTCATGTAAACTCTTAAGAGTTTACATGAGCTGATATGGCAAAAAATTGAGGTAGTACAAGAAATAAGTTGAGCCGGTCTGTAAGCCGGGTTCTGTCGAGGACAGTCATTCATCTAGAGCCAGCGTCACCACTGGCTTCAAGCAGCCTACCCGAATCCACTGCGGGCCACAGCTCAGGATTCCTATTTGGCCTTGCTCCGAGCGGGGTTTACCATCGCCACGCCTGTTACCAGCCGCGCGGTGCGCTCTTACCGCACCTTTTCACCCTTACCCAACCTTGCGATCAGGCGGTTTCCTTTCTGTTGCACTTTCCGTAGGCTCTCGCCCCCCAGGAGTTACCTGGCACTCTGCCCTATGGAGCCCGGACTTTCCTCCCCCCGACCACTCGGAACGACTTAGCGCTGTTAAAATAGCAAATCATTCCGCTTGTTCGAGCGGCGACTGTCCAACCGACTCAGGTGTAAGGATATACAGTAGTCTAAATAAATGCAAGCACCTGTTCACGTCTCGATAAATCAGGTAAAAGTATCCCGCCCACCACTAACAACAGGACACCTCCATGGGGAATGAACTCAAGATAGGCATGCTCGGCGCTGCGCGTATCGGCTACTTCGGCCTGATTAAACCTGCGGGGGAAATCTCAGAAATTAGTATCGCAGCGGTGGCGGCGCGCGATCCCAATCGTGCACAGCGCTACGCCGCCAAGCACGGCATTCCACTAGCACACGAAAGCTACGAAGCCCTGCTAGCAGATCCCAGCATCGACGCGATTTATAACCCGCTGCCAAACGCCCTGCACTGTCAGTGGAGCATCAGGGCGCTAGAGGCAGGCAAGCACGTGTTGTGCGAAAAACCCATAGCCAGTAACGCCAGCGAGGCCCGTGAAATGGCTGCTGCCGCCCACAGAAACGGACGCGTGCTAATGGAAGCCTTTCACTATCGCTTTCATCCTCTAGCGGCACGTATGTGCGAACTGGTACCCCTGCTTGGAAAGATTGAGCATATCGACGTAGGCATGTGCATTCCCCTGCCAATGACAAAGGATATCCGCTTTAACTATGCACTGGGTGGCGGCGCCACCATGGATGTCGGTGCATACACCTGCAACATCCTGAGACTGCTCGCCGCCGCTAGCGGCAAGGATGCACTGCAGCAAGCCCCCAGCGTGGTGAGCGCCAAAGCCAAACTGTTGGGCGAAAACGTCGACCGCGCAATGCGCGCTGAACTGCGCTGGGAAGACGGCACTACCGGACTGATTGAAAATTCACTGCTGTCGAGCAAGCTCTTTCGCTTGAGCGCAAAAGTGCGCGGCAGCGCTGGCAGCATGAGCATTCTGAACCCGGTGGCACCGCAAATTTACAATCACATTTCATTGAACATTGATGGCAAAAAGAGCCGCGAACGGGTCGCAGGGAAGGCGAGCTACACCTATCAACTCGAGGAGTTCGCGCGCCGCATTCGCAGTGGCGAAAACAATAGCGATTTGACTGACGCCATTGCCAATATGAGCCTGATTGACTCTATTTATAGTGCGGCTGGGCTAGCACTGCGTGGAAACTGACTCGCCCTTGGTGCAGCAGCGAAAAGATATCGCTAGCTATCGGCGCCCTGCTGAGCGAGTGCGGCCCGATACAGTGCGTTCTTTTTAACTCCCGTAATTTGCGCCGCCAGTTGCGCCGCCTGCTTTAACGGAAGATCCGCTACTAATATTGATAGCACCCGCTGCGCGTCGGGCGAGAGGACGCTGTCGCTTTTTTCGCAACCCCGTACTAGCAATACGCACTCCCCGCGCTGTTGGTTGCTATCACTGGCAATCCAATCGCGCATCTCAGCGAGCGGCATTCTACGAATCGTTTCAAATAGCTTGGTGAGTTCACGCGCCAAAACAACCTGCCGGTCGCCCCCGAAGACTTCAAGCATCGCGGTTACCGTTTCCAATATGCGGTGAGGTGCCTCGTAAAAAATCAGCGTGCGCTGTTCGTCCTTCAAGTCAGTCAACACTTTGCGTCGCGCTACACTCTTAGCGGGCAGAAACCCCTCGAAACAAAAACGATCTGAGGGCAAACCCGC
>JBLHMO010000143.1:0-7422 GCA_047622145.1 Paracoccaceae bacterium | reverse complement strand
AATTTTTCTCCAACCATGGGCGAAAGCCTGGAGCGGGTGACAGGGTAACAAAGGTATTGAGATCCGGTAGTTCGCTGCGTAACTCCTTCACTGCCTGCTTTATTAGATACTCACCAAAGCTAATTCCGCGCAGGCCTTTTTGCGGACTGGTAATAGAATAAAATACCGCAGTATCGGCGTCTTCGGGGTCCGTATAGGACATCTTCACATCCAGCAAGTGTTGAACATTGCTGGCGATACCACGCGTGAGCGCAACATGTAGTATGGCCAGCGGCTCTTCCGGCATGCGCGGGTGAAAGAGTGTGTAGCAACGCCGGTCGCCGTCGAGCCGGTTCTTCAGATCTTGCCATGAAACGATGGAGTGATTGGCCTCATATTCCATCAATTTTTCTAACAAGCTCGCAGATGATGACCAAGTCACGCGCTGCACATCGAGAAAACCCGGATCAAACCACAGGCGAAACAGCTCGGTTAAATCTGCATCCAAGGTGGCAAGTTTATCGCCAGCGCGTAGCAATTCGAGAATTTGCGTGCGCATATCAACCAAAAATCGTACACCATCGACAAGGCTAGTGAAGCGCGTTAACAGCGCAAAGCGTCGCGGTTTGAGTGCCTCGCGCAAGGCTGTAGCGGCCTGCTTACGATTGCTGTCGTCGGCAGCTTGATAAAGCTTAATATGCTTATCGATAAGTGCGTCGTCGTTGCCAAATTTCTCAGTCAACATGATCAAGACTTCTCGCTGCAGATCTTGATCACCGGCGGTGTAGGCCGCACCAAGTTCCGCGGCACGATGGCGGGCATCTACTTCGCCAAAGGGGGCTTTTATACAAAACTCAACAGACCGACGAAAATCGCCCAAATCCCACGCTTCTTTAACCCCACGCTGATTTAAGGGCGCAGTGAACAAATACTTTCGTACATTTGAACCCCAGCGGCTTAACTTTTGGTTAACAGTTGGCATACAGATTTTTGCCTATTAATTTTTTAATGTCACACTTGGAGAAAGAGAGTCTAACGCACAGCTTGTGCTGCACTAGCAGTCGACCGAGAAAGCAGTAGCGCCTATAAAATGCGTTCCGCTGCCCTACAGCGTCAACGAAACGCATTTATTACCTTGCAAAAAAAGCATCACTTCACGTCAATTATGCGGCCAGGGTTGAGAATATTTTGGGGATCTAGCGCTGTTTTCAGCACTTTCATTAACGCCAATTCCTCTGCTGAGCGTGTCCATGCCAAAAAGGGCGCACGCGACTGCCCTATGCCGTGCTCGGCAGCAATTGAGCCACCCACATCGCGAACAGCGTCAAAAATGGCAGTATCAACGGCTGTCTGAACTTCTTTACCGGCTTCACCAACACTGACAATCGCATGAAGGTTTCCGTCACCGGCATGGCCGTAGAACATGACACTGGCGTTGGGATAAACCTGGCGCAGATTTTTCTCGGCCGCTACAGAAAATGCTGGCATCACGCCCAAGGCCATACTGACATCAAAAGCGTAGAATGGACGACATCCTGCCAAGCCCAATTCCATCTCTTCGCGCACCGCCCACAGCCCCTCCCGTTCGCGCTCAGAGCTGGCAATAACGGCATCCGTTATCAAACCGGTTTCCATCACTTTTTCCAACTCTCGTTGGAACTGGGCAGCGTCGTCCTCAGCGTTACTACCGAGGGCTTCGACCAAGGCATAGAAGGGTGAACCTGAGGGCAGCGGGCGTGGCCGCTGAGGTAAATTCGCCTCAGTAATACACTTATAAAAACTTTCCCACATCAATTCAAAGGAACTTAATCGCCCGGACAAACCCGCCTCGAGCCGACGCAATACCGTGATAACGTCTTCAAAACTGTCAACGGCAACAATCGCCGTCTGGGACGATGTCGGTAAAGGTCGCAGACGCAATACGGCGCGCGTGATAATCGCCAGCGTACCCTCGCTACCGATCAATAAGTGCTTCCAGTTGTAGCCGGCATTGTCTTTTAGCATTTTGGTTAGCGATGACACCACGGTACCATCGGCCAATACAGCCTCTAGGCCAATGACCATATCCCGCATCATGCCCCAGCGTACCACTCGGTTACCGCCGGCATTGGTCGCGATCACACCGCCAATCATCGCCGAACCCCGCGCGCCGAGATCCAGGGGCAAAAAACCCCCCTCCGCTTCGGCGGCTTCTTGAACCGTCTGTAATACGCAGCCCGCCTCAACCGTCATTGTCATCGACGCGGTATCAATTTCGACAATGCTATTCATCCGTTCAAGTGAAAGAACAATACCGCCATTCGGGGCAACACCGCCGCCCACTACCCCGGTGCGTCCCGACAGAGGGGTAATGGGTATGCCTGCGCCTGCCGCCAATTTTACGATGGCGGCAACTTGCTCTGTGCTCACTGGCCTAACGACGTAAGCGGGTTCAGTGCTGTATTTTTTGGTTAAATCAGTCTTATAGCGTTCATCAATATCACCGCCAGCAAATACCTGCCCAGCACCGACGATTGCGCTTAACGCTTGCTCTAAGTCCTTTGCCATAATCAACCTTTCGTCACCGGTTCAGTGTTATTTGGCGTTCGCGTATAGCGACTCGTCAAGGTTTTACCCAGCGCTGCGTTTCCAGCAGCAGCATTCCGCAAAAAGGCAAAATCACTGCCTATCGCCACCAGGCGAACACCGCGACGCAGTAAATCTTCGGCGTTATTCATACCCAACGATGCGCAACCAGCGATGATTCCGTATTTTTCACAGCAAAGAACAACTTTATCCATGGCGTCCAACACCTGTGGGGGCATCTTCATCGCAGCGCCACATCCTAAGCTCAAGGCAAGGTCGACAGGTCCGACGAAAATACCATCTAGGCCCGGTGTTGCGGCGATGGCATCGAGGTTGTGCATGGCTTCCGCGGTTTCTACCATAACAAAACACAGGGGCTCTACCGGATCGGCCGATACTGTGTAATAGCTGCGCACCGGGCCAAAGGAGCGAATACCCGCAGGGGGATAACGAATCGCCGCCACGGCCTGAGCCGCCTCTTCAGCAGTGGAAATCATCGGCACAATGACACCAGCAGCGCCAAGATCAGCCGCGCGCATAATCTGCGCGGGGTCGCGCCACGGCACTCTTACCAGTGCCGGTGTTGCATTGCCTAACACCTGTAATGCGGGAAGAACTTGATCAAAAGTAATACCGCCGTGTTGGGTATCGAGTATCAAGAAGTCGTAGCCAGACTTGCCCATTACCTCGATCGACTGGGTATTACCAAGCGAGACCCACGCACCACATACCGGTGTACCCGTTGCGATACTCGCTCTAATGACGTCCATTACTCAATAACCACCGGCAAATTATTCCAGCCCCACTGAAAACTAGAGGGGTGGCGTACGGCCTTGTCCATATCGAAATGAACCTTGTCTACACGCTTTAAGAATTCCTCAACTAAAATCCGAATTTCCATGCGCGCTAAGTGGATACCAATACAGAAATGCGGCCCCTGACCAAAGGTCATTACCCGGGGAATTTCGCGATCCCAAATAAACTCATTAGGTCGATCGAATTCGCGCTCGTCGCGTAGGGCTGAGGCATATACCGCAAACACCCGCTGACCTGGCTTTATCTCTTGGCCACACACAGTGATGGGCTTGTGTACGGTGCGCATAAACCACTGAGCCGGGGCGCAGAATCGCAGCATTTCCTCAACAACTTTCGGTACATTAGTTTGCAAATCTGACCGCACAGCCGCCAACTGGTCGGGACGCGCGAGCAGCTCCATCAAGCCAACCGCAGTCACTTTGGGAACCGTTTCGATACCACCAATAAAAGCGCAGGTTAACTGTCTTGCCACTTCAGGCGCAGTCAACGGTTTACCGTTAATTCGATATTTAAATAAGCCATCGATCATTGGCACGCTGCCATCCGGGCCGGCGTCCATCCGCGCCTGAACATAGGGCAAATACAATTCCAATGCTTTATTCGCCACCGCGCGACTATCGAATCCGCCAGAGTCTGGGTCGGTTCGTGTACCGGAATTGATAATCGCCAGAGACTGCTCTGCTAGCTCCAGCGGCATACCCATTAAGTGCATGATGACACTTGAAGACACAATGCCACCGTACTCTGACACTAAATCAAACTGCTTACGTGGCAGCAGCAAATCCAAGCGCTCATTCGCCAGACCGCGCACCATGTCCATTAATTCTTTAACCGCTTTCGGTCGCATGGGCTTGTCGTGGGCACGGCGAATATCAGCCAAAATAGGCTGACCTAGCTGCTGCGCCAAGGGGAAGGGCTCTACCGGCGGGATCGCCGGCGCTTCGGTATTGCGATTTTGCAAAAGAAACGCGGGTGTTGGCAGCGGCCCCTCACTGCTAACCAATTCGTTTTTGGTATGGGATAGCAATTCCATTATGTCGTCAAACCGGGTAAAGAAGAACCCGTCGTATTTTTCGATGTAATAAACTGGGTGCTTATCCCTCAACTCCTTGTAATACGGCAAGGGGTTTTCCATGACGTCCGGTGAAAACGGATCATATTCAAAAGATGGTGATGTTGTACTACTCATATATTCCCTCGGACAATTTAATTGCCATGTACCGTGGTGGTCATAAAACACGTAGACCACGATTATGATCGAAATCTTTAACTAATGAAATGCTGTAGGTGCATTGCATCGGAAGTCGCAATACGCCAACATGCACTGATCCATTACGACAAACTCACCTTGGCTAACGCCAGCTAAAGCCGCCGTCGAGTACAATCTCTGTTCCAGTTGCAAAGCTGGAGTCCTCGCTACTCAAATAGAGCGCAGCCTTAGCAATATCCTCAGCTTCGCCCATCTTTTTCAATGCCACCCGATCCGATGTGCTCGCCGCCCGCGCGGGGTCTTCCCATATATGCCGGGTCATCTCAGTCTTAATCACACCAGGGCAAATAGCATTCACCCTAATATGGGGCCCCAACTCAAAACCGAGACTTTTTGTCAGCATGAGCACTGCCGCCTTACTCGTGGAATAAGCCGCTGTTCCCGCCATTGGCAAGTAACCACTGATCGACGCTATATTCACAATCGTGGCGGTGGCAAACTGGCGTAGCGCGGGAAGCGCCGCCTGCAATATGTGATACGGCCCATTGACGTTTACCGCCATAACCCGGTTCCAGCTTTCGAGATCGGTCTCCTCAAAAGCTTTAGAATAGTAGAGTCCGGCCGCGTTCACCACGCCATCTAAACCGCCCAAGGCCGCAATTGCCGCCGCAACAGTGTCGGCAACCTGCTGCGCCGATGAGATATCGCATTCAGCTCCAAACCCCTCTAGCTCCCTTGCGAGTTCGGTAACAGCTGGGCCGTTCAGATCTAACAGCGCAACGTGAGCGCCCTCACGGTGAAAAAGCACGGCAATAGCGCGCCCCATGCCACTAGCGGCACCAGTGATTAGAATGCGCCGTCCAGATAATTTGCCCTCAGTTTTCATCATCACGCCTGCGCTCCAGCGCTAGAAAGGATGCAGTTGCGCAGCCAGCTCGACGCATCGGCAACCGACTGCGCTACTTCTGGAATTGCACTGGCCGCAAAGAAGTAAGCGTGCAGCATGTCTTTACCTTCAACGACCGATACCGGTACATCATGAGCGCTCAGCAACTCGGCATAGGCGAGTCCTTCGTCGCGCAGCGGGTCCAACTCGGCGACCACAACCATTGCCTGAGGTAAGTCCTTGGCATTACTGAGCTTTAACGGCGACATTAAGGGATTATCCCGCGCGCTGATATCTGGACAGTAATGCCCCCAAAACCATTCCATATCAGCCCTCGATAACAGCCAGTTTTTATCGCCAATAGAATTGTACGATGCAGTTTCAAAATTATGGTCCGTGACTGGACTAGCCAAAAGCTGGGCGACTATTGCTGGGCCATCTTCATCGCGGGCGCGGATTGCCACCGCGGCGACGAGATTCGCACCAGCACTCTCTCCCGCAACAACCAGTGGGCGGCCCAAGGCGCTTGCCCACTGCACAACGGCATAAGCGTCATCTAAGGGAATCGGAAACGGGTGCTCTGGGGCAAGTCGATAATCGACGCTGATAACTTCGACCGAGGCCAATCCCGCCAGGCGGCGACACAGATTATCGCCCGCATCCAAATCACCGATAACCCAACCACCAGAATGACAGTAGACACAGGTCCCGTGCACATCGCCCTCAGGCAGGTAGCGACGAATTGGTATGGCCCCGTGAGGACCGTCTAGCTGCTCGTTATTAACTGACGCCATTACCGGCAAATCAGCAGATTTCGGCGCAGCAGCAATAGACGCTCTCATCATGTCCCGCGCCACCTCCGGCGTGACCTGATGAAAGAAGGGACGTTGCGCTGCGGCGTAGGCGTCAATAATCATTTGGAAATAGGCGTGCATGGTTTTTAACCTATATTATTGTCATTGAGATTTTGGGGTGACTACAAACACTCGACTCACCTCTCACATCTTGTTCAATCGAAATATCACTATAAGCTCACTCACCGAGCTTTTAGATTTAACTTAATGGCTGGGCAATAATTTGCAAAATGCCATCTTTTTCCAAAGCGGCGCTCATGGTCATTGCCGCCGTGCCGGCTGCATCGCTGATTGCCTGCTTAACTTTTTCAGGGTCATCAGCTTCCAGCTCATAAATCGCCAGAGAATTCCAAGCAGGCCCGTCCACGGCAGTATTTTTAATGCTGCAAATACGCGAGCGTCTCGCCGACACCACTCCGGGAATTTTCAACACATCCCGCAAATGAACTTCGTCGTACCAGCGTTCAAACTCCTCTAGTTTTCCTTCAACAGCCTGAGTGAGTATCACGTATTCATAACGCGCCATGACTAAGTCCCCTGTTATCAATTAAACCAATTACTTTACCGCAGCTGCACTGCCAGCTTGAGCAGACGCTAATGTCACCACGTTGAACTCGGCAAAATTAGGTTTACGCGTCCAATCCCAATAATCGAGCAATGACCACGGCGAGTTTGCAATAACCTTACCCCGCGAGTTCTTATACCAATTGCCAGTACTGCCGTGAGACCAAGTAAAGCCTTCAAGGGCTTCTTCCATGCGCTGGCCGTAGTCTTGATAAACCGACTCTTTGACCTCAATAGCGGGCAGATCATTTAGAATCTGATGACGGAAGCTTTCGGTGATATAGCGGGTTTGGCACTCCGAGTTAAAGATCAAATTGCCATTGAAACCTAAATTGGTGCCGGGCCCGTACATCATGTAGAAATTAGGGAAGCCGGGAACCGTCATGCCCAAGTAGGCACCGGGATCATCGCCCCAGAATTCTTTGATATTCACGCCATCTACACCGCGAATTTCCATCGGTGCAAGGAAGTCCATAGCTTTAAAGCCGGTCGCGTAAACAATAATATCGAACTCGTGCTGACGCCCACTCGAGTCGATCAAACCCTCG
>JBLHMO010000142.1:0-7425 GCA_047622145.1 Paracoccaceae bacterium | reverse complement strand
ATTGGCGGTATCAAGGATATGGGCGGCCTGCCCGATGCACTGTTTGTTATTGACGTTGATCACGAGCGCATCGCTATCCAGGAAGCCAACAAGTTGGGCATCCCCGTTATCGGCATTGTTGATACCAATAGCAATCCAGACGGTGTTGATTACGTAATCCCGGCCAATGATGATGCGATTCGCGCGATCAAGCTCTACACCGCTGCAGTTGCCGACGCGATAATTGCAACTCGACCTGACGCGGCTGGTTTGTCTGCCAAGGACGAGTTTGTAGAGGTCGCTGTTGAAGATAGCGCCGACAAAGCCTAATTAGGCGTTGTCGTAGGGGTTGGGCCAAAGGGGCTGCGGCCCCTTTTTTGATGCGGCCGTTTTGGCGGCATTTAAATGAATTTTGATAAACCGGTTCGGCCGTGGTCGAACTGAATACCCGGAGGAATAATCCAATGGCTGCAGTATCTGCAAGCATGGTTAAAGAACTGCGAGAGCGTACCGGGCTCGGCATGATGGAATGTAAAAAGGCACTGGTTGAGTCCGGTGGTGATATCGACGTGGCGATCGAAGATCTTCGCAAATCCAGTGGCATGAAGGCAGCGAAGAAAGCTGGCCGTACCGCCGCTGAGGGTATTGCATCTGTGAAAGTCGCCGAAGACGGTTCTTACGGTGTGTTGGTTGAAGTTAATAGCGAAACCGACTTTGTTGCGCGCGATGATAACTTCTTGGGTTTTGTTGCCAAGGTTGTTGATAAGGCATTTGACACCAAGCAGTCTGATGTCGCCGAACTGATGGTCGGTGAGCTGGAGTCTGCTCGCGAAGCCTTGGTTCAGAAAATCGGTGAAAATATTTCTGTGCGCCGCATTGTGGTAGTGGCGGCGGAGGGTGGTGTGGTCGGCAGTTACGTTCACTCGAATCTGCGTATCGGTGTGTTGGTTGCACTCAAGGGCGGCGACGTGGAAGTGGCTCGCGATGTTGCGATGCACGTAGCGGCGGTTAACCCCTCCGTTGCCAAGCCGGATGAAATGCCTGCTGAATTAATCGAGAAAGAGCGTGAAATTTATACTGTTCAAGCTCAAGAGAGTGGCAAGCCTGCAGAAATTATCGAAAAGATGATTGATGGTCGTATACGGAAGTATCTGGCAGAAAACAGCCTGACCGAGCAATCCTTTGTGAAAGACCCCGACACAACGGTTGGCAAGTTGCTCAAGGCCGCTGGTGCTGACATTATCGGCTTCACCCGATTTGAGGTGGGCGACGGTATAGAGAAAGCGGAAGTGGATTTTGCGGCAGAAGTGGCCGCTCAGCTAAAAGGCTGATTTATCCTAAAAAATGGGGCCTTCGGGCCCCATTTTCGTATTACAATGCACCACTAATTTGACAGTGCTGGAACAGGGTTATGACCAGTCAGGGCCGAGACAAAAAATACAAGCGGATACTGTTGAAGCTGAGCGGTGAAGCGCTCATGGGCGCGATGGGCTTTGGGATCGATCCCAAGGTGCTGGATCGCATGGCGCTCGAAATCGGCCAATTGGTTGGTATCGGTGTGCAGGTAGGGCTGGTGGTCGGCGGTGGCAACTTGTTTCGAGGTGCTGCGCTTAGCAAGGCTGGCCTGGATCGCGTTACCGGTGATCATATGGGCATGCTGGCAACCGTGATGAACGGCCTAGCACTGCGCGATGCACTTGAGCGTAGCAATATTAAATCGCGCGTGATGTCGGCTATCCCCATGAGTGGCGTAGTTGATCATTACGATAGGCGCAAGGCCTTGCGCTCGTTGGAGCGCGGCGAAGTCGTGATATTTGCTGCCGGCACAGGCAATCCGTTTTTCACTACTGACTCTGCAGCCTGTTTGCGCGGTATCGAGATGGAAGCTGATCTTGTGCTGAAAGCGACCAAGGTTGACGGTGTGTACAGTGCCGATCCTATGAAAGACCCCAATGCTGTTAGATACACGCAGCTGAGCTACGACGAAGTGTTGGATATGAAGCTGGAAGTCATGGATTTGACAGCGATTTGCTTGTGTCGCGATCACAATATGCCTTTGCGCGTGTTTGCGATGGAGCAAAAGGGTGCCCTGCTCAGTATCGTTGTGGGCGGCAAGGAAGGCACGCTGGTGTCTGAAATTGCAGGAGAGAATTAACAGTGATCAAAGAGATTAAAGACGACGCTGCAGAGCGTATGAGCAAATCGGTAGACGTGCTGGGTCACAACTTCAACAAGATCCGTACTGGCCGTGCCCACCCCAGTATTCTCGATACGCTCAGGATTGATTATTACGGATCGGCAACACCGCTGAGTCAGGTGGCGAATGTGAACGTAGAAGATGCCCGAACGCTGTCAGTAGTGCCCTGGGAAAGGCAGTTGGTGCCGTTGATTGAAAAAGCGATCATGAAATCGGACTTGGGACTTAACCCCAGTACCGCTGGCACTGTTATTCGTATTCCGATGCCAGCGCTTACGGAAGAAAGCCGGAAGGTCTATATCAAACAGGCGAAAGCGGAAGCTGAAAACGCACGGATTTCAATACGTAATATTCGTCGTGATGCCCTGGCAGATTTCAAAGACCTACTCAAAGAGAAGGACATCAGCGAAGACGAAGAGCGTAAAGCCTCTGATGACATACAAAAGCTGACAGATAAATTCGTAGCTGAGATCGACAGGGAACTTACGGAAAAAGAAAAAGTCCTGATGGAAATATAAGAGTTTCAGGTTCTATGAGTTCTGAACAACACAGCCCAGAGCGGATCGTTCCTCGTCATGTTGCCATCATAATGGATGGAAATAATCGCTGGGCAAAGGACCGTGAATTAAGGCCCTATGCGGGCCATCGCGCCGGTGTTGAAGTTATTCGTGATGTGTTGGATGAGTTCCAAGCGGCGGGTGTTGGCATTGTTACCCTGTTTGCCTTTAGCAGTGAAAATTGGAAGCGACCCACTGCGGAAGTTAACGCACTGATGAAGCTGTTCTCCAGTTACCTTGATAGTGAAATCAAAAAGCTGAATGAGGATCAGGTGCGACTGCGATTTATCGGCAGGCGTGATCGACTGTCCAGCACACTGCTGAAAAAAATGGATTATGCTGAACAATCCACCCGCGCTAACCGTAAAACTAGTCTGAATATTGCGCTCGATTATGGTGGTCAGTGGGATATCGCACAGTCAGTGCGGCAACTGGCGGAACGTGTAGCGTGCGGCGAATTGAAGCCGGTAGATATTGACGAGCAATTATTGGCCGATGGCCTCAGCTTGCGGCATTTGCCTGATCCGGATCTGTGCATACGAACGGCGGGTGAGAAGCGTATAAGTAATTTTATGCTCTGGCAGCTGGCTTATAGCGAATTCTATTTTAGTGAGGTGTTGTGGCCGGACTTCGACAAACTGGAAGTACGCGCATCTCTAAGCAGTTACGCAGAACGCGAGCGCCGTTATGGCGGGCGTCTGCCTGAAGTCGGCGATTCAGAAACCAACGATTCCAAAGGCAATCAACTTGCTTAAACAACGCATTATTACCGCAGTCTCACTGGCCGTGCCGCTCTTGCTATTGCTGGTCTATCTCGCGCCGGTGCCGTTAATGATGTTGTTTGCGGTAATAGTACTGGGGTCTGCCTGGGAGTGGGCGGCGCTGTCAGGGTATAGTGCACCAGGCGTGCGAGCGCTTTATACGCTCTTCGTCGCCGGCTTGATGGCCTTGTTGTTTATGTTTGGCAATTTGTTGGATGTGGCACCCAATACAGCACTCATTCGCGAGGTGCTGCATGCAGCAGCTCTGTGGTGGGCAGTCGCACTGCTCTGGGTTATGGGTTACCCCGGCAGTGCTCGCCTATGGGGCAATAAGCCTGTCCGAGTGGTGATGGGCATACTGGTACTCGTGCCCACCTGGCTCGCTTTATGTTATTTGCGGCTTCATGGTCAGGGTGTGTTACTCATAATATACGTGTTGCTGGTGGTGATTGCTGCCGATGTAGGCGCCTATTTTGCCGGTCGAGCTTGGGGCAAGTCGAAACTTGCCGTGAATGTTAGTCCGGGTAAGACTTGGGCGGGTTTTTGGGGTGGGCTGGCGGCAAGCCAAGCGCTGGCTCTGTTGGCTGCTCAATGTTGGCCTGGCGGGCTACCCATCGCCCTGCTGCCGTTTATGGTTCTGTCCGGGGTGGCGTCGCTCGCTTCAGTGCTGGGTGATCTGCTAGAAAGTATGGTTAAACGTCATCAGGGTGTTAAAGATAGCGGCACACTATTGCCGGGCCACGGTGGTTTGATGGACAGGTTAGACAGTATTACTGCTGCCATCCCGGCCTTCACTCTTGGTACCTTGCTGGTGGGTTGGTAATGCGAATGGCGCGCGAGCAAGTAACCGTCCTTGGGTCAACCGGTTCAATCGGGCTCAGTACGCTTGACGTGCTGGCGCGCCAGCCCGAGCGTTTTGAAGTTTATGCGCTCACTGCTAATACCGGCGTCGACGACCTGCTTAAACAGGTGTTGGCCGTTAATCCACGCTTTGCGGTGCTACGCGACCCCGAGGCTGCGGGCCGTCTCAAGGACCTGCTCGAAGAAGTGGGTCATAGCAGCACCGAAGTGCTGGCTGGCGAAGAAAATCTTTGCCGGGTAGCGGCAGACGAGGATGTCGATGTTGTGATGGCTGCGATCGTCGGCGCTGCCGGGCTGGAGCCAACCTTAGCGGCGGTGGATGCGGGCAAAAAGGTGTTACTTGCCAATAAAGAAGCTTTGGTGATGGCTGGCCGACTCTTTATGGATGCAGTCGAAAAGTCTTCTGCTGTGCTGCTGCCCATAGACAGTGAGCACAATGCGATATTCCAATGCCTTGCCGATGGCAGTCTGCGCGACTTGCCGGCTCAGGGTGTGTGTAAAATACTCTTGACCGGGTCGGGTGGCCCGTTTCGAGACGTTCCGGTTGAGCAGTTGGAATCGGTAACGCCCGACCAAGCCTGCGCTCATCCCAATTGGTCGATGGGGCGCAAAATTTCGGTCGATTCTGCCACCATGATGAACAAGGGGCTGGAGCTGATTGAGGCATGCTGGCTATTTGATACGTCTGCCGACAAAATCACGGTAGTGGTGCACCCGCAAAGCATAATTCATTCCATGGTGGAGTATATTGACGGCTCAGTATTGGCTCAGTTGGGCAACCCTGATATGCGCACACCCATCGCTCATGCGCTGGCGTGGCCGGAGCGCATGTCCTCGGGTGTCGGCAGTCTTGATCTGATCAGCCTGGGGCGACTGGATTTTGAGGCGCCAGACGACGTGAAATTTCCTTGCCTGCGCCTTGCCAGAGAGGCAGTAAATCGGGGTGGTACGGCGGCTACGATATTGAATGCGGCTAATGAAGTCGCGGTGGCAGCCTTTTTGAGTGGTCGTTTGCCATTCACCGGTATTGCCCAGGTGATTGAATCTGTTATGCAAAATGTTGATGTCGTTGAACCGGACAGCCTTGCTGATGTCAAATTCGCGGATCGGCAAGCGCGAGAGGCCACAGAAGTTGTATTAGCGGCACGTATAAAGGTGAGGTAAGTAAATCAATGTTGGATACTCTGCAAGCCCTGTTGGCCTTTATCGTCACCCTCAGTATTTTGGTGGGGGTGCATGAATTCGGGCATTTTTGGGTGGCGCGGCGCTGTGGCGTCAAGGTGCTGCGGTTTTCGATCGGCTTTGGCAAACCTCTGCTCAGCCGTCGCGATCGCCACGGTACCGAATTTGTGGTCGCAGGTATTCCACTGGGTGGCTACGTCAAAATGTTGGATGAGCGCGAAGGTGACGTGGCGCCAGAAGAACGGCATCTCGCCTTTAACCGGCAGTCACCCGGAAAACGCATCGCTATTGCTGCAGCCGGCCCTGTCGCAAACTTGATTTTGGCCGTGTTGGTGTATTGGCTGGTTTTTATGGGCGGCGTGCGTGGCGTGGCGCCCTTGATCGACGATATCGAGGCGGGTTCGCTGGCGCAGCAGGCGGGATTGGTTGCGGGTCAGGAAATCATTGCAGTTGACGGCAAGCAAACACCTACCTGGGAACAGTTACATATCCGGCTGTTGGAAAGAATCGGGGAGACCGGTGAAATGGCCATCGCCGCCAAGTATCCGGAATCTGACCTGATATACGAATCGGTCGTCGTACTCGACGGTTGGCTCAAGGGCGTAGCCGAGCCCGACCCTGTGGTTAGCTTGGGCATCGGCTTGTACCGGCCCAAAGTTGAAGCAGTCATTCAGGAAGTCGTGGCTGATAGCGCAGCCGAAGCTGCTGGGATGAAGCCTGGAGATCGTCTACTGACGGCTGACGGTACGCCATTGGATGACTGGATGTTGTGGGTGGACTACGTTAAAGCGCGCGCAGGCACCGACATTGTGCTTGGTTTTGAGCGAAATGGCCGTGCCGAGCAGACGACGATCACCCCCGCCGGTAAGCGCGTGGATGGAAAAATGCTGGGCTTTGTCGGTATGGCAGTGGTACCCCCACCGCCCGTGTCGGACGATTGGTTTCGCGAGTATCACTATGGCCCGGTAGAGGCGTTTATTGCGGCCAGCCAGAAAACGGTCCATATGAGCGTTTTCACCGTTCAATCCATTTACAAGATGGCGACGGGATTACTATCGCCAAAAAACTTGAGTGGGCCCATAACCATTGCTAAAGTGGCCGGCGCTTCGGCCGAGTACGGCCTGTTCGCTTGGTTGAATTTGCTTGCTTTGCTTAGTATTAGTCTCGGTGTGCTGAATTTACTACCCGTGCCCATTTTGGACGGCGGACACATTGTATACGGCCTGATTGAGTTGGCATCAGGTCGCCCGGTAACAGAAAAGATTCAAATGGTTGCCAATCAGGTTGGCGTGGTGCTGGTCGTCTGCCTGATGGTTTTTGCTCTCTATAACGACGTACTACGTCTGTAGTGTCGTTCAGAATAACGAATAAATAGCCGTCGCCGATTGGGCAGTGGCCAAGGACTGTTGGTGTTTTCGAAGATTGCGTGTTGTTTTTTCCTGTTTGCGCTGGTCGTTTCGGCGGGCCTGACTTTTGCGGGCCCAGCTTCTACAGCTGAGCGCATTATTATCTCGGATATTCGGGTTGAGGGCCTCCAGCGTATCTCCGCCGATACGGTGTTTGCCGCCTTGCCGCTCAATGTGGGGGATGCAGTATCCGACGAATTGTTAGCGTCTGCTGCCCGCTCGCTATTTCGCTCGGGAAATTTTGATGACATCAAAATCGCTCGTGACGGCGATATTTTGGTGGTTATCGTTGCCGAACGTCCCTCCATCAGCGAAATCAGCATTGATGGAAACAAGGCCATTAAATCTGAAGCGTTGTTAGACGGTCTGAAAAATTCGGGTCTGTCGGAAGGTCAGGTGTTCAAACGCTCTACGCTTGAGGGCATGCGTATGGAGCTGACGCGGCAGTACGTCTCGCAGGGTCGCTACGACGCCAGTATCGA
>JBLHMO010000141.1:0-7637 GCA_047622145.1 Paracoccaceae bacterium | reverse complement strand
TGGGAATTAGCGGTTGCCGGGCCAGTATGCCGTGACAGTTACCGCCCCCGCCTCGCCCAGCGACTCACCATCAGCATCGACCACGCGGACGCTGATCTGGTGCGAACCCGGCTTAAGGCGCTTAATAGTATGCTGCTGGCTAGAGCTGACAAGCAGGCTTTCGCCATCAAGCAAAAATTGGACGCGGTGCTTTGGCAGCAGCGGCGGATCGATGTTCACGCTTACCTGAGTCGGCACCAGCCCGCTGGGAACCACACTGTTGTTCGCCGGCTGCACGATTTCCACTCGGTAGCCCGAACCTTCACCCTTAGGCTGAGCTTTGCTGGCTCGCGGCCGCGGCACAAGCGCCGGCGTGCGGTTGGTGTCCTGCAGTTCAATACGCTCGGCATCGTCACTATGCTGATCGGTAAACACTGTATGGCCGCGCTTGTCTTTGCTGCGATAAATCCCCGGTCCGGACTCATCAGCCAGCAGGCTGCCCGCAAAACAAAGAATTGTGCTTAAACAGAGTAATCGTTTCATAGGCCGATACTTGGGCAAGGACGTCTCGCCGTCAATAGACTGTGTAGAAATCTGTGAGGCGCGGCAAATTCGCCCAGCCTCAATTACCAGGCAAAAAAAAGCCCGACGATAGCCGGGCTTTGAACAAGCGAGCTACGATTAAACGCTGTAGTACATGTCAAACTCAACGGGGTGAGTCGTCATGGCCAAGCGCTCAACTTCAGTGCTTTTCAGACCAATGTAAGCATCAATCATGTCGTCATCAAATACACCGCCAGCGGTCAGGAACTCTCGGTCTGCGTCCAGCGCAGCCAGAGCCTGATCCAGTGAAGATGCAACTGTCGGAATCGCTGCAGCTTCTTCAGCAGGCAGGTCATACAGATCCTTGTCGGCAGCATCGCCGGGGTGGATCTTGTTCTGAATGCCGTCAAGACCAGCCATCAAGAACGCCGCAAACATCAGGTAAGGGTTGGCCGCAGGATCGCCAAAACGTACTTCGATGCGCCGTGCTTTCGGGTTGGCTACGTATGGAATACGGATAGACGCAGAGCGGTTGCGGGCAGAGTATGCCAACATGACCGGGGCTTCAAAGCCAGGCACCAGCCGCTTGTAGGAGTTGGTAGCTGGGTTAGCAAACGCATTCAGTGCGCGAGCGTGCTTGATGATGCCGCCGATATAGAACAAAGCCATTTCAGACAGGCCTCCGTATACGTCACCAGCAAACAGGTTGGTACCGTCTTTGCTCAGAGACATATGGCAGTGCATACCGCTGCCGTTATCGCCAACCAAAGGCTTCGGCATGAACGTTGCTGTTTTGCCATAAGCGTGAGCTACGTTGTGCACTGCGTATTTCAGAATCTGAACCTCGTCAGCTTTGCCTACGCAAGTGTTGGGGCCAACACCGATTTCACACTGGCCAGCCGTACCCACTTCATGATGATGTACTTCGATAACCAAGCCCATAGATTCCATCGCATGGCACATGGCACCGCGCAGGTCGTGCAGGCTGTCGACTGGAGGAACGGGGAAGTAGCCGCCCTTAATGCCAGGACGGTGACCAAAGTTGCCGTCTTCAAACACCTTATTGGAAGACCAAGACGCTTCGTCAGAGTTTATGCTGTAGCCAGCGCCACTGATATCAGCGTGCCATTTTACATCGTCAAATACGAAAAATTCAGGCTCTGGACCAAACAGTGCGGTGTCGGCAATACCTGTAGACTTCAGATAGTCTTCCGCGCGCGCAGCGATAGAACGCGGATCGCGGTTGTAGCCCAGCATGGTTGTAGGCTCGACGATGTTACAACGCACTATGACAGTGACGTCGTCGGTGAAGGGGTCAAGAATGGAGGCCGAATCATCAGGCATCAGGATCATGTCGGATTCGTTAATGCCCTTCCAGCCAGAGATGGATGAGCCGTCAAACATTTTGCCTTCTTCGAAAAAACCGGCGTCGACATCTTTAGCAGGAATAGTGACGTGCTGCTCTTTACCTTTAGTATCGGTAAAACGCATGTCTGCCCAGATTGCTTCGTTGTCTTTAATCAGATTCAGAGTTTTCTCTGACATTAGGGTTATCCTCCATAGAGAGTCTTGTTATCTCGGCGCGGCCGAAAGTGGGCGATTATATGCCGTTCAGACAATGCCGCATAGCGACCTTGTGAATGAGATGACATAAAGCAAAAGATATGCCACAAAGCTGGCAGCCTTTAAACGTCGAAAACAGGCGCTTTAAAGCCATGTCGCCTGATTACCGTGCAAGAATAACGCTCCTTGCACCAAAACGAGGCTTCAGCGCACCATTATGACTCACGCTGTTTACTTCAGCGCGCTGCACAGATCTTGCTGAGGGCAGTATAATAGCGCGTTTTTTCCCGCGTATCCCGGAGCATCATGAAGTTTATCGTCAAGTTCTACCCCGAAATCACCATTAAAAGCCGTCCGGTACGCAAACAATTCGTCAAACAGCTGCACACCAACCTCAAACGCCTGCTGAGAGCCACTGACCCTGACATCCACATTGAGCGGCATTGGGACAAAATCGTTATCAACAGTAAACTGAAGGACCCCACCGCCCTCGCTGCCATCGTTGAGACCTTGAACAACACCCCCGGCATTGCGCATTTTTTAGATGTGCTGGAATACCCCTTAGTCGATATCGACACTATTTATCAGCAGACGCTCGCGCTGTGGGGCGAACGCCTCGCAGGCAAGACCTTCAGCGTGCGCTGCAAGCGCAGTGGCAAACACGATTTTAAGTCGCTCGAAGTTGAGCGCTATGTCGGCGGCGGCCTCAACCAGCACAGCGACGCCGCCGGGGTAAACCTGAGCAATCCGGACATGGTGGTACGCATCGAAGTGCGCGATGAGCTGGTCTACATCGTCAACCAACGCTACCCCGGCTTAGGCGGCTATCCACTGGGCAGCCTCGACCCCGTACTTTCACTGATATCCGGCGGCTTCGATTCGCCGGTTGCCAGCTACCTGATGATGAAGCGCGGCCTGCGCACCCACTTTTGCTTTTTTAATTTGGGCGGCCGCGAACACGAAATTGGCGTCAAGGAAGTCGCGCTCTATCTATGGATGAAATACGGCGCGTCCCATCGGGTTAAATTTGTCACTGTGCCTTTTGAGGCGGTGGTTGGCGAAATCCTGAAAAATGTCGACAACTCACAAATGGGCGTGGTGCTCAAGCGCATGATGCTGCGCGCGGCCGAGCGGGTTGCCGACCAATTGAACGTGCAGGCGTTAGTCACCGGAGAGGCCATTGCCCAGGTCTCCAGCCAGACCCTGACCAACTTGTCCGTTATCGATGCCGTGACCGATAAGATGGTGCTGCGGCCACTGATCGCCGCCAACAAAGGAGACATTATTCGTACCGCCACGGAAATTGGCACTCAAGAATTTGCCGCCAATATGCCCGAGTACTGCGGCGTTATTTCGGTGAAACCGACCACCAGGGCCAAGCCCGAAAAGATTGCCGCCCAAGAAGCCAACTTCGATTTTGCCGTGCTCGAACAGGCACTGAGCGACGCGCGCTACACCACCATCGACCAGCTGGCCAACGAAGAGCTTGAGCGCATAGACATAGAAGAGCTTGCCGCGCCCATCCCCGACGCCGTCGTACTTGACGTACGCCACCCCAACGAGACCGATCGCCGCCAGCTAAAGTTGGCGGGCACTGCCATTATCGGGATACCTTTTTATGAACTGCACAGCAAATTCGCCGAACTCGACCAAGCCTGTACTTATCTGCTGTATTGTGAAAAAGGGGTCATGAGCCGACTGCACGCAGCGCACCTGGTCGAGCAGGGCTATGAAAACGTTAAGGTCTACCGCCCCAACTAGTCCTTACTTAACCGGAAGCGCTCATGCTGAATATCGTGCTCTACCAACCGGAAATACCGCCCAATACAGGCAATATTATTCGCCTGTGTGCCAACACCGGCATGCAATTGCATCTGATCAAGCCATTGGGTTTTGTACTGGATGACAAGCGCCTGCGCCGCGCAGGGTTGGATTATCACGAATGGGCCAACGTCAAAACCCATACCTGCTGGGACGATTTCACTAAAAGTGAACAGCCACAGCGCGTGTTTGCCTGCAGCACCAAGGGCCGCAAGGTGCATAGTGACGCTAGCTATAGGGAGGGAGATTACTTGGTGTTTGGCCCAGAGAGTCGCGGCCTGCCCGCAGAATTTTTGGCGAAGCTACCGACGGATCACATATTACGGCTGCCAATGAAAACCCAGAGCCGCAGCCTGAATCTATCGAACGCGGTCAGTATTTTTGTTTACGAAGCCTGGCGCCAGCTCGGTTTCGCCGGTGGCGCCTAAAGCTTTAGTGCTTCTGAGCGCCCTGACTAGCTTCAGCTTGCTTTTGCGCCTCACGGAACAAGGCTTCAAAGTTAACCGGCTGCAAAGCGATAGCGGGGAAGCCACCCTTCAGCGCCAAGGAATCTACCGCCTCGCGGGCGTAGGGGAACAAAAGGTTTGGACAGGCAATACCTAGCACCTGCTTTAAAGTGTCGCCTTCAATCCCCTCAATCGCAAACAAGCCCGCCTGCTGCACTTCAATCAGCAAGACCTGCTCGTCCGCCAGTTCGGCGGTCAGCGTAATCGTGAGCACAACTTCGTAACTGCTTTCTGCAACATGATTGCTGCGAGTATTGAGATCAACCTTGAAATTTGGCTTCCAGCTCTTGGTGAAAACCAAGGGGCTATTGGGCGACTCCAGCGACAGGTCTTTCACATAAATGCGTTGTAGGGCAAATTTTTGCTGTTCTTCGGCCATCGACAATCCTATTTTCCAATCAGTTTAATCAAACAATGTATTAAGCCGTCAGCAGCCCATCGAGCTCGCCGCGTCTATCCAGCATCATCAACTCGTCACAACCGCCAACATAGGTTTCACCTATCCAGATCTGCGGTACGGTGCTGTTGCCACCACTCATTTTCACCAACTTAGCACGCATGGCTCGGTCGCCATCAACCGCAATTTCCTCGACGTCTGCCGCCTTATGCGCCAGCAACTGCTTGGCGTGAACGCAGAAGGGACAAAAACGCGTGGTGTATATTTTAACCTTGCTCATCGCGACTCAACCTTTTACCAAGGGCAATTGCTGGCCCTGCCATTCTGTCATGCCACCGGACATGCGCCGCACACCGGTAAAGCCCTTGCCCGCCAGCTTCTTGCCGACGCTGCCCGAATGCTGCCCCATTTTACACACCAGGATAAGCGTATTCTCTTTATGCGCCTCCAGCTCGCCCATGCGCGAGTCAATGCCGCTAAAGGGGATATTGATCGCATCGACGATATGCCCCGCCTTGTATTCCTTGGCATCGCGCAAGTCGACAACCACGGCGTCCTGATGATTAATCAGATTAACGGCCGCCTGCGGACTGACTGCTTCACCTGAGCGCTTGGAATCATGAAATACCAGCAGTAAGACACAACTCAACAAGGCGCCAACCAGCATCCACTGCTGTCCCAAAAAAACGATGATGGATTCCATGCAAAACCTCTGTGCGGGCATTTTCAAAAGCCGCGATTATACACGGATCAATCGTGTCCTGCCTGTGCCCGCGGACACATGGCGGCTGCCGGGGATAGCCGCTACAATAGTCACCCCGTTAACAGACAGCTCTGGACCTCGATGACTGCCAAAAAACCCATGGTATTGCTGATTCTCGATGGCTGGGGCCATCGTGACGCGCCCGAAGACAACGCCATCTTCCACGCCAACACTCCCACCTGGGACAAGCTCTGGAGCGAGTGCCCACACAGCCTGATCTCCGGCTCAGGGCCCGATGTCGGCCTGCCAGAAGGCCAAATGGGCAATTCCGAAGTTGGCCATATGAGTTTAGGTGCGGGCCGCATTATTTATCAGAATATCTCGCGCATCGACAAATCCATCAGCGATGGCGACTTCTTCCGCAACCCGATTTTTGTTGAGGCGGTTGAAAAAGCCGTCAACCACGATAAGGCCGTACATATTTTTGGTCTGCTGTCTCCGGGCGGCGTACACAGCCATGAAAACCAGATTCTGGCCGCGGTAGAACTTGCTGCACGTCACGGTGCGAGCAAAGTTTACGCTCATGCCTTTTTGGACGGTCGCGACACCCCGCCGCGCAGCGCCAAAGCCTCCCTGCAAAAACTGTCTGACAAGTTTGAAGCACTGGGCTGCGGCCGCATCGCCAGCATTATCGGCCGCTACTACGCCATGGACCGCGACAACCGCTGGGATCGCGTCCAAAAAGCCTACGACATGCTAACTCAAGCCAAAGCCGACTACCGCGCGCCAAGCGCCCTCGCCGGATTAGAGGCAGCTTACCAGCGAAACGAGAACGACGAATTCGTGAACGCCACCCTAATTGCAGCGGACGGCGAACAGCCGGTCCACATTGAAGATGGCGACAGCATTATCTTTATGAATTTCCGCTCCGATCGTGCCCGCGAGCTCACCCGCGCTTTTATCGATGTGGATTTTACCGAATTTGAGCGCGCTGCCACGCCCGCACTGGCAGACTTTGTCAGTGTCACAGAATACGCCAGCACCCTAAACACTCGTATCGCCTACCCCTCCGAAGACTTGCACAACAGCTTTGGTGAATTACTGGAAAAGCTCGGCAAAACCCAGCTGCGCATCGCCGAAACCGAAAAGTACGCTCATGTAACATTTTTCTTTAGCGGCGGCCGCGAGCAATTGTACAAAGGCGAAGACCGCATATTGGTGCCCTCTCCGGACGTTGCCACCTACGACCTAAAACCGGAAATGAGCGCACCCGAAGTAACCGATAAACTGGTTTTTGCGATCAACAGCGGAAACTACGACGCAATCATTTGCAACTACGCCAATGGCGACATGGTCGGCCATACTGGCGTATTTAGCGCTGCCGTTAAAGCCGCAGAGGCCATCGACGAAAGCCTGCGCCGGGTTACCGAAGCGGTATTGGCAGTCGGCGCCGACTGCCTGATCACAGCCGACCACGGCAACTGTGAACAAATGCTCGACCACGAAGCCGCCCAGCCCCATACCCAGCACACCACCGAATTAGTGCCCTTTGTCTACGTCGGCAAGCGCACGCTGAGTCTGAAGCCCGGCCGGCTGCCCGATGTCGCGCCCACGATGCTGGCGCTAATGGGATTGGAGCAACCGCCGGAAATGAGCGGACAATCCCTGATCGCCGACGTCTGATCATATGCCCATGCGCTGGCTCACTGTCGCCGCTGTCAGCACCGTGCTGTGCTGCAGCCTTGCCGCTAGCAGCGACGGCAACGAGACGCGCACGCAACTCAATGCTTTAAAGTCGCGCATCGGTGCCCTCCAAACCGAGCTGAACGGCAAGCGTGAACAACGCAATAGCGCGCAGAAGGCTTTACGTGAAGTAGAAACCCAGCTTGGTGCTCTGCAGCGTAAGCTACGCAACACCAATGCCGCCATCGCCAAGCAACAGCAACAACTAAAATCACTAACGAAACGCAAATTCTCACTGCGCGAAAATCAGCGCAAACAACAAAGTCTGATTAAACAGCAGATTCTCGCCGCCTATCAACTGGGGCAGGAAAAGAAACTGAAAATGCTGCTCAACCAAGAGTCCCCCGACAAACTCAGCCGTGCGCTCGTCTACTACGACTAC
>JBLHMO010000140.1:0-7809 GCA_047622145.1 Paracoccaceae bacterium | reverse complement strand
ATAATGCCATCACCGGGACGCAGGGAAACACCGCCGCGGGTCATGATAAAGTCGGGCAGAGTGTGCTGGGTGTCGATGTCTATAGGCTTGGGATAAGCGGCGGTGTGGCAGAAAGACTGCATGGTCAGGTCGGCAGAGAAGCCGAGGCAGGCCAGATCTTTCAACTCGTCGCGAGTCATTGGGCCAGTGGTATCTTGAGATCCGACCGTGGTCATGCGCGGCTCGCAGTAAGTGCCGGGGCGAATACCGTCAACGCCACAGGCTTTGCCAACCATTTTCTGGGCTAGGGTGTAGCCTTTGCCGGTATCGACGGGGGTAGTCGGCCTGCGGAATAGTTCGGACTCTGGCAAACCCAATGATTCGCGCGCCTTAGTGGTCAGGCCGCGACCGATAATCAGGTTGATGCGGCCGCCAGCTTGGACTTCGTCCAGCAGGACGTCGGATTTCAGTTCGAACTCTGAAATGACGCCGCCAGCTTCGTTCAGGATTTTGCCGTCGTAGGGACGAATTTCGACAATGTCGCCCATACTCAGATCGTCTACCGGGGCTTCGAATACCAGTGCGCCAGCGTCTTCCATGGTGTTGTAGAAAATCGGCGCGATCTTGTTGCCGATGCAGATACCGCCCGATTTTTTGTTGGGCGTGCCGGGCATGTCGTCACCAAAGAACCATAGTACAGAGTTAGTGGCCGATTTGCGTGAGGAGCCGGTGCCAACCACGTCGCCGACAAAGGCAACCGTCAGTCCCATGTCCTGAATTTCTTTAACTTTATTGATCGGGCCGCGAACACCGGCTTCTTCCGGAACTAGGCCTTCACGTGGCATTTTGTAACTGGCCATGGCGTGTAGGGGGATGTCGGGGCGGCTCCAAGCGTCGGGAGCAGGCGAGAGGTCATCGGTATTGGTTTCGCCGGTAACTTTAAAGATGGCGACCTTGATAGATTCGGCGACCTTGTCGCGCGTGGTGAACCACTCGGCATCGGCCCAGCTCTGGATAACGCCTTTGGCGTGCTCGTTACCGGCCTTGGCTTTTTCTTCGACATCGTGGAAGGCATCAAACATCAGCAGTGTGTGCTTAAGTTCGGTAGCGGCCTGTTCGACTAACTCTGTGTCGTCTAGCAGTTCAACCAAGGTAGTAATGTTATAGCCGCCGTGCATATTGCCCAGTAAGGTGACAGCTTTGGCTTTGTCGATCAGTGGGGAGCTGGCTTCGCCTTTGACGATAGCCGAGAGAAAGCCGGCTTTAACATAGGCAGCTTCATCAACACCCGGGGGTACGCGATCGGAAATCAGTTCAAGCAGCGTTTCTTCTTCTCCGGTGGGCGGATTTTTCAGCAACTCCACCAATTCAGCTACTTGCTCAGGGTTCAGGGGCTTGGGTGGAATGCCCACTTCCGCTCGTTCGCTGACGTGTTCACGGTATGCTTTAAGCACGGTATTGCTCCTCTGGTCGGAATTTCGGTACCCGAAAGAGCCGGGATCGCCGGCGGTCGGGACTATCGATGCCCATCATCGACGTCGAAAAGGCCACAATTATACTGTAAATCAATCGTTTCGCTAAGGGGGATAGTCGTCCGGATTTGCCACTTGGCAGTCGAAAGTCTAACGTTTAGCCTTATACTCACCGTTTTTGAGGTGAATAGTTTGCCTTAAGTCCTTTGCCTGATACTTTGGCTTTCATCGGGTCTACCGGCAGGCTCGGATTAAGCCGCGCGTTTCGGGCAACCATTTAAACATCAGGAGATACGCAGTTCGTGAGTGACACATTGATGCCCAGAATCACCACCCCTTGTATTGGCGTCTGCTCAACCGCCTTGGGTGATGCGGTGTGTCGCGGCTGCAAGCGCTTCTCTCATGAAGTGATTCACTGGAACGGCTACTCCCAAGTGCAAAAGCGAGTGATTGATGCCCGTTTGGACGTCTTTCTCACTCAAGTAGTGCGTAATAAATTGACTGTGCTGGATCCAACACTGCTGGAATGGCAATTACAAACCCAGCAGATTGCCTACAAATCCTATAAGCCGCCAGAAGTTTGGGTCTTTGCCCTACTTCGCTCGGGCGCCCAGCAGATACAAAATTTGAGTGAATTTGGGCTGCGGCTTGATGCTCAATATCGTGGTGTGCCGCTGTCCGAGCTAAAAGATATGATAGATCGCGAGTTCTATATTCTGTCGGAAGCGCATTACGAGCGGTACATGAAGGTCATCTAACACGGTAACCTTAGGTGAAAACTATCAGGAGAGTAGGGGTCTGTTATACTAGCGACCCGTCTTAGTTACCCTCGAAACCCGAATCAATGAAAGCCATCGATATACGCCCCGTTCAAGATTTTCTCGCCTGCGAAACCCCCGATTCGTGGTTAGAATCAGCTTTGCAAAACCAAGATATCCTGTTGATAGATCACGCAAATTGTGAAAAAAAAGCGGCCTCAACGGCACTTAACCTGATGTACCGCTACGTCGACAAACCGGACCTGCTGATGAGTATGTCCAAGCTGGCACGTGAAGAACTACGCCATTTTGAACAGGTGATGGGCATTATGGCTAAACGCGGGGTGGACTATGTCCAGATTGGTTCAGCCCGCTACGCCGGGGGTCTGCGTGAGACCATGCGCACGTCGGAACCTGGCAAGCTGATCGATGTATTGATAATCGGAGCCTTTATAGAAGCCCGCTCCTGCGAGCGTTTTGCGCGGCTGGTGCCCTTGTTGGACGCCGATCTCGCAGGGTTTTATCAGTCTTTACTCAGATCAGAGTCGCGTCACTTCAAGGACTATCTGAACTTGGCCAGGCAATACGCAGGCGATGAGAATATTGATGCGCGGGTGGCAGAATTTGCCGCGATTGAAGCTGATTTGGTGACGGCGGTAGATACTGAATTCAGATTTCATAGCGGACCGACCCACTAATCCACTGTCTTCGCTTTTAGTCGTCGTTCAGTCCGCTTGGTCGGCGGATTTCACTCGACCGGTCTATGGTCCAGTGAGCAACTTGTCGCCGTAACCCTCAAAAACCACAAACGCTGATCCCAGTCGCCGAGCACTATGCGCACTGCGGGCTGCCCGTCTAGCGCCACATCATGTACTTTGGGGCGGTGGGTGTGGCCATGGATAAGTCGCCGACACTGGTGCTGACGCATGGCGTCCACTACGGCCTCTGGCGTGACATCCATAATGTCTTCGGCCTTGTTGCTGTTGGCTTCAGCGCTGGCCATACGCAGTTGCTGCGCCAACTGCCTGCGCGCATCCAAGGGCTGAGAAAGCAGGTTTTGCTGCCACTCGCTGGAGCGTAGTTGCTCTCGCATGGTCATATAACCGCTGTCTGAGGTGCACAAGCTGTCGCCGTGCATCAGCAGGGTGGGGGTACCGTAGAGATCGACTACACTCGGGTCCGGTAGTATTTGACCGCCGGTGGCTCTGGCAAAACGCTCGCCCAGCAAGAAATCCCGGTTCCCGTGCATAAAGAAGAGCTGTGTTCCGGACTCGCTGAGTTTTCGCAGCGCTTGCTGGCAAGTAAGCGCCAGCTCGGCATCATCGTCGTCACCAATCCAGGCTTCAAATAGGTCTCCGAGAATATAGAGCGCCTCAGCCTGAGGGGCATCGACTTCCAAGAAAGACAAAAACGCCCGGAGAATATCCGGGCGCTTTGTGTCTAAATGCAGATCTGAAATAAATACGCTGGGCATTATTCCGCCACGTAAGCTTTCTCAAGGACCACATCTTCGGCGGGCACGTCTTGATGGCCGGCAGCCATAGTCGTCGCCACGCCTTTAATCGCGGTAACGATATCCATGCCATCGACTACTTTGGCGAATACAGCGTAGCCCCAGCCCTGAGACGTTTTACCGCTATGGTTCAGGAAGTCGTTGTCTTTCACGTTGATGAAAAACTGCGAAGAGGCTGAATGAGGGTCATTGGTGCGGGCCATGGCCAGTGTGCCCAGCTCGTTTTTCAGGCCGTTGTCTGCTTCGCATTCAATGGTGTCGCGAGTCGCTTTTTGCTGCATACCCGGTGTGAAACCGCCGCCCTGAACCATAAAACCGTCGATGACACGGTGAAAAATCGTGCCGTCGTAGAAGCCGTCTTCAACGTATTGCTGGAAGTTGGCAGCTGTATTGGGAGCTTTTTCGAAGTCCAGCTCAATTTTGATATCGCCATGATTTGTTTGCAGAATTATCATTTTTACGCCTGTGTCGATTAACTCGGAATTTTAAAGCCGCTATAATAACGCCCTTTTGCGCCAGACGCGAAGTCTGGCGCTCTTTTTGAGTTCTGCAGGGGATGCCAGCACGGATTACTGCTGCAGGGCCACTGGATAGGTGAATGAGTAAATCCGAAACACAGGCAAGCAATTTTATTCGCGAGATCATTCACGCCGACATTGAGGCGGGGAAGCTAGCCTCAAAAGAAGTGGTGACGCGCTTTCCACCCGAACCCAACGGCTACCTGCACATCGGGCATGCTAAGGCTATTTGTGTGAATTTTGGGCTTGCCGAGCAGTTCGGCGGCCACTGCAATCTTCGTTTCGACGACACCAACCCCAGCAAGGAAGAGCAGGAGTACGTCGATGCGATCATGGAGGACGTGCGTTGGCTGGGCTTTGACTGGGCAGGGGAGGTCCGCTATGCCTCAGATTATTTCGATCAGTTTTACGCTTGGGCACAACACCTGATCAGGGGAGGTCTGGCCTATGTATGCGATCTGAGTGCGGAAGAGGCCAGCGAGTACCGCGGTTGGGCGACGACTCCTGGCAAACCGAGCCCCTTTCTTGAGCGCAGCGTACACGAGAGCATCGATCTGCTTGAGCGAATGAAAAACGGCGAGTTTGACGAGGGGGCTCGGGTTTTACGGGCGAAAATCGATATGGCCTCGCCCAATATGAATTTGCGCGACCCGATTCTCTACCGCATTCGCAAGCAGAGCCACCACCACACCGGCGACAAATGGTGCATCTACCCGAGCTATGATTTTGCACACGGACAAGAAGATGCGATTGAGGGCGTAACACACTCCATTTGCACCTTGGAGTTTGCCGACCATCGCCCTTTGTATGAGTGGTTTCTGGGGCATTTGCCGGTGCCCGCACAGCCGCGCCAGTATGAATTTGGTCGTTTGTATCTTGACTACACCGTTACCAGCAAGCGCAAACTCAAGCGCTTGGTAGATGATGGTCACGTCGACGGCTGGGACGATCCTCGTCTGCCCACAATTCACGGAATGCGGCGCCGAGGTTTTACCGCGCGCGCCATTCGCAATTTTTGCGAAGCACTGCCGGTTGCGAAATCCGATGGTGTGGTCAGTATTGCGCAATTCGAGTCGGCTATTCGCGACGACCTCGACAAACATGCACCGCGAGCAATGGCGGTGTTAAACCCGCTTAAGGTCGTTATCGAAAATTTCGATGCCGACCGCATTGAAGAATTGCGCTCTGCCTGCCATCCCAAAGAAGACATGGGCGAGCGGATACTCCCCTTTACCCGTGAAATTATGATCGATGCCGCAGATTTTAGTGAAGACACAAGCTTGTCGCGCAAAAAGTTCAAGCGTCTGATCTTAGGTGAGTATGTGCGCCTGCGCGGTGCTTATATTATCAAGGCAAGTCGCGTTGATCACGACGAGCACGGTAAGCCCACGGTGCTTTACTGTGAGTTGGTGGAAAATACGGTAGGCGAAGATTCGCCCGAGGGCATACGGCCACGCGGTGTTATCCATTGGGTCTCTGCAGCGGCTGGGCGCAAGGCAACAATTCGGGTCTACGATCGTCTGTTTTTGAACGCATCGCCCGACAAAGGCGAGGGTGATTTTCTGGATCACATCAACCCAGAATCGAAGCGAGTGCTCGAAAACTGTTGGATTGAGCCGGGGTTGGCAAATGCCGCGCCTGAAACCTGTTTCCAGTTCGAGCGCGAGGGCTATTTCGTAGCAGATCGTTTGGACCATACCACGGACGCCCCAGTTTTTAATATGACTATAGGCCTGCGCGATACATTTTCCGACAAAGCTGGCGGCCGTTAAACACGCATACGACTCTCGCATATCAACAAAGGCAAATAGATGACCCTGCATCTTTACAACACCCAGAAACGCAAGAAAGAGGCGTTTCAGCCGCTCAAGCCCGACGCTGTGAGTATGTACGTCTGTGGCCCGACGGTTTACAACTTCATTCATATCGGTAACGCGCGCCCAGCCGTGGTGTTTGATACTTTGTTTCGCGTGCTGCAAACCCTGTATCCCAAGGTCAGTTACGCGCGTAATATTACTGATATTGACGACAAAATAATGAAGGCAGCTGTCGACAACAATGAATCCATTCGCGATGTCGCTGAGCGCTATACCCGCGCCTACGAAGAAGACATGGTGTCGCTGAACACATTGCCGCCAACTCACTCGCCCAAAGCAACCGATAACGTGTCGGCCATGGTCGATATGATTGCATTGCTGGTTGAGCGGGGCCATGCCTATGCAGCTGAGGGCCACGTGCTTTTTGCGGTGCAGTCGATGGACGACTACGGCAAGCTCTCCAATCGCTCGCTGGACGATATGCTGGACGGTGCCCGGGTGGAAGTAGCGCATTACAAAAAATATGCTGGTGATTTCGTGCTCTGGAAGCCTTCGGCAGACGATGAACCCGGCTGGGAAAGCCCTTGGGGACGCGGTCGGCCCGGCTGGCATTCAGAGTGTTCGGCAATGATCAAGGCGCACCTCGGTGATCGGATTGATATTCATGGCGGTGGTCGCGACCTTATCTTTCCCCATCACGAAAACGAGCGGGCTCTGAGTTGCTGCAGTCAGGACGGTGAAGAGTTTGTACGCTACTGGGTGCACAATGGTTATTTGAATATCGATGGCGAGAAGATGTCGAAATCGCTGGGCAACTTCCGCACAGTGCGTGATTTGCTGGGCCTATATAGCGGCGAAGTTTTACGTTTTGCGCTGTTGTCCGCGCAGTATCGTTCTGAACTCGATTTCTCCAAAGAGTTACTGACGCAGGCCAAATCCAGCCTCGATTCCTTATACACTGCACTGCGTGAAGTTCAGTGTGTTGACGCTATAGCGGACGCTGAACTTGGCGAGCAGCCTTTCTACCGCGCCCTGCTGGATGATCTGAACACGCCGATAGCGATTGCCGAGTTGCACCAGCAGGGCAAGCGCTTAAATAAGGCAAAAGCCGCGGATAAGCCAGCGTTAAAGGCGGCCTTGCTTCAATGCGGTGAGCTGATGGGCTTACTGCAGGAAGACCCGGAAAGTTGGTTCAAAACCGGTGTGAGTGACGGGGCCATGCCTGCCGAAGAGGTCGAGGCCTTGATTGCCGAGCGTATTCAGGCCAAGTTCGATAAAAACTATGGCCGAGCCGATGAAGTTCGCAACCTACTGAAAGCTGTTGGCGTCATCTTGGAAGACAGCCGCGAGGGCACGAGCTGGCGCCGCGAATAGGCGCCGTTGGAATTGCGTGTTTAGCCCCCCCACGACGCAATTTCGGCCCTGCTTTTTGGCTTCATACATCCGTTGGTCAGCAAGTTCAATGGTTTGGTTTAGCTGGTCAAAGCGCTGGCAAACAGCGACGCCGAAACTGCTCGTGATACCGTGATTGAGTTCACGAATACCCATTCTCTCGATCTTTCCCCGTAACTTTTCGGCTATCGCCGTACCGACTTTCAGGTCTGTGCGTTCCGCTAATACAAGAAATTCCTCTCCGCCGATGCGGCTTACAACGTCGTTGTTACGTATGCTTTCTGAGAGCGTGCGGGCAACGTGTTGCAGTACCGTGTCGCCGACACTGTGCCCAAGTTCATCATTAATCGTTTTAAATTG
>JBLHMO010000139.1:0-7854 GCA_047622145.1 Paracoccaceae bacterium | reverse complement strand
ACCGGCCGTCTAAACCCGCAATACGAAAAAGGGCTGCTCAGTTGCAGCCCTTTTTTTATGCTTTCTCCCTATCTACATCAGGGCGTATACCAAACCGGAGAACTGTAAGCCCGCTCTTGAATCACTATCGCCCCTGCTTTCGGCTTATCCAAACCCAGCGCTATCGCGTCGAGCAGCGTGTGCCGTGGCGTGGGAATCTCAAGCACTCGCACGTAATAAAAAACTGGCAGCTGCGGATCGAACTCTGGGTCAGACCAGAACGCAGACAATGAGCCTGCGCCGATAGAGTTGCTGTATTTACCTGTGCGCAGATCAACGGTGTTACCCACTGCCGGCAGCTTGCCGTCGCCACCCACTTTCCGGTCGCCCGACCAGACAACATCGTAAACTTTTTCCTGCTCTTGCCCTTGTGCATCCACCCAGCCCTTCACCACCTGAATACGATCAAGATTCGCTGACTGGGGGTCTTTGAGCGCCTGTATCACAAAGCCCGGAATCCCATTCGCGGTAGAAGGCTGCAACAAACCGCCCATCGGCACACCTTTCGCGCGCCAGCGCTGTGGCGATTGCAGATCGGCGGAATTAAATTGCCAACCGCCGTATACCTGAAGCGCAATGCGCGGGCCGGTCGTCGCATACACTTCTCTGCGCTTGAAAGCCGCCATAATCGACTCCCGGGTATTTTCTTCAGCCCACACCGCCGCAATACCCGAGGCAGACATACTCCAGCCGCTGGCAAAGCTCTTGCGCTCATCGGCACGCGACTTGGTTTCCGGCGTGGAATCCTTTGCCAACTTGCCGCCAAAATTTGTTTCCTGCGCCGTTGCCAGGCCAGTGTGGCTATCGGTAGAACCGATCACGCCAAATCTGTAGGGATTGATTCCCAAAGTCCGCTCAATTGACAGGCCGCGCTTTAAGGACGGGCGGATAAAGTCGCCGGGGTGGGCCTCGTACTTTTGTGGCTCCTGCTGAATGTAATATTTGTAGGTCTCAAAATCGGCAAATTCATCGGTAGGTGAAAAGGCCGGATGAGTTTCCGAATCCCCCTTGATCTGGGTTATCTCTACGACCGGCTCATACTGAATGCGCTTGCGTGCGTAGGCCTCGGTAAACACTTCACCGCGCAGCGTCTTTTCCGGAAACATAAAGCCTTTTGAGATATTCGAGTTATGCGGAATAGACAAAAATTCCGCACCGGTGTCTTCGCTGACTTGATCCAGCCATGCCCACAAATCTTCAGGATAAGGACTGTCGTCGGAGCCAAAGGGCTGAAACTGATTGGCGGTGTCGGCGCTGCTACTCGTCATCACCACTCTATGCAGATTCGCACCACCGGGCAGCGAAGACCACTCCCACGCTATAAAGGTAGTGAACTCACCCGGCTTATAGTTTTCGTCGGCTAAGCGGGTAACGTTGCTCCAGGTTTTTCGTTCGAGCGCATCCGAGTTAATAATTCTTCCCGCGTCTACGTCCCACAAATCTTTCGCCGACGTTCGCGGGTCGCCTTTGTGCGGCAGCAAATCAATAAAGGCGTCAAAGCCGCCATCGCCGTCAATAAGCTTGCGAATATGGCGCTCGGTAAACCAGCCTTTGATACTATCGATTAAGCCGGCATCCTCCAGTTGCACGCCGTTGTAATACACCTCGCGACCCACGCCCAGATATTCGGCGTGATCCGCGATGGCAATAAAATCCAGCGGCGCATTAATTTGCATACGTGCCCGATGATAAGGATGAATAACCGGCTCGCCCCGGGCAAAGCGGTAAGCCACCTCCGGCGTTGCGCTGTGATTATTATTCAAAAAAGCATCGAAGGAGTAGGCCGTATGAACGTGGGTATCGCCCCAATACAGCCTAGGTTCTCCGGCTAGTGCGTAGCTGGCGGCAAGGCTGAGTAAGCAGCAACTGACCAGCGTAGAATAGGGTTTTACGAAAAATGTCATTCAGGTTCCTATGATAATAATTATTGGAAGTCCTCGCCCGCCCTTATGCCAGCGGTGGCGCTGCTATGTGGCATTGCCAATGCCACATCTTTTGTGAAACGATACCCCAACGACAGATAAAAACAATAACAACAGGGTTAGCACAATGGCATCACTACACTTGGCATGGGTTTCAGCTGGCTTATTGCTCACGAGTTTTGCACTGGCCGAATCCTCACCTTCCATAGAAGAGGTGATAGTAACCGCACAAAAGCGGGCCGAGAACATCCGCGACGTTCCCATATCCATCACCGCCCTCAGCGAAGACTTTCTCACTGACGTTGGTATCACCGATATTGGCGAGCTGTCACAGTTTGCACCCAACTTGGTTATCAACGCCACACCCTACACCGGTTTTGTCGCCATGCGCGGCTTGGGCTCAGGTAACAACAAGGGTTTTGAGCGCTCGGTGGCACTCGTTATTGACGGTGTTTACTACGGCCGCCAAGACTATCTCTTTGAGGCGCTCACCGATGCACAGCGCGTAGAAGTGCTGCGCGGGCCGCAAGGCACACTATTTGGTAAAAATGCGATTGCCGGCGCACTCAACGTCACCACCGGCGAACCCAGCCAGGAATTTACCGGCAAAGTGAGCTGGCTTGGGGGCGACTTCGACCGCCGCCGTTTTCAGGCAGCCGTAGGTGGCCCGCTTATTGAAGACAAGATTCTGTTCCGGCTGGCACTGGAGAACGAGTATCAGCGCGGCGTCATAAACAACACCACCGCTGACCTCGACCGCAGCACCAACCCGCAGGTCGAAAATATCGACGACCATATGCGCAGCCGCGACAACGACATCAAGCGACTGAAATTGCACTTTCCGGCCTTGATGGAAGGTCTCGACCTGCGCTTCACCGGGACCGATGCCAGCGTATTCGGCAATGCCACCGGCACCGAATTAACCGTCGCAACGCCAGCCACACTGGAAGTCTATCGCCGTTACGACCCGGCCACCGAGGCCGACAAAAGCGACCAAGGCTCATCCCAGAATGCCAACCAAGACACTCTGCGCGAAGGCACCTCCCTTTCGATACTGGCCGACTACGAAATTGACGAGTACATTTTCAGTGCCGTGGCCGGCACCTCTGAATTCGACAAGCTGCATAGACTGGACGCAGACTTTGGCCCCGCCGAAATAGTCATTCTCGCAGGCGACGACAGCTATACACAAAATAGTCTTGAGCTGCGGGTCACTTCGCCACCCGGCGCCTTCGAATACTTAGCCGGCCTATTCTATTTTGAATCTGATTATCTGGGCACCGGCACCACCGAACTTGAAACCGCAGCCACCCTTGAAATAGTAGGCGCCGTGCGCGGCACCCCCACTACGCTCAACGAGGTGCTTAACCTTGCCTCCACAGCCCCAATACAAGCTGATGACCGCCTAAACAATTTTCGTTACTTCGATCAGCAAACAGAATCTGCTGCGATATTCGGGCAGGCAACCTGGAACCTGAGTGACCAACTGGCCTTGATCGCAGGCTCGCGTTACTCAGAAGAAACCAAAGACGTACACGCCACCCTGAGCCACAACAATGTTATTGGTGAGCGCTTCTTCGCCCAGTTTCTGTTCGAAGAACCCTATAACGAAATCCGCTCGCGCAAAGAAAGCGACTTCTCGCCAAAATTCAGCGTTCGCTATGAACTGAATGATGAAATCACGTTCTACGGCACCTGGGCAAAAGCCTTCAAAGCCGGCGGCTTCAACGAAGCGGCGGTGACAGAAGCCAACCTGGAATTCGAACCCGAAAAAGCAGAAACCTTCGAGGCGGGCTCAAAAATGCGCCTACTCAACGGCGCTGCCACCCTGAATATTGGCCTGTTCAGTACCGACTTCGACAACCTGCAAGTCAGCCTGTTTAACGGCACCAACTTCTCCGTCGGCAACGCCGCCTCGGCAACCTCTCGCGGCGTAGAGATTGAGTCGCAACTACTACCCAGCCCCTGGCTCGCACTAAACCTGTCGCTCGCCTATCTAGACTCGCGCTACAGCTCCTTTCCCGACTCGCAATGTATCGCCACCAGCGGCCAAACCGCCTGCGACGCGAGTGGCAAAAGACTCACCCGCGCACCAGAATGGGAATCCACACTGATACAACGCTGGAACCTCACCAAACTGATACCGTGGCTCAATAGCCTGCCCTTCTCCCTCGGCGCAGGTCTCGATGCTACCTTCCGCGACCATCAATACTTCAGCACAGATCTAGACCCTATCGACACCCAAGGGCCAACCACAGAGATAAACGCAAATTTTCGGGTATCCAGCCTTGACGACAATTGGACAGTGACTCTGCTGGCGAGAAATATTACTCGACGGGAAATACAGGCGCATGGGCAAGATGTACCGCTGCAGCCGGGCAGTCATTTTGGCACTATGCAGCCGCTGGATCGGTATTTTGTCGAGTTTTTGGTTAGGTGGTAGTGTCCACCTCCCATTAGCGAGACACCTCCAAATTGTAGTTCTACATTTTTCGGCTATATACCGCAGGCGGCAGATCGCCAAGGCTTTCATTGGGTCGCTCGTCGTTGTAATCCATCACATATATCCACGACATTTCACGCACCTGAGTCAGGTTTTCAAACAACTAAACTTTCCTCGAAATCCCACAATTGCTGCTATGCTCAAGGTGAAGCGTGATGCAAACCGCATCGCTGCATAGAGTAAAAGCAATGAACGAGAAGAAGCTTTATCAGCAGAAGATGCAGGCCCAGTTGGACGAATGGAAAGCATAACGGGACAAGCTTAAGGCACAGGCCTCTGGGGCCAGCGTCGAGTTGCAACTCGATTTGAATAAGCAGATTAAGATACTTGCCGGCAAGGTCGATGAAGGAAAAACCAAACTTGCTGAAATTGCAGATGCAAGTGAAGAAACCTGGGAGTCGATCAAAGACGGTGCGGAATCCTCATGGGCCTCGATCAAGTCGGCTGTCAGCGACTCAGCCTCCAAGTTCAAGAAGTAGCACCCTTCTAACCGGTTTCAGCGCGCGCTAAACCGGGTTCAACTGTTTCCATGTCGAGTTAAGTCCTGGACGTTATGGCTGGAATTTATTTAGGAAATAACCATGAACAAAAAAATTGTTGGCATTGTTTTTATCATCGCCGGTGCTGCCTTGGCGGTATGGGGCTAAAATACTTATGATTCAGCCGAGTCTCAGCTTACTAGAGCACTCAACCGTGATACCCCGATTGAAGCGTGGACAGGAGTGGTTGGCGGACTTATTTGCGTCGCCATCGACATTGTCCGAATAAAATAGAAAATTCCGGGGCAGTATACTTTGGTCATCGTTGCCCCCCCTTTTTCTTTCACCCCTCAATCGATCTATTACTCGCCATTATTGATGCCACTGCAGGCCGCAACCTATGGCAGCTCATCAGATATGACATCAGCTGCCAGCGATTGTCGGCGCATACCCGAGCGCGCGAAAAAGATAGTCTGCAATGGTCGAAATTGATAGTCGGCGCTAGTTTGCGGAAAGTTTCCTGCCTAGACTGCGGACACGTCTAGTGCTGGATGCACGGGCCACTAAAGTAGAAAGGGGATGACCCGAATAATAATACTCAGCCTCATGCTGGCTCTGGGCGCCGGTGCAAACTGTCTAGCTGCGGAGCTGGAAGAAGTGATTGTGACCGCACAGAAGCGCAGCCAGAGTGTGCAGGATGTGCCGATTGCGGCCACCGCGCTGTCGGCGGACGCGATGCGCGAGGCGGGGGCGCTCAACACGCAGGGCCTGCCCGATGTGAACCCTAGTATCAGCTTTGACGTAGGTCAAAGTTCGCAGAACGCCGACCTCAAGATTCGCGGCATTGGCACCGTAGGCAGCGGTCGTAGTTTTGAGGGCGCGGTGGGCGTGGTTTATTACGAACAGCCCTTTACTACCAGTCTCGCGGGTTTTACGCGCGTCTCAGCCTCGTATATGGGCGAGCATTTTGCCGGTGCCGACCAACCCGACGAGAAAAAAGCAGGATGCCTATACCTTATGGGATCTCAGTGCGGGTATGAGGTGCTTCGGGAGTCAGGCGTGGACGGTGAAAGTATTCTGTAAAAACTGTAGCGACGAAAGCTATCGCACTATCTATTTCGCTACGCCGCTGCAAGAAGGCTCTTACAATGCTTATCTCAATTCACCCCGTACCGTCGGTCTTAGTTTACGAATGAAGTTTTGATTGGAGCGGAAGGAGGGAATGCCGAGGACAGTTCACTTAATTCAGAAAAGGCAAGGCATCAAGAGAAGAAAAAAGCAAGAAATGGTCGAAGTTCTGGGGCGAGTAACTTTCCGAAATTTAGGCGCCGATGCTGTTGGGAATTCACCAAAGAACACGTTCAGCACCTCGGGAGCCATATCATGACTTCTACTGCCCTTGCTAGACAGAAAAAACTCGCGCAAGCCTATGGCTGGGGCGTTACACGTGCGCCAGCTTACTCAAGCTCGATGCGATATTACCCATTTGTCATTCAAAAATATTTCCTATTCAGTAGACTGCTATGTCGCATATCAACCTAACATACCATCGTTCATCTATTGTCTGGAAAAACACCTGACAATTCCAAAACAACACCGCAAAAGGAAGTGTTCTATGTCGTCAGAAGATAACAAAGCCCTCGTCGAAAAAATGTGGAGCGCACTCAGCGAAATGGACTGGGAAACGATGAAAGCGTGTATGCATCCCGAAATTTTCTACGAAGATGTTCCCAGCGATGATCCAGGCGCGCGCGGGCCAGAAAATTGCGTTAAACGACTGCAAATCGCTTTTAAACATTTATCAAAGCAAGAGCAGACGACACATCACCTCGTTGCCGAAGGCAATGTGGTATTTATGGATCATACTGAGAAATGGACTTTTAACACCGGCGAAACGGCTGCGCACACCTTTTGTACTATGCACGAGGTAAAAGATGGCCGAGTAAGCCGCTGGAGCGACTACTGGGATATGAACAAATTTGTCGGCCAATTTCCTGCGTGGTTCTTGGAAGAAATGATGAAATCGACCGCGGCTGACTTTAGCGACTAGCTAGCTCAATGCCCAAATAGCCACTTAGCTCGCGAAGTGCTGTGGCTACTGGGCACCGCGACGCCCGAAAACGTCTACGACTTATCGGGCAGGCTGCGCCTGCCCCGTCGAGCCTACATTTCAATCTTGTTTGAACAACAATAGAAAGCTCGCAAAGGCTGGCACATCCCACACGCCACCGCCAAGCTTTATATCGCCACTGGCTAGCGCACCGGGTACACCGCGAGCCTGCATTAACACTTCTACCAAGGTGCCCGTGGTGGTTTTCACCTGAATATCGGATGACTCCCAGCTATTTAATGCCTCGCCCCTTAGCAATTCCGCCACGCCTTTGCGCACATGCACGCCGTAGCGCTCGCCGGTATCAGAGAACTCAAAGAGCACTCGGGTGTCGCGGTCGAGACTTTTCTCAGCGTTTAAGTTAACGGGTAACGACGCCAGCACTTCTCCAATAGGCAGTGATTTGGCGAAGGCGAGTGAGTCGCTTTTTAGCTCTGGCTGGGCAACGCGTATTTCACCCACAAGCTCGCCCGCTTGAGTCAGGTAAAAATGCCTGTCGTTGGGATTTTCGCTGGCGTAAGCCAAAGCACGGAAAGCATCGGCCTTAAGCGCGCGTACATGCTTACTGTCTTTGAGGCCTAGCGCCTCGCTGGCAAGTTCTGCCGCCCACTGGTAGCGTCTTTCTGCGATAGCCGTCTCTATCAGCAAGACAACCTGATCGAAGCCGCCCATTGTCTCTACCAGCGCCGCAGACCGTTCGGCGGGCGCTAGTGGTGTGAGTTGGGTGGCGTCACCACCAAACCAGCCCAGATACCCGTTAAAAATATTGCGCACCGACCAAGATACACGGCCGTCGTGTTC
>JBLHMO010000138.1:0-7964 GCA_047622145.1 Paracoccaceae bacterium | reverse complement strand
TGCCTGTGTGCATCGATCCTTCGCACTCGGTTGGAACTCGCGAACACAGCCCCGACGGGGTGATGGATCTTGCCCACGCAACCGCTCAGGGCGTTATTGCCGGCGCCAATATGATTCTCGTAGACTTCCACCCCCACCCCACCAAAGCCCTGGTTGATGGACCCCAGGCACTACGGCTTGATGAATTGCCTAAATATCTTGAGGATATTGCCATCAGCCGCGAAGCCTACGAGAAACGAAGAGCAATATGGCAATAAATTTTCTCGCGACACGACTGTTCGGCACTCTGTTAGCGAGCGCGCTGGCCGCCACTGTCGCTAGCGCGAGCAGCACAAACCTCAGAGCCGGCGACGAGCCGGCCCACAGTTTCGAGCAAATTTTTCTTGAACTGGAACCGCTGTCGAAACAAACCCGTCGCCGTCAGATCAACACCCTAGAATCGCCGGCACTGGTGTCACCGGTGGAGCTGTCCGTGTTTACCCGGCTGCGCCGCAGCAAGAGCGCTGGTCGTCAGGGCTACAGTAACGCGACCCTGATTGCCGGTGGCCACTGCTATTGGATAGCATCAGCCGCCGGCCACAGCGTGCTGGACCAACGCTACAGCCGGATCGCGAGCCGCGGCGACATTGAAGTGATGCTGCCGAACGGAAGCTGGGCCAATCCCATCGAAATGGCCGCCAGTGAAGCGCTTAACTGGAATAGCGGGGAAGTCGATGACTGGGCATTGCTCGTCTTACTGGCCCCGCGCTGCGCGTTCGATGACACTCAGACATTTTCGCAGCCCCTACCGCATATCAACTCGCCGGCCATCAATCAAGTGAACCTAGAAAACTGCGCCGACAGCGTACAGATGCTTTGTTACCACTTCGACCAAAATGTAGCAGTGGGGCAGCGCATGCTTGAACGTGATTGCCATATGCGCCACCGCAGTGACGAAGGCTTGAATGGCAGTACGGGCTATATCAGCTGCAAAGTGGATGCGGGGGTTTCGGGCTGCTCGCCAGTGTGCGTGCAAAGCGGCGGTTGGCTAAATTTGGGAGTGTTTTCGAAGGGCTTACAGCGACACCGTAGCGATACTCACCCGCAGCAGGTTGGCGCATTCAGAATAATCGATGGCGAGTTTGCTGACGCGCTATCTGCCCTCAAACTCAAATACGGTATCGAACAGCAGTAATTAAAAGGGCAAGGCCCTATCCCGCGTCGTAAAAATTACCCCCGCTTGCCGCCGTCGACCCACGCGCGGTTTCTTCTTCGCATTTATTCGGGTCGTTACCGCACAGGTCGCAGACATAATTCGGAGTACCCAGTGCAGCCCCAACACCACCGCAGGAGCCTTTGAGCGGTTTGCGACCAAAAATCACACCAATGGCCATGATGCTCACTAAAAAGAGCATAACGAAAAAACTTACAAGTAGCATTTGCATAAGATCACCTCAATCACACTGTACGCCCTCTTCAAGGTTATTCAATATAGGGGGCAAATGCGCTGCTATAGGACGATTTAAAACCGTCACCGGTCTTTTCTATCAGATAAACAGCGATACCATGGGTTTCTGCTAGCGCCAAGCTTTTTTCGGCGCCCAGCACCAGCAGTCCCGTTGCCAATGCGTCCGCGTATGCTGAAGTCTCTGCAATTACCGTAACCGAAGCTGTTGTGTGACTAATCGGATACCCGGTTTTTGGGTTGATTGTATGCGAGTAGCGCTTGCCATCTTTTTCGAAATAATTGCGGTAGTCACCCGACGTTGCCAAACCAACACCGCCGACCCGTATCGCCTCTGAAACACCGGCATTTATCAGCCCCGCAGGCTTTTCGATACCCACGCGCCAGTCGTCGCCACGCGGACTTTTACCGGCGGCGCGAATCTCACCGCCAATGTCCACCAGATAATCGTCAATGCCCTGCCGCTCCAGCCACTGGGCGACCATATCGACACCGTAGCCTTTGGCTACACCAGAAAGGTCGACTCTAAGCGGCCTGCTTAACTTCACCTTAGGCTCGGTAACATCCAGCTGTAGGTGCTGAAATCCAACTTCCTCCAGTGCGGCGGCTATCGCCGACGCCGCGGGAATATTCTGCTCGCGCTGCTCGGCGCCAAAACCCCACAAATCAACCAGCGGTGAAACCGTCACATCGAAAGCGCCGCCGGTAATCCAGCTCACTTCCATGCTGATAAGAAGTATGTCCGACAAGATATGACTGATTTTTCGTGTTTCGTCTAAAGGGAAAGCCGATAGCCGATTCACTTCCGAATCGAGGATATAGGTCGAGGTGATATGCGAAAAGGCCATCAGTAAGGCATCGACATCCTTCGCCGCCACCTCGGTGTCAAAATCCTTGGGGGGCAAAGCACTGATATGGTACTGCGTCCCCATAGTGTCACCGCTGATCTTCCACAGCTTCGGCTCAGCGCTACACGAAGCCACTATAAAAAAGAGCAGCCCGAAAGCTGCTCCTTTTGATATGCGCAAAAACAGATCAACCACCGAAGTCATCAAGCATAATATTGTCTTTCTCAACACCCAAATCTTCAAGCATCTTGACACACGCTGCATTCATCATGGGCGGACCACACATATAGAACTCGCAGTCTTCCGGTGCCGAATGATCCTTTAGGTAATTGTTAAATAAAACCTGATGGATAAATCCGGTCAATCCAGTCCAGTTGTCTTCCGGAAGTGGATCAGACAAGGCCAGATGCCATTTGAAATTTTCGTTTTCTGCGGCCAACTTATCGAATTCTTCTACGTAAAACGCTTCACGCATTGAGCGCGCGCCGTACCAGAAAGAAATCTTACGCTTGCTACTCAGGCGATTTAGCTGGTCGAATATATGCGAACGCATCGGCGCCATACCGGCACCACCGCCAACAAACACCATCTCATCGTCAGTTTGCTTGGCAAAGAATTCACCAAAGGGACCGTAAACTTTCACCTTGTCGCCGGGTTTCAAGTTAAACGCCCAAGACGACATAATACCCGGAGCTACCGTCAGGTCGCTGGGATGCGGGGTGGCACAGCGGATATTGAATTTCACAATACCGTGCTCTTCGGGATAGTTCGCCATCGAGTAGGCGCGAATTACCGGCTCGGTTACCTTGGATTCCAGGTTCAAAAAGCCAAACTTCTGCCAGTCACCTAGATAATCTTCGTCGATATCGAAGTCGGCGTATTTCACCACATGCGGTGGGCATTCCAACTGCACATAGCCACCCGCGCGGAAGTCGACATTCTCGCCCTCAGGCAATTTCAAGGTGAGTTCCTTGATAAAGGTCGCTAAATTGAGGTTGGACTCAACCGTACACTCCCACTGTTTTACGCCGAAGACTTCTTCAGGAATCACGATTTTCATATCCTGCTTGACCGGAGTCTGACAGGACAGGCGCCAACCATCGCGAGCTTCGCGAGGGGTGAAATGCGCTTCTTCTGTTGGCAATAATGAACCGCCACCTTCAGTGACGATACATTTGCACTGAGCACAACTACCGCCGCCGCCACAGGCTGAAGCCAAAAATAATTCTTTGTTTGCCAGCGTACTGAGCAACTTGTCGCCCGCTGCCACGGTTATTGTTTTCTCACCGTTGATTTCGATATTCACATTGCCAGAGCTAACCAGCCGCGAACGTGCAAGCAGTATCACTGCAACCAGTGACAGCACGATTGCAGTGAACATGCTGATACCGAGAACGATTTCGATATTCATACTTCTCCCTCTCGGTTACAGATCGATGCCGCCAAAAGACATGAAACCCAATGACATCAAACCAACGGTGATAAAAGTGATACCCAGTCCGCGCAGGCCTTCTGGCACATCGCTGTACTTAAGCTTCTCGCGAATACCGGCTAGCGCCACAATGGCTAGGGCCCAACCGGTACCAGCACCCGCGCCATACACTACGGATTCGGCAAAGTTGTAATCACGTTCAACCATAAATAGTGAGGCACCCATGATGGCGCAGTTAACCGTAATCAAGGGCAAGAACACGCCCAACGCGTTGTAGAGCGCAGGCACGTACTTATCCAAAAACATTTCCATGATCTGAACGATGGCAGCAATTACCCCGATATAGCTGAGCAAGCCCAAAAAGCTTAAATCAACATCAGGATAACCAGCCCAAGCCAAAGCACCATCTGCTAGCAGGTTGGTATAGATCAGGTTGTTAACCGGCACGGTGATGGTCAACACCACAATGACGGCGATACCCAGACCTATGGCTGCCGAAATCTTTTTCGAAATGGCTATAAAAGTACACATGCCCAGAAAAAATGCCAGGGCCATGTTCTCGATAAATACCGCGCGAACAAACAGGCTCAAATAATATTCCATTACACAGCCTCCTGAGCGCGGGTGTTAGAACAGATCTTGAATTCCGTTGCTTCTACTTGATCAGTTTTGTATGCGCGTAAGCCCCAGATAAAGAGGCCAATTATGAAGAAAGCACTGGGGGGCAACAAAAGTAAACCGTTAGGTATATACCAACCACCATCGTTAACCAATTGCAGGATTTGTATGCCGAACAGGCTGCCAGAACCAAACAGTTCGCGAATCACTGCAACAAAAAGCAGTACTACGCTATAGCCAAGTCCGTTACCGATACCGTCAACGAAGCTAGCTATCGGGCCATTTTTCATGGCAAAACCTTCAGCGCGACCCATGACGATGCAGTTAGTGATGATCAAACCTACAAACACCGACAACTGTTTGCTAATGGCAAAGAAGTAGGCTTTAAGCACCTGATCGACCACGATGACCAATGAGGCAATAATAACCATCTGCACGATTATTCGAATACTGTTCGGGATATGCTTGCGAATGGCCGACACCGCAAAGCTTGAACACGCCGTAACGGCGATAACCGAAACACACATAACCAGTGTAACATTGAGACTGGATGTAACCGCCAGTGCACTACAAATACCCAGTATTTGCAGAGCAATCGGGTTATCTTTGAGTATGGGCCCTGTAAGGGTATCCTTCATCGACACGATTACGCCTCCCCTGACTTGAGGTTAGTCAGAAACTGTTTGTATCCCATTTCACCCATCCAGAACTCTAACAGATTACTCACACCGTTGCTGGTTAATGTCGCTCCGGACAACCCGTCGACCTGGTACTCTGCGCCGGATTTGCTGGCATCAACCGAGCCCTTAACTACTTCGATAGCAACGTCACCCTGGGCGTAAACTTGCTTGCCCAACCACAGGTGTTTCCACTTGGGGTTGTCGACTTCTCCGCCCAAGCCAGGTGTTTCACCGTGATCGTAGAACCCGAATCCGGCAATGGTATTCAGGTCAGATTCAAGCGCGAGAAAACCGTACAGCGTCGACCAGAGGCCGTAGCCGTGGACTGGCAGAATAATTTTATCGAGTTTGCCTTCAATCTCGACCAAATACACAATCGCATAGTTTTCGCGACGTGAAATATTGGCAACATCTTCAGCATCGCTAAGGTTTATTGAGGTTTTCGGGTTCTTGGCAACTTTCCGCTGCTCAAAGTTCGATACGCCGGGTTCTTGTGTATAGCGCCCAGCATCAAGATCGACAATTTTTGGGGTAATCTTAGAAAGAAACTCTTCTTCAATTTTCGCACTCGTTTGCCCGGGCTCCAGCATGCCCGCGGCCGCTAGAATATTACTTTTGCGATCCAGCGCCTTGTTCTTAATCTGCGCAGGCTTTAACAGCACAGCTGCGCCAGACACCACAAGCGAACAAACAATACAGAGCGCAACAGCAACCAGCAGCGTTTTCTTAATTGAGTCGTTACTAGCCACGTGCAAGCCTCCGTTTAATATTCGCTTCAACAACAAAATGATCGATCAAGGGAGCGAACAAGTTGGCAAACAAAATCGCCAGCATGATGCCTTCTGGAAATGCCGGGTTGACTACGCGGATCAGAACCGCCATCACGCCAACCAAGCCACCATATATCCACTTACCGGTATTGGTCATGGACGCTGACACAGGGTCAGTCGCCATAAAGATCATACCGAAGGCAAAGCCACCGAGAACGAAGTGCCAATGCCACGGTAGATTGAACATTTGGTTCGTAGAATCGACGCTGTTAAACAGGGTGGAAAGCGCAATCATGCCGATCATGACACCGGCGACAATCCGCCAGGAAGCGATACGCGTCCACAACAGCGCCGCCCCACCCAGCAAAATAGCCAGTGTGGATGTTTCACCGACCGAACCCGGTATCACACCGACAAATGCGTCCCACCAAGTCATGCTCTCCTTTAAGACAGCAAAACCTTCACTGGCAGCAACCGACAATGCAGTAGCGCCGGTAAAGCCATCCAGAGCGGTCCAAACTGCGTCACCGCTCATACTGGCTGGATAGGCAAAAAACAAAAATGCACGCCCGGTCAATGCGGGGTTGAGGAAGTTTTTGCCGGTACCGCCAAAGACTTCCTTACCAATCACCACCCCAAAGCTGATGCCCATCGCCACCATCCACAAGGGAATGCTTGGCGGACACGTCAGCGTAAACAGGATAGAGGTAACAAAGAAGCCTTCGTTAACTTCATGGCCACGCTTCATGGCGAACAGGACTTCCCAGAAGCCACCCACCACAAAGGTCACGAAATAAATGGGCGCAAAATACCACAGGCCGTACCAGAAGTTATCCCACAAGCTTGAAGGATCATTGCCTGCCAGAGCCGTGATCAAACCTATGCGCCAGCCATCGCCCATCAGCGCGCCAGTCTCCAGCATGGCGGTATTGGCTTGAAAACCAATATTCCACATACCGAAAAAAATGGCCGGAAAGGTGCAAAACCACACGGTGATCATAATGCGCTTAAGGTCTATGCCATCGCGCACGTGAGCCGTGGTTTTGGTTACCGACGCCGGTGAATAGAAAATAGTGTCTACCGCTTCATAAAGGGCATACCACTTTTCATAGCGACCGCCCTTATGAAAGTGCGGCTCGATTGAATCCAGTAATTTTCTGAGCCCCATCATCAACCCTCATGCTCGATTCGCGTGAGGTTCTCACGCAAAACCGGACCGTATTCGTATTTGCCTGGGCACACATAGGTGCACAGCGCGAGATCTTCTTCGTCTAGTTCCAGACAGCCCAGCGCCTGAGCGGTTTGGGTGTCGCCCACAATCAGTGCACGCAGCAGTTGGGTGGGTAAAATGTCCAGCGGCATAACTTTTTCGTAGCTTCCCATTGGCACCATGGCCCGCTCGCTGCCGTTGGTATTGGTCGTATAGTTGAACAAGCGCTTTGGCGAAAACTGAGAAAGATATATTTTCAAGGCCGAATGCTTTTGTGCGCCCGGCGATAGCCAACCCATAAATTCGCGCTCCGTACCTTCTTTTAATACGGCAACCTGTAGGTGATAACGCCCCAGGTAGGCAACTGGACCGCGAGCCGTGCGGCCACCCAGCACTGATCCGGAAATCACACGATTATCATCGACAGTGATCTGCCCGGCTAACAATTCGTCGAGATGAACGCCCAAGCGAGTTTTCAACAGACGTGGCATTTCGACTTGCGCACCGGCCAAGGCAATGACTCGCTCAGTCCACAATTTACCCGTGGTAAACAATTTACCGACGGCAATAACGTCTTGATAATTGATTGTCCACAAGCTGCGACTGGTACTGGCACCTTCCAGGTAATGGATGTGTGTGCCCGGCAAACCGGCCGGATGCGGGCCGGAGAACTCTTCAACCGTCGCCGCAGATACACTGGGAATATCCGCTCCCGGTGCCTTGCAAACGTATAATTTTGGCGACAGTTGCGCCAATACCGACAAACCGTGCGCAAAATCTTCACGGTATTGCGTAATCACCAGCGCAGGATCGGCCGCAAGCGGGCGCGTATCCATTGCGTTGACAAATATGGCCGCCGCTGTAGCAACGCTGGCCGGCACCTTGCTATAAGGACGGGTACGCAGTGCGCACCACAGACCGGACTCGGCCAGCGTTGCCCGAATACGTTCCTCGCCTAGTGA
>JBLHMO010000137.1:0-8047 GCA_047622145.1 Paracoccaceae bacterium | reverse complement strand
ATGGTGGCACGCGGTTACGGTGAGCGACAGCCGATGGTCGACAACAGCACAGAAAATGGACGTATCTTAAACCGTCGTGTTGAAATGAAGGTTCTGGGCGAGCAGTAATCGCCAATTCTTGCGAACACGTGTCGCAAAATCAGGCGGGCCTAGTGCCCGCCTTTTTTATGCCTTGCTGTTTTAGGTTTGGGGTCAGAGTAAAAACTATCGTGCAGGAGAAATCGTTTTTACTCTGCCCTTAGGCCTATAGCTGCTTTCTGAAATGCAGCAGGCGGTTGTTGGCGGGCATGGCGTGATCATTCTGCAATTGCAGTCCCGCCGACTCAGCCAAGGCAATAATGGCTTCAATGTCGCGGATACCCATGCCGGGATCACGCTGCTTTAACCATTGATCAAAGCGGACATTGCTGTCGCTGCTATACGCGCCCTGATAATTGAAGGGACCATAGAGGCAGAAGTCGCCGTCGGCATCAAGATGCTGCTTGATCCCCGTGAATAAGGCCTCGACTTGGGGCCAATGCATAATATGCACCGTGTTAGCAGAGAATATGGCAGGCACGGATGCAAGGGGCCACGGTTTCATGACATCGAGTTCAAGCGGCATCGCTACGTTGCTCAAACCGGCGTCTTCAATCCATGCCCGTATGCCGGGAAGGTATTCGGCTTGATCAGAGCATTGCCAATGCAAATGCGTTAGCTGTGAGGCAAAAAACACCGCGTGTTGCCCGGTGCCGCTGCCTATTTCCAGTACCGATTTGCGGCCGGTAAATGCCGGTAAAATTACGTCGAAAATGGGCTGCTTGTTATTTTCGCAGGCCTGTGAAAAGGGTTTTTCCATGAAATATCTCTTGCCAGCCAGGTGCAGAAGCGCCTATAAAAGGTCGCGAGTAGAACCATAACGTCAATCTTGTTGGAGTGTCATGTGTTAGTCAGTAATATCGAAATCATTCCAGGTAAGCGCATTAGCAAACACCTCGGCTTAGTGCAGGGTAATACCGTGCGCACCAAGCACTTGGGACGAGATCTGATGGCCGGACTAAAGAATATTTTTGGCGGTGAGCTAAAAGGCTATACCGAATTGCTTAACGATGCCCGCGAAGAAGCGGTGGAGCGTATGACGCAGCAGGCAGAAGCGATGGGCGCCAATGCGGTAATCAACGTGCGCTTTTCTACGTCGTCGGTCGCGGCAGGTGCCGCAGAGCTCTTTGCCTACGGCACAGCCGTGGTTCTGGAGTAAGCGTGTACGATCTGATTATTTTTTTGGTCCTGCTTACGCTAGGCTATGGATTTGGTCGCGTGGCCGAGTCACGGCATTTCAAATCCATTCGTGAGCGCGAGCAACAACTCGTCTCGATATTAGCCTTTAGTGAGCGTTTGCCGCCAGTCAGTAATACACCGCGCAAGGTGGCGCTCGTTGGCGGCAGTGTTGTGGTGTCGGTAGATTACTTTAAGCGGGTTGCTGCCAGCTTGCGCAATATCTTTGGTGGCCGCGTCATGGCGTTGGAAACGCTTTTAGAGCGCGCGCGGCGTGAAGCTATTTTGCGTATGAAGCAGGAAGCTGCCGATCTTGGCGCCGCGATGGTTGTTAACGTGAAGCTGGAAACATCCTCCATATCCAAAGGCAAAAAAGGGCAGGTAGGTGCTGTTGAAGTCTATGCTTATGGCACCGCACTGATAGATCAGGCGTGACCGACTACGAAAATCGCCCCGTTCCAGAGGGTATTAATTACAGTCTGGACAACCCATTAAAAGATTTTTCCCTGCTTATGCTGGTGGCACTAGGCGGTTTAGCGGCTCTGTTGTTGTTGCTGGCTGCGCTGGCAAACTACATGGCACCGCTGATTCCTTTCAGTGTGGAGCAGAGACTCGCCCAGCGGATGGCGTCGCAATTTCCAGATGTTGCGCTGACTCAATCGCAAGCCGAGAAGCAAGACTATTTGCGCAAGCTCAGCACGTCATTGCTGCAAGATGTTGAATTGCCAGATGGCTTGAATGTCACTGTGCACTACGTGCCTGGAGACACCGTGAATGCTTTCGCCACCCTAGGTGGTAACATTTATGTGTTTGATGGTTTACTGCGAAAAATGCCAAGCGAAAACGCGTTGGCGATGGTAGTTGCCCACGAAGTTGCCCATATCTTGCATCGCGACCCGATTATTGCGATGGGCCGGGGGCTTACCGTGTCGCTTGCCTTGGCAAGTATTGCGGGCGTGGCGAACAGTTCAGGCATGGACTGGCTGTTTCAAAAAATGGGTCTGGTAACCGTGATGAGTTTTACGCGTGAGCAAGAACGCGAGGCCGACGGCCGGGCACTGGACATGCTGCAAGCACATTTCGGTAATGTCAGCGGCGCCGAGAGCATTTTTGCGGTCTTCGTAGGCGAAGGACGCGATGGCGAAGCCCCTGCTTTTCTCAGCACCCACCCTCTGAGTGTCGAGCGAATAGCGCGAATTGAGGTTTTTGCCGACAGTCAGCCCCAGCGCGGCGAACCAATACAGCTGCCTGAATTTACCAAAGAGCCGGAGGAGGACGCGCCGTGAACTACTGGTTAGTGAAGTCGGAGCCTGACGCTTTCGGCATTGACGATCTAGCGGCGCGCAAAGGCAGGCGTGAACACTGGGATGGCGTACGTAATTATCAAGCACGCAATTTTATGCGTGATGATATGAAAAAGGGCGATCAGGTTTTGTTCTATCATTCCAGTTGCCCTGAGCCGGGCGTTGTTGGTCTAGCCAAAGTGGTAAAAGAGGCCTATCCGGATTCAACAGCCTTCGATCCGGAATCAAAATACTTTGACCCCAAGTCTGACCCTGATCAGCCCCGCTGGTTTATGGTGGATATTCAGGTGGTGCGAAAATTCAAGCGGGTGGTCAGTCTTGCCGAGCTGAGACAGCATCCGCAGCTTGAGGGCATGCGCTTGCTCGCCCGCGGGAACCGCTTGTCGGTTATGCCGGTCGAGAAAGATCACTTTGACGTCGTGCTGGTGATGGTTTAGCTGGCGCTACGCTCCGGCATTACTCCCCTCTAGGACGACTAAGCAGCGCTGTCGCGCGTGTAAACCAGCTCAGTCCCCGACGAGAGGGAGGCTTGGTAGCGGTAACCCACACTGTCGAAATCTTTCAAGTCTTCAACCGTTTTGCTTCGGTTTTTGACGATATAGGCGCTCATCAGGCCGCGTGCTTTTTTGGCGTAGAAGCTGACAATTTTATAGTGGCCGTTTTTCATATCCTTAAATACGGGGGTCACAATGTCGGCATCAAGGGCTTTCTTCTTGACCGATTTGAAGTACTCGTTGGAGGCGAGATTCACTAGCACCTTCGACTTGATGGTTTTCATGTCAGCGTTCAGTGCTTCGGTGATCTTGTGATCCCAAAAGCTGTATAAATCTTTGCCCTGGCTGTTTTCAAAGCGCGTACCCATCTCAAGACGGTAGGGCTGAATCAAGTCTAGTGGTTTCAGTAGGCCATACAGGCCAGATAAAATTCGAAGATGCTTCTGAGCAAACTGAAAATCGCGCTTCGCGAACTCCTGTGCCTGCATGCCCATATACACATCACCCTTAAACGCCAGTGCGGCGGCCCGCGCGTTGTCGGGTGTAAAGGGGGTCGTCCAGTTCATAAAGCGTTGGTGGTTGAGTTCGCCGAGCGCTGGACTGATTTTCATCAATGCGGATATGTCGTCTGGGTTCAGCGCCCGCAATTCGTTGATCAGTTGGCTAGATTCAGTTAGAAATTGCGGCTGGCTATACTCACCGGTTGCTAGTGGTGATTCAAAGTCGAGTGTTTTGGCGGGCGAAATTACCGTCAGCATGCGAATTCCTTTGACCTGTGTGGATTGTAGAGGGTGCGCTATAATGCTCAACTTAGATGTGGATGTAAGCCGAGACCGCTAATGCGAATAATAACAGCCCTGTCGGCGAGACTCGACGGCTATAGCGAAACAACGGGTCGAGTTCTGGCCTGGTTGCTCCCCCTGTTGATGATTAACACCTGTGCGGTGGTGTTTCTGCGCTATGGGCTTGAGCAGGGCTCTACCTTTATGCAGGAGTTGTCGATCTACTTGCATGCGAGCATTTTTATGCTGGGCGCCGGCTACACCCTCCGGCGTGATGGCCATGTCCGAGTCGATATCTTTTATCGCCAGTTTTCAACGCGAGCGAAGGCTTGGGTCAACGCGCTCGGCACCTTGGTATTTCTGTTTCCGCTGTGTGGCTACGTGCTGCTGATTAGTTGGGAGTTTGTCGGGCACGCCTGGGCTATCAAGGAGTCCTCCGGCGAACCGGGCGGAATCCCTGCTGTTTTTCTGCTGAAAACGCTTATCCCGCTAATGGCTGTTAACCTATTCGCTCAGGGTTTGGCGGAGTTGTTGCGCAGTATCGCGCTGCTTACTGAGGCAGATGGCGAGGGCGCAAGGTGATGGTGGAATGGATGCCACTGTTGATGTTTGCCGCTGTTTGTTTGGTGCTGGTGCTGGGCTATCCGGTCGCTTTCAGTCTGGCGGGTACGGCAATGCTGTTTGCCGGCGTCGGTATTATTGCTGGTTGGTTCGACCCCAGCTATCTCTCGGCGCTACCGTCACGGCTATTCGGCACCATAAACAACGTTACCTTGATGGCGGTACCGCTATTTGTGTTGATGGGGGTCCTGCTGGAGCGCAGCCGGATTGCTGAAGAGCTGTTGGATACCATGTCAAAGCTGTTCGGGCGATTGCCCGGCGGCTTGGGTGTTTCAGTGATTTTGGTGGGTGCAATGCTGGCGGCCAGCACCGGCATCGTCGGCGCAACCGTGGTCACGATGGGCTTGCTGTCGCTGCCGACTATGTTGCGGCACGGCTACAGCCCCGCAGTCGCAACGGGCACAATCTGTGCCACCGGTACCCTGGGGCAGATAATCCCGCCCTCCATCGCCTTGGTTTTGCTGGGTGACACTCTGTCTACCGCATATCAGCAGGCGCAGTTGGAGATGAACATCCAAAACCCGGAAACGGTATCGGTTGGCGATCTGTTTATGGGGGCGCTGGTGCCGGGTGTCATGCTGGTTGGCATGTATTTGATTTACACCGTGGTGCTTGCCTGGCGCCGGCCGGACAGTGTGCCACCCTTGGCCGATACCAGTGAGGTTGCGCTCGCAACCCTGTTCAAGAGCTTAATGCCACCGGTGGTGCTGATGGTCACCGTACTTGGCTCCATTCTGATCGGCGCCGCAACACCGACCGAGGCCGCGGCCGTTGGTGCGCTGGGGGCCGCACTTTTAGCCAAGGCAAAAGGACAGCTCAGTTTAAGGCGCCTGCGTGAAGTGGGTGAGTCCACGCTGGAAGTCACCAGCATGGTCTTTATGATACTCATTGGTGCGGCCGTATTTTCCCTGGTGTTTCGTGGATACGGCGGTGACGATTTGATTCAGTCGCTATTCGACCGCATGGGCGGCGGCGTCGGTATGGCCGTACTCGTGGTCATGGTAGCCATTTTTCTGCTCGGCTTTATTCTCGACTTTATCGAAATCACCTTTGTGGTGGTGCCGATTGTGGGCCCGATACTGCTGGCCATGGGTGTAGACCCCATTTGGCTGGGTATTATGATTGCCGTTAACTTGCAAACCTCCTTCTTGACGCCCCCTTTTGGTTTTGCGCTGTTTTACCTGCGGGGTGTGGCACCGGACTCGGTGCGCACGAGTGACATCTATCGTGGTGTTATGCCTTTTATCGTACTGCAATTGTTGTTGCTGATTGCTCTGGCCCTATGGCCGGATCTGGTAACGGCCTTGCCGCAGTGGATACGAAGTATTCGCTAGCATAAGTGCTGTGCGCAAACCTCGATTGACAGCGCCGTGCGATGCACTTACCGTTGGGAGTCAGCTCTTTTCAAGGTTTTTTAGACCATTTAAGGATCACCGCAATGCGTGAAATAGACGATACCCCCACCCCCAGAGGTGATCTGGCTTTACAGACGCTGGCCATGCCGGGTGATACCAACCCCAATGGCGATATTTTTGGCGGCTGGCTTATGTCGCAAATGGATCTGGCGGGCTACATAACGGCCTCGCGCCGTGCAGAGGGGCGCACGGCCACGGTGGCCGTTACCGGCATGGCATTTCTGACGCCGGTTAAGGTGGGTTCGGTCGTAAGTTGTTACACCACCATTGAAGAAGTGGGGCGCAGCTCAATTCGTATCAGTGTGGAAGTGTGGATAGATCCGCACCGAAATCCGGTAAAAGTTACCGAAGGCGAATTTGTCTTTGTCGCCATTGATACCAATGGTCGCACGCGCGCAGTACCAGATAACGGCGATTGAGCCCGATCGCAGCGCAAGCGACATAAATACAATAACGAGGTAAAAGCATGCATATGACAGGCAAAGTGGCATTGGTCACCGGTGTTACCAGTGGTGTTGGCACAGCCACTGCTGAGGCAATTGCCCAAACCGGCGCCGAGCTGTATATGGTGTGTCGCAATAAGGCCAAGGGCGATGCAGTGTTGGCGGACATTAAGCAGAAAACCGGCAATAAAAATCTTCATCTACTGGTGGGCGATCTTGGCGCGCAGGCGGATATACGTCGGGTCGCCAAAGAATTTCTCGATACCGGCAAGCCGCTGCAGCTACTGATTAATAATGCCGGCGTGGTTAATATGCGCCGCAATATGACAGTTGATGGCATTGAAGAAACTTTCGCGGTAAACCATCTCGCCTATTTTCTGCTGACTGAATTACTGCGTGAAAGAATTGTAGCCAGTGCTCCAGCTCGAATCGTTAGCGTGGCCTCCAATGCTCACGAGTTCTGCAAAGAAATTCATTTCGGCGATATCAGTTACGAGCGCCGTAAATACAAAACCTTCGAAGTGTATGGGCACTCCAAGCTGGCGAATATACTGTGGACGAAGGAAATAGCAGCGCAGCTAGAAGGCAGCGGGGTAACTGCAAACTGCGTGCATCCGGGTGCTGTTCGCACCGGTTTGGGTACACAGAACGGACTGCTGGGAAAATTCATCACCAAACTGGTTGGCCCCTTCTTTCGCTCTCCTGCCAAAGGCGCCGAAACTTCTGTGTATCTTGCGACCTCGGATAAAATCAAGGATGTCAGTGGCCAGTATTTCTACAACTGTAAACAGCGTCAGGCAAAACCGTGGGCGCGTGATGATGCCGCGGCCAAAAAGCTCTGGACTGTCAGTCGCGAGCTTGTTGGATTGTAGTGGCCTGCTAATTTCTCGCCTGCTAATCGTAGCCTGAAAATGGGAGGACGCTTTCCCCAAATCGCTTCCAGTAAAGAATGCTGCCTTTACCAAAGTGTAATGGCAGAGCTGCTTGATGGCCTTGCAAACTAGGCCGATACTTTTTCTCAGTGAGAGGTGATTTATGGCGGTAAGTTTCGGCCAGTTTTGTATTAATGTCAGCGATCTCGATCGATCAATTGCCTTTTATGAAGGCACGCTCGGCTTTAAGATTACGCATCGCATTGAGCAACCCGGCGGTATGAATCTTACCGAGATTGTATTCGAGGGCGAGAGTGGAAGCCGCTTGCAGATTGCCTGTCATCACGACTCTCCCGGGCCTATCGAGCACGGCAGTGCCTTGTGGAAGTTCTACGTGAATACGGATAATTGTGAGGCACTTTACGCGCTCGGTCTGGCCGCGGGCGCTGAATCACTCATGGCGCCGTTGCGGTTAGAAGCCTGGCCAGTCACGGTGGCCATGATCTGCGATCCCGATGGCTACAAAATCGAGTTGGTAGAGCAGCATGCTGAGACGCCACCGAATCAATAGCGTTGGTTTGGCTTGATGGTGGGCGATAGTCTTATCGCCCAGGTACTGGGGGGGTTAGATGGCTATTTGCGCGGTTGACCAAGATTCCATTAGCGGGCCGGTCACTGATTCCATCAGCTCCGCATGTGCGGGGTGTATCACGTAGTTTTTGAAGTCGTCTTCGGTCGCAAAATCTAGCACCAGCATATAGTCCGCATTGCCGGGAAAAATCGATAAGTCGGCGCCAAAGCTGCTGCTCACGATGCCACTCACGCGCTTGGGCATGTCAGTGAAAGCAGCGTTTACTGTTGC
>JBLHMO010000136.1:0-8226 GCA_047622145.1 Paracoccaceae bacterium | reverse complement strand
CGGTATGGCAATATCTCGAGGCACAGCTGCGAGATTTACTTGCGCGTTACGGATACAGCGAAATTCGTTTTCCGATATTGGAGCAAACCGAGCTGTTCAAGCGCTCAATTGGTGAAGTTACCGATATCGTTGAAAAAGAGATGTATACCTTCGAAGACCGCAACGGCGACAGTCTGACCCTGCGCCCGGAAGGCACGGCTTCCTGCGTGCGCGCCTGCGAACAAAACGGCTTGCTCTATAACCAAGTTCAGCGGCTTTGGTACGCCGGTCCGATGTTTCGGCATGAGCGGCCGCAGAAAGGTCGCCTGCGCCAGTTCCATCAGGTGGGCGTTGAAACTTTCGGTATGAACGGGCCGGATATTGACGCGGAGCTGATAATGCTCAGCGCTCGCCTTTGGAAGCAGCTCGGAATAGATTTCGGCCTCACGCTGGAATTGAATACTCTGGGTAGCATTAGCAGTCGCCAGGCCTATCGCGAAGCCTTGGTTTCCTACCTTCGCCCTCTGCACGATCAGCTGGATGACGACAGCCAGCGCCGACTGGAAAGCAATCCCCTGCGCATACTCGACAGCAAAGTGGCCGCTACACAGGCTTTGCTTGGCGACGCTCCGGTGTTTGAGTCTTATCTTGACGATGATTCACGCACGCATTTCGTTGAGTTGCGCGCGATGCTGGACGCGGTGGGTATCGACTACGTGCTGAACCCCAAGCTGGTTCGCGGGTTGGACTACTACGGGCTCACAGTATTTGAGTGGACCACAACTTTACTGGGTGCGCAGGGCACAGTTTGCGCGGGTGGGCGCTACGATGGGCTGGTAGAGCAACTAGGCGGCAAGCCGACCCCCGCCGTCGGTTTTGCCCTGGGAATCGAGCGTTTATGCCTGCTATTGGAAGCAACGGGCAATTTACCGGATAAATCTGCTCAAGCTGATGTCTATGTGATTGCCTCGGGTGCGCTTGCCCAACGTCAGGCGCTGACATTGGCGGAATCTTTGCGTGACGCCGCTCAATTACAGGTTGTTACACACTGTGGTGGCGGCAGTTTTAAAAGTCAGTTCAAGAAGGCTGATAAATCCGGGGCGAAAGTTGCGCTGGTTATTGGTGAAGAGGAAGCAGAGGCAGGCTTTGTTCAGTTAAAATGGCTGCGCGATCATCAAGCAGAACAGCAACGGCTCTCTCAGAGTGCACTGGTTGGCGTATTGTGCGACCAGCTAAAATTGTAAATTAAGACTCTAATTTTATTAAGGAGCGAGTGTGGAACCCTATCGCACGGACGAAGAACAGATTGATGCCCTAAAAGGCTGGTGGCAGGAAAACGGTAAGTCGACAGTGCTGGGCATACTCGCAGCACTGGCCTTGTTTTTCGGCTGGCAGGGTTGGCAAACACAGCAGGCTAATCGCGTCGCCGAAGCATCTGCCATGTACCAAAGCCTGCTGGAGGCTGATACCGCAGCCGAGTCGGGCGCGGCGCAATTAGCGACGGCAAAACATCTCGCCGAGACGCTGAAAAGTCAATTTCCGAGTATGACCTACGCCGTATTTGCCGCCATGTATAAGGCAAAATATGCGGCCCGTGACGATGACTGGCAGACAGCAGAAAGCGAGTTACAGTGGGTGATTTCCCAGAAACCCGATGCGCCAATCTTACTTCAAGCGAAGGTTAGGCTCGCTCATGTGTTATTGGCGCAAAAGCGCTACGAAGACGCACAAAAAACACTAGAAGGCTCTGACCTAGGTAGTTACGCGGCGCTGATTGCCGAAACCCGCGGCGATATTTTGTTTGCGCAGGGTAAAAGCGACGAAGCCCTCGCGGCCTATCAACAGGCTCAGGCGCAATTGGCCAAGCTGGAGAATGCTTCGCAGAATCCGATCTTGGACATGAAAATCCGAGATCTCACCCCAGCCTCGTCCGGAGCAGATAGCGAATGAAGCCAATTATTAAAGCCCTGCTGCCGATAGCGGTGGCACTGCTTAGCGCCTGCGCCAGCACACCCGAAGAAAACGAGCCAGCCGAGCTGACAGATTTTGTGATTGAGCGAAAACTCGATCGCTTGTGGGCGGCCAACATAGGCCAAGGCCAAGGCAAAGGTTTATACCAGCTACGCCCGGTCGTGGAGGGTGATACTCTCTACATTGCCTCTGCTGACGGCTTGCTACAAGCGCGTGATGCACTGAGCGGCAAGCTGCGCTGGCAGCGAAAGCTGGCGGTGACCATTAGTGGTGGCGTGGGTGTCGACGACGAACGTTTGTATCTCGGTACCACCGAAGGCCTGGTGTTGGCTCTGGACCAGCAAGGCGCGGAACTCTGGCGAGCCGAGGTGAGTGGCGAAGTACTGGCACCGCCGGTCAGTAATGAAGACATTGTTGTCGCTCAATCCTATGACGGTCAACTGATTGCTTTTGATGCTGCCACGGGCGAAAAGCGTTGGACCTACTCGGCTAGCGTACCGCGGCTGACCTTGCGCGGCACCTCGACCCCAATTCTGGAGGGTCAATTTGTCTTTGCGGGCCTAGCCAATGGCCGGATGGTAGCGCTTGACCAAAAATCCGGAGAGTTGCGCTGGGAGCAGCGAGTATCTGTTGCCAAAGGCAGTACCGAAATTGAGCGTCTGTCGGATGTCGATGGCAGCTTGCTGTACGACTCTGGGGTACTGTATGCCGCGGGCTATCAGGGCAAACTGATCGCAGTAGACATTCGCAGTGGCCGTCGCTTGTGGGAACGTGATCTGTCTAGTCATGCGGGGCCGGTGGAAGGCTATGGCAATGTCTACGCAGTAGACGCCGAGGGCAGCATCCACGCCTTTGAGAAAAACGGGCAGGGCGTTATCTGGGCCCAGACAATTTTGGCCCGTCGGAAATTGATTGAGCCAGCGATTCTCAGTGGCAGTCTGGTAACGGGTGATTTCGAGGGTTATCTACACTTTGTTTCACAAGTTGACGGCCACTTAGTTTCCCGGGTTCGCGTTGATGAGAGCGGCCTGCGGGCTCCGATGCTGGTAATTGAAGATCGATTGTACGTCTATAGCAATGCCGGCAGGTTGGTTGCCTATAGTTTTGACCGCGATGGCAGTGGCAGTGGCAGCGGCAGTGCGAAGCGTCGCCCCTATGGGCCAAAACAAGCACGCTAGTTGCGCATCCCGCAGAACACTTTCTGCGGGAAACTTTTAACAGGGAAAATTGTGAGCATGATTCCGGTAGTCGCCATCGTAGGCCGGCCCAATGTGGGTAAATCCACGCTGTTTAATCGGCTCACGCGTAGTCGCGATGCGCTGGTGGCAAATTTTCCTGGGTTAACGCGAGACCGTAAGTACGGTGAAGTCACCCACGAAGAGTCACGCTTTATCATCATTGATACCGGTGGTATCACCGGTGACGAAGAGGGTATCGACAGCGCCATGGCGCAGCAATCACGTGTCGCCGTGGATGAAGCTGATGCCGTCGTATTTATGCTGGATTCGCGAGATGGCCTGACACCCTCAGACCAGTTGCTAGCGGGTCAGTTTCGCACCATTGGCAAACCCCTGTTCTATGTGGCCAACAAGATCGATGGTGTTGACCCCGACGTGGCGATGGCGGACTTCTATCAGCTGGGCGTAGAGCACATTTACCCGGTCACGGCGACTCACGGTCGCGGTGTTAAAAGCCTGCTCGATGCTCTAGTGGCCAGTTTCCCTGTGGCGACGGAACTCGACAATGCACGGCTTGAATCAAAAGGCGTTCGCATTGCTATAGTTGGACGCCCGAATGTTGGTAAGTCGACACTGGTGAACCGCCTGCTCGGTGAAGAGCGCGTTGTGGTCTTCGATGAGCCCGGTACTACCCGCGACAGCATTTATATCCATTACGAGCGCGACGGTAAGCCCTATACCCTGATTGATACTGCGGGTATTCGGCGCCGGAAAAACATTAAAGAAACCGTTGAGAAGTTTTCTATCGTTAAAACCCTGAAGGCGATTGATGACTCGCACGTCACGATTCTAGTGATGGACGCTCGAGAGGGTGTCGTTGATCAGGATTTACACCTCTTGGGCCAGGTTATTGAGTCGGGCCGGGCTTTGGTGCTGGCAGTGAATAAATGGGACGGGCTGGATACCGATACCAAGAATCGTATCAAGTTTGAACTGGAGCGCCGCCTGAAATTCATCGATTATGCTGAGGTGCATTTTATCTCGGCCTTGCATGGCACTGGCGTTGGTCATTTGTACGAATCTGTAGCCAAGTCTTTTGCCTCCGCCACGGACAAACTGTCCACTCGCGCGCTAAACGATATCCTTGAAGGTGCGGTCTTTGATCATGCACCACCGCTGGTTAACGGGCGGCGCGTCAAGCTACGCTATGCGCACTCGGGCGGTCACAATCCACCTATTATCGTGATTCATGGCAATCAGACCGACAAAGTGCCACCGAGCTATAAGCGCTATTTGGAAAAGACTTTTCGTAAGCATCTGGATATGGTTGGCACGCCTATTCGGATTGAGTTTCGTACCAGCGAGAACCCCTTTGCCGGTAAGAAAAACAAACTCACCGATAGGCAAATCGCTCGCAAGCAGCGCATGATGAAGTTTGTGAAGAAAAGGGATACCAAGAAAAATCGTGGTAAGTAGTTGATCGCAGGCCGATGAAGGTCGGTGCTTTGCCGGTTGGTGGTGATGTACCCAGAGCATTCGCTGCGCTCGCGGGGCAGGCTCTCCGACGTCCGGCCGGTATAATCACTGGCGATCCGTCGCCCCCGGCCATTGCAAACCTAACCCCCGATAATCCAAACTGCCCCAATGCCGATACCCACACCCGATCTCGACAGCCCCGAACGCATTCGCGAGTTTGTAGAAGCTTTCTACGATAAATTGCTGAAGGACGAACGGCTGGCGCCCATTTTCCTCGATGTCGCTGCCGTCGATATCCGTGAGCATTTTCCGCGAATTCAAGCCTACTGGGAAAAACTGCTGCTGGGCAGCAGTGACTATGACCGCCATACCATGAATATCCATCGTCAGTTGCACAGTAAGCAAGCACTGACCGATGCGGACTTTGAGCGCTGGCTGGACTACTTCATCACCACTGCCGACGCCCAATTTTCAGGAGAGCGCACCGAGCGCGCCAAGCGAGTTGCTACCCAGATTACTCTGAATATGCGTAAGGCGTTGGAGCGGGAGTCAGGGAAGGCGCGTTAGGTTTCTGTGCCGGGCGCTTAACGTCGGAGGCCGTGATCGTATTTGTCACATAAGTAGGCAACAAATGGTCATTGAGTTATGGCCATCAGTGGGGAATACTGCCTATCGATCTCGGTCGGCCTTCGGTTTTATTAAAAAAAGCAATAATTTCAGGGTGTTAGTTTAATACCCTGAGCAGCGTTTTCAGCCAGTCAGCAAGGAGATAGGCCTATGTCCGCAAAAGCGGAAGTACTCAGTAAGGCGTTTACCCTCGGTTACACCTACACCCGCTCAACCGGGCCGGTAGTGGGTCGTTTTCTCACCGCCTTGCGTGATCGCAAGATAGTCGGCATTAAAGGCAGTGACGGCAAAGTCATTGTGCCACCGATGGAATGGGATCCGGTCACAGCAGAATCCCTTACAGAGTATGTTGATCTGCCTGATACCGGCGTGATCAAAAGCTGGGCTTGGGTCAAGCACCCACGCGGCAAGCACCCACTAAGCAAACCCTTCGCTTGGGCGCAAATCCAATTCGATGGCGCCGATATTCCGATGATTCACTGTGTCGATGCGGGCGATGAAGCGGCCATGAAAACAGGTATGCGGGTCAAGGTGCGCTGGGCAGATGAAACCAAGGGTTCCATCCACGATATCGCCTGTTTTGAACCGGCTTAAAGGAGACAGTCATGAGTGATCAAAACACCGAAGCACTCGAGCCGGTTACCGGTATCGAAGTGCCCGTTTATCTCGATTACAACTTCACCGCAGGCCGCGCTACCTCGCTGTTCCTGATTCAGATGAAAAACGGCAAGCTGGTCGGCCAGCGCTGTCCGTCCTGCCGCAACGTGTACATTCCGCCCCGCGGCTCTTGTGCCGCCTGTGGGGTGGCTACGGAAGAAGAAGTCGAGTTGTCCAACAAAGCAACGGTTGAGTCTTTTACCATTGTCCATATCCCCATTCCGGGTAACCCAGTCAAGCCGCCCTATGTCATCGCGAATCTAATGGCTGACGGTGCCAACATCTCCTTTTTACACTTGTTGGGTGAATGTAAAAACGAAGACGTACGCATTGGTATGCGGGTTGAAGCGCTGTGGATAGACCCTAGTGAGTGGGATTACGCTATGGAAAATATACGATACTTCAGGCCGATAGACGAGCCGGATATGGAAGTAGAAGAGATTGGGAGATTGAAAGATGCGTGATATAGCCATTGTCTCTTTTGTGCAATCCGACTGCGTTCGCGACGCCGGTGCACTGAACGAAGTTGAGCTAATTATGCCAATTCTGCACAAGGTGCTGGATGAGGCGGGTTTGAAAAGTGCTCAGGATGTCGATTTTACCTGCTCTGGTTCCTGCGATTATTTGCAGGGCGCGGCCTTTGCTTTTGTCTCCGGTGTTGATGCTTTGGGCGCAGTGCCACCCATTAAAGAATCACACGTAGAAATGGACGCCGCTTGGGCGCTCTATGAAGCGGTATTGAAAATAAACATGGGTCATGCCGAGTCTGCCTTGATTTATGGCTTTGGTAAGTCATCGCCCGGTGAGCTTCCTTTGGTGTTGTCGCAGCAACTTGATCCCTATTACATGGCACCGCTGTGGCTGGATTCAGTGAGTACCGCTGCCTTGCAAGCGCGTACCATGCTCGACAATGGCGACATCACAGAACGTGATATGGCTGAAGTGGTATCGCGCTCGCGTAAAAATGCCAAGTCCAACCCGCATGCCCAGCTCAAGGGTGATTACAGTGTGGAAGAATTGCTGGCGGAACCGACTTACCTGTCGCCGCTGCGCATGCATGATTGCTGCCCAATATCCGACGGCGCTTGCGCCATAGTTATCGCAACAGTTGAGAAGGCCAAAGAGTGGGGCAAGCCCTACGCTGTACTTAAAGGTATAGACCACCGCATTGAGAGCCACAATTTCGGTGCGCGTGATTTAACTAAATCGTCCTCGACTGAACTCGCCGCCAAAGCGGCCGGTGTTGCTAACGGCCCAGTTGAAGTGGCTGAAATATATGCGCCCTTCAGCCATCAAGAAATTATTCTCAAGCGTGCACTTGGCTTAAGTGACGAGACGGTTGTTAACCCCTCGGGCGGCGTACTGGCCGGCAACTTGATGATGGCATCCGGTCTGTCTCGTATCGGTGAAGTAGCGATGCGTATTATCCGTGGCGAAATTAAGCGCGGTATCGCTCATGCAACCTCAGGACATGCCTTACAGCAAAACCTGGTTGCGGTATTGGAGGAAGCATAATGGCTGAATTAGCTGGAGTTGTCGGTATTGGCCAGACCAAATACCAGACCAAACGCAAAGACGTTTCCATTGCGGGGTTGGTGCGCGAAGCCGCCTTCAAGGCACTGCAAGATGCCGAACTGACTTGGGACGATATCGACGCTGTAATCGTGGGTAAAGCACCGGATATGTTTGAGGGCGGTGTTATGCCTGAACTGTATCTGACTGATGCTCTGGGCTGTAACGGCAAGCCCATGCTGCGCGTTCATACGGCTGGCTCGGTGGGTGGTTCAACCGCTATCGTTGCTGCGTCTTATGTTCAAAGTGGCATGTTTAAACGTATCCTAACGGTGACTTATGAGAAGCAGTCTGAATCCAACGCGATGTGGGCACTGTCTAATGGACAACCTTTTTCGCCACACCTGAATGCCGGTGCGGGTGGCTTCTTTGCGCCGATTATTCGTGAGTATATGCGCCGTACAAACGCGCCTTACGATGTCGGAATTAAGGTCGCGACCAAAGATCGTTTGCACGGTTCGCGTAACCCGCTGGCGCATTTGCAATTGCCTAATATCACCATGAAAGAAGTGGAAGACAGCCCCATGCTTTGGGAGCCGCTGCGCTTTCTGGAATCTTGCCCGTCATCTGACGGTGCCTGTGCTATGGTAATCGCCAATGAAGAATTGGCGGCACAATCACCGAAGAAAACGGCCTGGATTCGCGGTACTGCCATGCGCTCTGAGCCAACCATGTACGCTGGCCGCGAGCAGGTAAACCCACAGGCCGGTATTGATTGCGCCAAAGACGTGTACAAGCAAGCTGGCATCGTTAATCCGCGCAAAGA
>JBLHMO010000135.1:0-8307 GCA_047622145.1 Paracoccaceae bacterium | reverse complement strand
CCGGGGACCGCGTCTATGGCCGATTAACCCTGACACCGCTAGATGGCGACGAAGACAAACCGGTATTGGGCGCAGGCATAGATATGCCGGTCGACACGATGACCGTCATGGATATGCGCAGTGACGACGACTATAAAAAAGGCCGGAGCGTTGTGATGGCTAATAGTCGCAGTGCGCATGAAAATATGGCTTTCTTCCGCAGCAGTATGCTGCGTCAGGGCTGGCATATTGAGATGGAACAGCGTCTCGCTGAAGGCATGGCTCTTGTGGTGAAAAAACGCGGTGACCGGGTCAGTGTCGTCATTAGCGAAAGCGAAAATCAGACGCAAATCTTCTACAACGCAGAGACGATAGATTGATGCCTGAAAAACAGTCGGGGCAGTCTATGGTCGAATATATCATTGTGGTAGCCGCGCTTGTGACAGCGCTACTGATGACGCCAGTTAAGAATGGCGAACATGCGAATGCAATCGAGTGGCTAATGAGCAGCATTGAGAATAATTATCAGGGCTATTCAAAAAGCGTGTCGGGCGTTCATTACTACGAGCCGGAGCGGGAAGACTAAACTACTTTGTAGTTGATAAGCACGATGGCGGATGTGGTTTGGTTCGCCGGAATCAGGGTCGTCGAAGTTTTCGCGGCGAAAATTTGTTGGTCTGCTGTGCTGGCGTTGTCGCCACTATAGTTATTTCCAGCTAAAAATCTCTAAAAAAGTATCCGTGGGTGGCAAACAAAAATGCATAAATTTTCAGGCTTGAAGCTGTTTATTATGGCCGGCATAGCGGGGGTGCTTGCAGTGGCTTCGGGCTACTACTATCTGGATCTGCGCGAACGGCAGTTGTTGCGTCAGTACGCGCCGCAAACCAGTGAAACTGCAGCGTTGGTCGTGCCCGTTGCAAGTTTAGAGAAAGGTTCCATCCTCAAACAGGAGGATATAGCGATCAAGCAGGTGCCGGTAGATTTTATTCCCTCAAATGCGGTGCTGGCAGAGAATTGGAAGCAGGCGGTAGGTAGAACCCTGTTGGCACCGCTGCAACGAGGCAGGCCTATTACCTGGAGTGCAATTGCCGGGAATGCGGTAGATCGCTTTTCCGAAAATGTAGAAATAGGCAAACGCGCCAAGACCATCAAAATTTCCAAAGTAAACTCCATAGATGGCTTGCTGCGGCCAGGTGACCGTATCGACATATATGGGCTTTTTAGCAGTGGCGATATTGGGCAGCCAGCTGTAGAAAACTTTTCTGATCAAGTGTTGCTGTTGTTGATTGAGCGCGCAGAGGTGCTAGCTGCAGGTCGCGAGGACGCGAGTGGCCGCAAATACGAAAATTTCATTGACAACAATTCGGCAGACGGCTTCAACATGAGTTTTAGTACTGTGACTTTGCATGTCAATGAATATCAGGCGGCGAAAATCGAAATTGCGCAGGAAGCTGGCGAGTTGATGGCGGTATTGCGCAACCCCGAAGACACTTCAAAAAATAATGTGCCCCAGTTGCGAGTAAGCGATCTATTAAAGCCTGATCCGGCGGAGGCAGTGGAGTTAGTGCTTGGTGAAAACGGCGAAGTACTTGGTCGCATTATTGGCAACAAAGTGGTTGACGAAAACGGCCGTGTTATTGGCGAGGTCGTAAACGGTGAGGTTGTTAGTCTGGCGGGTGAGCCCTTAGGGCGGATTGTTTCGGGCCGTATTGACGGTAGCGGGAAGCTGCTTAGCGACGTTACCGAGGAAGTTGTACGCGATGCCGACGGCAACATTATTGGCCGAGTCGTAAACGGGCAGGTGCTGGATGAAAGCGGCAAGGTTATCGGTGTCGTAAAAGATGGCGTGGCGATGTCGCTTGACGGCGAAACCTTGGGCGAGATTGGGGCGATCAAACAGAGCGCCTCAAACCGATTTATTGGATTTATAGCCGGTGGTAAAGGCAAAGACGGTGTTAATCCCGTTCAGCGACTGTTGGTGGAGTAGTAATGATGAATTTAAAAGTGCTGAAAACGGCCGGCTTATTACTGTGGGTGTTGATACCCGATGTACTGGCTGCCCGCAGTCTGCCGAGTATGTTGACTTTGTACGAAGGTGAGTCAAAAGTTTTGACCGCCAATAATGTCGAACGTATTGCCGTCGGCAAGGCAGAGATGGTCGGCTCCACCATTCTTGAATCAGGCGAGATTGTTTTGACTGCCGATGCGGTGGGCGAAACCAATATGCAGGTTTGGTTCAAAAGTGGTAGCCGCGAGCAAGTTTCGCTAGTGATTGTAGAGTCCAATGGCTATCGAGAACTGACGGAAGTCCAGCAGCTGTTGAGTGGTGTTGCTGGCATTGAGATACGCGCAGTCGGTCGGCGCGTAGTCGTGGATGGCAATTTGCACGAGCGTGATCTTGAGCGTGTGAGTATGGTGCAAAAACGCTATGCCAATATGCTGGTGCTAGCGCAGCCTATCAGCGAATTTGCGCAAAAGATGATCTACTTTGACGTGAAAATCATGGAGTTCAACAAAGATGATGTGGAAGAGTTGGGCATTAACTGGTCGACCAGCATAGAAGGCCCCAATTTGCGGCATGCTCGTACCGTCAACCAAAATAACTTTTTCCGGGGCTCCAATACTCAGGGTACTGACCCCTTGGCGGCGCTTGTTGGAGTTCCAGCGACTGGCTTGGGTGGGCAGCAAAGTAAATCCTTGACCTATTGGGGGCTAGTTTCTGAAATCACCTCGCGTATAAATTTTCTCGAGAGAAATGGTTCGGCATTAACCTTGGCTTCACCGCGCTTGAGTACGCGCAGCGGCGGCAAGGCCAAGCTGACGGTTGGCGGTCAGGTGCCGGTTGTGAGCTCGTCGAGTAACGGGACTACGGTGGAATACAAGGATTTCGGCATCATGCTTGAGATTTCGCCTGCGCTGGACCCATACGGCAACCTCCTCGCCAGCGTATCCACGGAAGTCAGCCAGCTGGACAAGGCAAATCAAGTTCAGGATTTTCCTGCCTTTCGTACGCGGCACACCGATAACGATGTCGCAATGAAGCCGGGTGAGACGCTCGTACTCGCTGGCTTAATTACCCGCGAAGAGCAGAGTAGCTATGAGGGCATTAAGTGGCTAAAGGATATTCCTATTCTGGGTAAACTTTTTGAGTCGAAAAGCTACAAAGGCGGTAAAACAGAGCTGGTGGTATTTATTACGCCCACTGTTATGGAGGATCTTGCATCTGGCGTTAATCGCAAGGAGCTGGATCGTGGTCGACAGCTGATGGGCGAGTTTGCGGACAGCTTGAGCGATGGGCTACTGGAGTAAGATATGTTTAAGGTACTGGTAACCCATAACAGCGGCAAAGAACTGGCAAGTGTCGTGTGCGCTGCTCGCAGTTGTCAGCTGGGCAAATCGCGGGACAATATTATTCGGCTGCAGGGTTGGCGCGTAGCGCCTCTGCATGTCCGTATAGAAAAAACCGATGTTGGCCTGTTTGTTGAAGACATAAGCCGGGGCTTTAAGTTGTTGGTCAACGGGGAGGAAGTAAAGCGCCACGGACCAATAGAGGCGGAAGACGAGATACAGATAGCCAGTTACAAGGTGTACGTTTCTCTAGATGATGGCAAAAAAAATGCCGAGGCTGCCGAAAGCCCGCCGCCAATTCTTGATAAGGCTGTCGAAGCCGGTGCTGGCGAAGTTCAGCCCGTGGGCAGCGAGTATATGAAGTGGAGCAAATATATCCACGGTGAGCTATTCAGGGTTATGGATTTGCGTCGTCTCGATCTTGATAGCATGGATCACGATGAAGTTCGCGAGCACCTCGCGCAACTGGTAGACGAGATTGTTGAGGGCGTCATCAGTCGTATCCCCACTAGCGTGGATATTGAACGACTTAAGAAAATCGTTTTGGATGAGGCTGTAGGACTCGGGCCGTTGGAAGAATTTTTGGCCGACCCTGAAGTGACCGAAATAATGGTTAACAGCCACGACGAAATATACGTAGAACGCAAAGGGCGTCTTAGCAAGTCGGGAGTAAGCTTTTCCAGTCCCGAGGCGGTACTGTCAACCATAGACCGAATCATTTCACCGCTGGGACGGCGTATAGACGAAAGCTCGCCCATGGTCGACGCGCGCCTGCGAGACGGGTCGCGAGTAAATGCCATTATTCCACCTTTGGCTTTAAAGGGGCCGTGTTTGACGATCAGGAAGTTTTCGGAAAAAAAGTTGACCTCTAGAGACCTGCTCCGATTCAATTCAGCCGATCAGCCGATGGTCGATTTTTTGAAAACCTGTGTCGTACAGCGAAGAAATATTGTCGTGTCTGGCGGTACCGGCTCGGGTAAAACGACATTGCTAAATATTCTCTCGGATTTTATTCCCAGTGATGAGCGTGTTGTTACCGTTGAGGATTCGGCAGAGCTCAAACTGGGCCAGCCGCATGTGGTGACGCTTGAGGCAAGGCCGGCGAACATGGAGGGGCGTGGCGCCGTAACCATTCGTGATTTGGTAAAAAACTGTTTGCGCATGCGCCCTGACCGCATAGTGGTGGGCGAGTGCCGCGGCGGTGAAGCGCTGGATATGTTACAGGCCATGAATACCGGACACGACGGTTCGCTCACCACTGCGCATGCCAATACGCCACGCGATATGTTGCGACGTCTGGAAATTATGGTGTTGATGGCGGGAATGGACTTGCCGATACAAGCGATTCGGGAGCAGGTTAGCTCAGCTGTTAATCTTGTAGTGCAGCAAACTCGTTTTGCTGACGGTAGCAGAAGAATTACTAACATTTCTGAAGTTACAGGTATGGAAGCCGGGACTATTCAGCTTAATGAGATTTTCAAATTCCAGCAGCAAGGCTTTGATGCGGACGGTCAAGTGCGCGGCCGTTTCGAAGCAACCGGGCGAGTGCCAGAGTTCTATGAAGAACTTCAGCAGCGTGGCGTGGCAGTTGATATGAGTATATTCCAGGTGGCCAATGGATAGCGTTATTCAATTTGGCTTACTTGGGGCAACGTTGCTGTTTTTATTTGTTGCTGTAGCAGCCGTTGCTACAGCTTCGGCGAATACCGTCAATGAATCTTTGAAACTGTATCAGTCACAATTTACTGAAAATGCGGAAGTGGCATTAAGAGACGTCTTTATCTTTGCCAATGCTCAGGTCTTGTTTTTTCTGAACATTGTGGCGCTCCTTGTTGTACCAATTCTGTTGCATTTGAATTTTGGTGTGTTGATTGTGACGGCGGGCAGCTTCGTTATATTGCTGGTTCTACCGCGCATCGTTTATACAGGCCTACGTACTAAACGCCTGAAAAGCATCGAGGATCAATTGCCCGATGCCTTCATTATGTTGTCTAACAGCTTGCAGGCTGGCGCCAGCCTGAATATGGCTCTTGAAGATTTAGTTCGACAGTCTCCAGCGCCATTGAATCAGGAGTTCGGTTTGTTGGTTAGAAGAATCCGTTTAGGTTCAACTTTGGATGAGGCACTGGTCGAGCTAGAGCAGCGAATTCCCATTTCCAGTTTTATTATGGCCAGTTCGGCCATGCGTATCAGCCGCGAAGTGGGCGGCAATTTGGTTGAAACAATTAACGCCATGGCAGATACCTTGCGGAAAAAAAAGGCGATGGAGGGGAAAATTCAAAGTCTTACCGCACAGGGTCGGGCGCAGGGGATTTTTATGTCGGTTCTGCCCCTGTTGATGGGGGTTGCCTTGTCTTTTCTGGAGCCAGAGGCTATGAGTCAGCTGATTGAAACCAATAGTGGAATGGTTGTGTTGTCAATAATGATTACCATGCAGGTTCTGGGTTTTATGTTTATTCGCAAAATCACCAATATTGACGCATGAGATGGTGAATGATGTTTAATTTGTTAAACGATATAAGTAGCTGGTCGCTTGGTCTCTCACTGCTCAGTATAGTATTTTTGCTGTCACTGTTGAGGAGTATGCTGCCAGACGAAGACCGTAGTTTTCTCGACCCCTTACCAAAAATGATTGTGCCCTTGTGGCCCCTCATTCGAATTGTTGCCTATTTTGGGTGCTCCAATTTACCAGTACGCATGCTGGAAAGAATAGAGAGCAAACTACAGCACACGGGCGGTTGCTATATTCTTGATGCCGAGGAATTCCTCGCGCTGAGTGTAGTAACGTCGATGCTGTTTACGCTGCTGACCTTTGTCGCCCTAGTGGGGTCGGGTGATGTTAGTGGCTTCGCGCTTCTGGGTGCGACGCTTGTGGGGTATTTTCTGCCGGATCTGTGGCTGCGCGATAGCCGCAAGAAGCGCGATAGTGAAATTATTAAAACCCTGCCGATGTTCCTCGAATTTTTGTCTATGTGTGTGGATGCGGGGCTTAATTTCTCGGGTGCGCTTAAGCAGGCAATGGATAAGGGACCGCGCGGCGCCATGCGCAACGAGTTCCGGATTGTACTGCGTGATATGCGTTCAGGGCAGAGCCGCGCGGATGCACTCATGCGGCTTGAAGATCGTATTCAACTGAAGGAAGTGTCGGTATTCGTGAATGCGATGATTCAGGCGGAGCGCATGGGCGCTAGTATTAAAAACACGCTCAAGATACAGTCAGAGCAGCGCCTCACCGAGCGCTTTCAGCGCGCTGAGAAGCAGGCAATGGAAGCGCCCGTAAAGCTGGTTATTCCGCTAATAATTTTCATTTTTCCGCTGACCTTTATTATTTTGCTCTATCCAATCGTCGTACGCTTTATGGCCGAAGGTGGCTTGTGAGGCATGCGGCCATCAAAGTCTGGCGCCGCCAGAACGAACTGCTTACTCTAAACGTAATGATAGCCGACAGTTTTTGGCTGCGACTGCGGGGCTTGCTGGCGCGTCCACCACTGATCGTGCAGCAGTCTATGTGGATCGCCCATTGTGATTCTGTGCACTCTTTTTTTATGCGTTACAGTATAGGCGTAGTTTTTCTTGATACTTCCGGGGTTGTTGTCAAAATTGTCGGTTGCTTGCGGCCGTGGCGGATGTCTTTCTGCTTCACAGCGGCTTCGGTACTTGAGTTTCATAGTTCTGCGGACGCGCTTGCTTTGCTAATGCCTGGGGATAGAATCGAATGGTTAAATTGAGTTTTTTTACGTGGCCGGTATTGGCCTTGATTGTCATGCTTCAGGGCTGCGCGGGGACTACCTTAGAGCAATTCGACAAGAGCCTTGAGCTAGAGCGCCACGCCAATAGTTTTTATGTGCGCGGCGAATATCTTCAGGCGCACGTACTTTATCAAGAGCTGGTAACTGAATCTCCCAACATGGCGGAATATTGGTTTAGGCTGGGGAATTGTAACGTGCATCTAAACCGGCCGTCCCAGGCAATGGAAGCCTACCGGGAAGCTATAGTACGCGAGCCGTCGTACAGTAAGGCTTGGTACAATCTGGCCATGCTGCAGGCCAAAGCTGTAGGGCACACCGTTGCGGAGATGTCGCAGAATGTGCCAGCAGATGATCCGTCCCTGGCAGATGTTCAACATAAAATGCAGGCCTTTTTGACAGCCTTTAATCTGGATAGGCCAGTGATAGTTGACGGTCCCGTTTCGACTCAGCTCAATCAAGACTGCCCATTAGCAGCGCCACCTGAGCAGGTCTGGTTCTCGTGTTCCTGTAATGCCGACAATGCTGAGTAACGGCCGGTCCATAGTCAGGTCAAGGCGCCGTTCTATTGGGCAATCGATGGTCGAGTTTTTGATTGTATTGCCAGTACTGTACCTGCTTATCTTTGGGACAATACAAATGGGTCTGCTGTATTCGGCTAAAAGCACGCTGAATTACGCAGCTTTCGAGGCAGCGCGGATGGGCGCGCTAAGAAATGCTGATTACCACGGTATTCGAAAAGGCCTGATACGCGGCATGGGGCCGCTGTTCACCCATGGTGACAGCGAAGAAGCGATACTAGCTGGATTTGAAACAGCTGAGGCGGAAGTGGATGACTACATGCTCATCACTCGTGTTAACCCCGTTCAGGCAGATTTTGTTGGCGCTCACTCTACCGTGCCGCCCACGAATACATCGGGGCGCGCTATTCTTAACGACAATCTCATGTACCGCTCAACCGAACAAGTGGGCGGAATTTCAATTCAGGATGCCAATTTGTTGAAGGTACGGGTGGAATATTGTCATCGCTTAGTAGTGCCGGTGATAAGCTCAATGTTGACCGTGCTTAAAAAGTCTACGGCGGGTGGTCAGGCTAAGTTGAAAGGCGTGGACGGTGAAGTACTTCCAGAGGCGAGTCGTAAAAGCTACAAAGGAGATTATAGCAAGCTGTGCGCTGATAGAGCAGGTAATCGAGGTTTTGTTCTGTCGGCTGAAGCCATCGTTAGAATGCAGT
>JBLHMO010000134.1:0-8460 GCA_047622145.1 Paracoccaceae bacterium | reverse complement strand
CGCGCGACTCAACATTCAAGCGCACCACCGGCTCGGTATTGGACATACGCAAATTAAAGCGCCAGTCAGCGTAGGCCACGCTGAGCCCATCCACCTTCTCCACCAATTCTGCCGCCGGCGCATAGTGCTGCTCCACGGCCAGAATCACGGCTTTGGGGTCCGCGATGGTGCTGTTAATTTCGCCGCTGCAGGGAAATTTCGCCATGCGCTCACTCACCAGTTCCGACAGCGTTTTGCCGCTGCGCGACATCAACTGACTGACCAACAACCACGGAATCATACCGCTATCACAGTAGGCGAAATCGCGGAAATAATGATGTGCGCTCATCTCCCCACCGTAAATGGCATTTTCGCTGCGCATAATTTCTTTAATAAAAGCGTGGCCGGTTTTACTCTGCACCGAAATCGAGCCGCTGGCCTCAACCAGCTCTTGGGTATTCCACACCAAGCGCGGATCGTGCACGATTTTTTCGCCGGGGGCGTTTAGCAAAAAGCTTTCTGCCAGCAGGCCCACCACGTAGTAGCCTTCGATAAAACGCCCGTTTTCATCAAAGAAAAAGCAGCGATCAAAATCGCCGTCCCAAGCGATCCCCATATCGGCTTTCTCGCTAAGCACCGCGTCAATCGTCGACTTTCTATTCTCTTCCAATAGCGGGTTGGGAACGCCATTGGGGAAGTTGCCGTCGGCTTGATGGTGCACCTTGATCAATTCCACCGGCAAATACGACTCGATGGCATCGACAACCACACCCGCCCCACCATTACCGGCATTGGCCACAATTTTGAGCGGCTTGAGCCCGGCAACATCCACGTAAGAAAGCAGGTGCTGAATGTAGGCTTCTTGCGAACTATACGCTTCATAGCTGCCGCGAGTCGCTACAGCTAAAAAATCAGCGCGCTCGGCACTCGCCTTGATATCAAACAGACCCGTATCACCACTGATGGGCTTGGACTGCTCGCGTACAAACTTCATGCCGTTATAGTCTTTGGGATTGTGGCTGGCAGTAACGATAATGCCGCCACCAAAGTCGCCGTAACTGGTGGCAAAGTAAATTTCTTCAGTGCCGCTCAGGCCAACATCAAATACATTGACGCCGCCGTCACGCAAGCCCTCGACCAAGGCCATCTTTATTGCCTCGCTGCTCAAACGAATATCGTGACCCACGACGACAGTCACTGGCGTAACAACATCTGCATAGGCGCGGCCAATTCTATAGGCGACATCTTCGTTGAGTTGGTCGGGCACCCGGCCGCGAACATCGTAGGCCTTAAAACAAGTAATTTCCTGCATGCTGATCCTTTCTTTAATCTGCAATGAACAAGCGCTATTTTTGGTAATAGTGCTCGAATACAAAATTAGTGGCTTCAACAAAGCCCGGCACACTGCCGCAATCAAAACGGCGGCCCTGGAATTTGTACGCCATAACGCAGCCGTCAGCGGCCTGAGTATTAAGCGCGTCGGTAATCTGAATCTCTCCGTTTTTACCCGGTGGCGTCGAGCGCAGAATATCAAAAATATCCGGCGTCAGAATATAGCGGCCAATAACCGCAAGATTAGAAGGCGCTTTATCAATATCGGGCTTCTCGACCATGCTTTCTACCCGGTAAAGCCCTTTATTCAGCTCCGTACCGACGATAACGCCATACTGATCGACCTTGTCTGCAGGTACTTCCATCACCGCGACAATGCTGCAGCGAAACTGTTTGTACAGCTTAACCATCTGCGCCATTACGCCGTCACCGCCGTTGTTCAGACACAGGTCATCCGACAAAATCACGCCAAAGGCATCTTCACGTCCAATCAAAACTTCGCCGGTCAGAATTGCGTGCCCCAAGCCCTTCATTTCGCGCTGCCGAGTCATGGAGAAAGTCGCTGCGTTTATGACACCGCGAATGGAGTCGAGGTAACTCTCCTTGGACGTGCCGGCAATCTGATGCTCCAGCTCATAGCTGATATCAAAGTGGTCGGCAATGGCGCGCTTGCCGCGACCGGTAACCAGAGCGATATCCGTTAGCCCGGCTTGAATGGCCTCTTCAACGCCATACTGCACCAATGGTTTGTTGACGACCGGCAGCATTTCCTTGGGCATAGATTTGGTGGCGGGTAAAAATCGTGTGCCGTAACCGGCAACGGGAAACAGGCATTTTTTCATTACTTTATACTCAAATTAACAATTACTTACTGGCTGCGGCCATAAATGTCTTCAAAGCGCACAATGTCGTCTTCGCCCAGATAACTGCCGGTTTGCACCTCAATCAGCTCCAGCGGAATCACGCCGGGATTGCTCAGTCGATGTTTTGTGGCCAGGGGAATATAGGTTGATTGATCTTCGGAGAGAATCAGGTTTTGTTCGCCGCAGACCACTTCGGCGGTGCCCTTAACCACAATCCAATGTTCAGCGCGGTGGTGGTGCATTTGCAAGGACAGCCGCTGCCCCGGCGTAACCGTAATCCGCTTTACCTGAAAGTGCTCGCCCACAACAAGCGATTCATAACTTCCCCAAGGGCGGTAAACGCGATGCTGATTTTTTGCCTCGTCACGGCCAGCAGCCTTGAGCTTTTTGACAATGGCTTTAACATCCTGTACCCGAGATTTGTCGGCAACCATCACGGCATCGGGCGTTTCGACCACAATGAGATTGTCGACGCCGATAACGGCCAGCAGCCGATCCTGGCTGCGCACATAGCTGTTACTGACATCTTCAAGCAGCACGTCGCCGCAGCTGTGGTTATTGTCCGCATCTTTTGCCGCAATATCCCACAGCGCAGACCACGAACCAACATCACTCCAACCGCAATCCATTGACACCATCACTGCAAACTCGGTGTGCTCCATCACCGCGTAGTCAATGGAGTCGCTGGGACAGGTGCCAAACGCTGCCGCATCTGGCCGCACAAAGTCGAGATCGCTTGTCGTTGCAGCCATCGCCGCTTCGCAAGCCGACAACATGGCCTGATTGTGGCGGCCGAGTTCTTGCAGGTAGGTTCTTGCAGAGAACAAAAACATGCCGCTATTCCAGCGGTATTCGCCGCTCTGCAAATAGCTTTCCGCTCGGGCTTGGTCCGGCTTTTCTACGAACTGCAACAGTTCGCAAACCTGATCAGCCAGCGAGTCTCCGCCTTTCAGATAGCCATAGCCGATTTCCGGGGCGGTCGGCACAATGCCAAAAGTAACCAGCTTGCCATTTTCGGCAAAGGCTAGACCGGCCAGCACAGCCCGATGAAAGGCCTGGATGTCCTGAATAACGTGATCCGCTGGCAACACCAACAACAGAGCGTGCTCGTCAGATTTCAGCGCCTCAATGGCCGCGAGTGCGACCGCGGGGGCAGTGTTTTTGCCCTCGGGCTCCAGCAATATCGCCGCCGTAAGCTGATTAATGGCGCGAAACTGCTCTGCGACCAGAAAACGGTGCTCTTCGTTACACACCACTATGGGTGCCGCCAGATTATCGAGACCCTGCACCCGCTGTACGGTTTCCTGCAGCATACTCAGGTCGTGAGTAAGGGGCAGAAACTGTTTGGGGTAGCTCTCCCGAGATACCGGCCACAATCGACTTCCGACACCACCTGACAAGAATACGGGGACTAGCATGCGGGCTTCCTGATTATTGTTTACTGTTACAGCAGATCATTTTGTCGCCGATCCTCGGTGCCTAGCGGCTATTGTCGCGGCCTAAGCCAATATAGTCAAAGCTCATCGCTGTAAATTGACCACCTCTTATCACCGCGACAAAACCACGCACAATCACCGCGGTTTTCAATTCCTGCCAACACAAGGCTGGTCGCACCAGTGCGATGGACAGATGCAAAAAGCCTTGATGTCCCGCGTTTCGGCAGTCCCAGCGTTAACAGACTCAGTGTTGACAGCGAACACGCTGACCGCCCAGATAGCTCTGTGCTACTATTCTCAAAATTTTTGGGAAGCTATACCTGCCGATGTCTCTAATTCATCAAAATTCTTTTACAAAAGAAGAGCTTATTGCCTGTGGCAAGGGCGACCTATTTGGCCCGGGCAATCCCACGCTGCCGTCCGACAACATGCTTATGGTTGATCGCATCACCCATATTGGTCACGAAGACGGGGAGCACGGCAAAGGCCAAGTTATTGCCGAGCTGGACATACGACCCGACCTCTGGTTTTTTGACTGTCATTTTATCGGTGACCCGGTGATGCCAGGCTGCCTGGGGGTGGACGCTTTGTGGCAACTCGTTGGCTTCTTCCTCGGCTGGAAGGGCAACAAAGGCAGAGGCCGCGCACTGGGATCCGGCGACATTAAATTTACCGGGCAAATTCTTCCAGATGCAAAACTGGTCACTTACCAGCTGGATTTCAAACGCGTTATCGAGCGCAAACTAGTCATGGGCATCGCCGACGGCCAAGTCTCCGTCGATGGCAAGGTCATTTACACCGCCAAAGACTTGCGCGTTGGACTGTTCCAAGCTGGCGGCAAAGGTTTCAGCTAATTAGCGCCAACTGGCTGTAGCACCCAAGTGAACTGAATGGTACCGAGGACTCTATGAAGCGCGTCGTTATTACAGGAATGGGGGTTGTCTCCCCCCTGGGCAACAACCTCACAGAAGCTCTGACATCCTTACAACAGGGCAAGTCGGGGATTGCACTCAACGAAACCTATCAGGAAATGGGCTTTCGCAGCCACGTCTCCGGCAGCATCAAGCTCGATACCACTGAACTGATCGAGCGCAAGCAGCGCCGGTTTATGGGTGATGCCGCCGCATGGAGTTTTATTGCCATGCAGGAAGCAATTGCTGACGCCGGCCTGGACGAGTCTGACGTGTCCAACGACCGCACCGGCATCATTGCCGGCTCGGGCGGCGCATCGTCAGCCAATCTGGTGGACGCTGCTGATATTCTGCGTGCAAAAGGCGTGAAGCGCATTGGGCCATACCGCGTCACCCAAACCATGGGCAGCACCGTATCGGCCTGCCTCGCTACGCCATTCAAAATCAAGGGGGTGAATTATTCGATCTCATCCGCCTGCGCTACCAGCGCCCACTGTATCGGCAACGCCATGGAGCTAATTCAGCTCGGCAAGCAGGACGTGGTATTCGCCGGTGGCGGCGAAGAAGAGCACTGGACCCTGAGCTGTCTGTTCGACGCCATGGGCGCGCTGACCAGTAAGTATAACGACACGCCAGAGCAAGCCTCACGCCCGTACGACGCTAACCGCGACGGTTTTGTTATCGCCGGTGGCGCTGGCATCGTTGTCATGGAAGAGCTGGAGCACGCCAAAGCCCGCGGCGCCACCATTTATGGCGAGATCGTAGGCTACGGCGCCACTTCCGACGGATACGATATGGTCGCCCCCAGCGGCGAAGGTGCGATTCGCTGTATGCGCCAAGCACTGAACGGCGTCGACGACAAAGTGGATTACATCAACTCCCACGGCACCTCCACCCCCGCCGGCGACATCCAAGAACTCAAAGCCATGAAAGCGGTCTATGAGGGCAAAGAACTGCCGATGATTGGCTCAACCAAATCACTGGCGGGGCACACACTCGGCGCTACCGGTGTGCATGAAGCCATTTACTCCATGCTGATGATGAAACACAACTTTGTCGCAGCCTCTGCCAATATCGAAACGCTGGATCCGGAAGCGGAAGGCATGCCCATACTCCGCGAACGCAAAGACGGCGTTACCCTAAGCACCATCATGTCGAACAGCTTCGGCTTTGGCGGCACCAACGCGACCTTGGTGTTCAAGCGCTATCAGGCCTGATCTTATACGTGACTAAGCTAAATTCGGCTGCGGCGCAGCCGAAACTCTCAAATCAAAAAATTAGCTTGGCGTCAAAACCATAAGTCGTCGGGTCCTGCACTCCTACATGGTAGGTCCCCAACAGATCGCCGGTAAGGCCATCGGGGCGTGATACCGCGTCATCGTCGAGCAAGTTCTTAGCCCACACGGCAAATTCGAAACGGCCACTGCCGGGCACGAACAGTACTCGTGCATTTAATAGCTGGGAGTCTTCGCCATAACCGGGCACGTCATAAAAACGATCCTGATGATCTTCGTCGTCAGTATCGATATTGTCTTTGAAGATATAATCTATATGAAACAGGATCGAGCCAAAGGACAGCACCGGCGACCAGTCTAGCGTGACGGTGTAATCCTGGGGCGAGGTGGTGCTCACCTGCTGGGCCGCTTGAAATACCGCCTGCGAATCAAAATGCGCTTCGCGGCGCGATTCTTGTTCACGGTAGCTATAAATCAAGCCCATCCGAAATTCGTCGTTCACCAGCCAATCCACGGTGATTTCAGTACCAACAAATTCCTCATCGGTATTGATGACAGTAGGCACCGCCGCACCCGAACCCGGCTCCTGAGATTCAATGGCTTCTTGGCGACCGTCAATTTCCATTTTGAACAGGGCAACTTGTGTGCGTAAATAGCTATCGAAAAAATCACCCTTAACACCAAGCTCAATGTTCACAACCTCTTCAGGCTCCAGCGGCACTTTACCACTACTGGGATTTAGTGAATCAAAGCCACCAGACTTATAGCCGGTGGAATAGGACAAATAAGTCATCGCCTTTTCCGATATTTGGTAATTAGCGACCAAACGGCCGGTGACCTTGCTCCACTCTTTGGCTGCATATTCCGGTTCGTTATTTTCAGTATTGAAGATCAGGTTCTCGCCCAGCGCTTGCGCCAACACAAAGTCTGAGTGCGGCGCATGCCAGCTAAAGAGTTTTTCGTCTTTGCTATAACGCAAACCAGCAATTAGATTCCATTGTTCATTGACCGCAAAGTCTGCGTCGCCATACACACCGAAGTTCTCAAACTCGCCTTCATTAATCATACTTTCCGTGCCAAAAGTCCCCTCGTACGCTGAGCCCACCAAACTATTAATCAAGGTCGGCGGTATGCCGACCTGCTCCGACGCCAACGACGCGGCAGCGGCAGTACTAAAGGTCAAATCGGTACGCTGATAGGTTTCCTCTTTACTGTAATTAAGACCATAGACCAGATCCAAAAAATCACCGGCGAAATTGAATTGCAGCTCGTTGTAGAAAATATCCGAGTCTTCTAAGTTGTTGGTATCAACATAGACTTCATGTGCACCGGTACCGTCTTCGTCTTGCAAATTGAAGGTTTTGAACTGCCGGTAACTGGTAATGAGCTTGCCGGACCAGCGTTCATTAATATAGAGCATCGCCTTCCCGGTCCATGCATCCATGTCACGCTTTTCGCGCCCATCGATCACATCGGTATTCAGCTTGCGCTTTCGGGGATCGGGGAAATTAGTTTTGTCATTCAAAACGCCCAGTACGGCTTTCGGACCGTTATCGACTTGATCGTAGTCGTAGGCTAGTTGTAGGGTCAAAAAATTGCTGGCATCCCAGCGCACGGCGAGTCTTGCCGACTGGTTATCTTGCTCTCGCGGGTCGTTCTGCGACGGGCCCAAATTATCGATTACGCCATCTCGCTGATTGGTCAGCGCATTGAGGCGAATGGCAACGCCATCAAAAATCGAAATATTCCCCATACCTTCGTAACGCTGCAAGCCATAGTTACCTATGCGGGCAGTGAGCATGCCTTCGCCTTCTTCACCCGGCGCATTCGGAATCATATTCACCACGCCGGCCGCAGCGTTACGCCCAAACAAAGTGCCCTGTGGGCCCTTCAACACTTCAATGCGCTGCATATCAGAGAACGCTACCGTCGTAGCCGCGCGCGGCAGATAAACCTCATCGTAAAAAGCAGCTACTGAGGGGTCGCCGCCGGTACTGATGTTGGAGCCTTCCACACCGCGAACAATTAATTGTGACTGGGTAATGCCGCCACCGTGCCCGTCTTCACCAACTTTAAACCCCGGGATATAGTCCTGCATATCTTCGAGTATCAAAGCGCCGGTATTTTCAACATCGCTTTGCGAAAAAGTATCCACGGTGACCGGCACCGTCTGCGCGTTTTGCTCACGCTTTTGTGCGGTTACCACCACTTCCTCCAGCGAAAGATCTTTGGCCCACAAGGGTGCGCTAACCAGCATTACTAAGCCTATAAGGCGCCCAAAAAATGGAATACAAAGCGCGATTGCCCGCGTAGCTAACATATAAAGTCGCCCGAATTCCCCATGCGCCAGCCCAAACATTGCCCGCCATTCCGAAACAGAGGCGGAGATGAAGTACGTTTGTCCAAAGCTGGAAAAGTACGTGAGTATAAATCCGCCGGCGATCCAGCGAAAGTTGCGCCTGATGAACTCAAACACTGCGATGTTTCAGCATTCACGCGGGAAACAGACGGGATTGTAGCGGCTGCGTATAGGCTCGCCGGCGTCGATGCCGGGCATGAACTTGCGCCAATCGCCCGAGATCATCGTCGGAGCGGGAATGACACAGGCACCGTCTCCGAAATAGGTCGTTGCGAGAACCATCCGAGACTCCGTCGTGTTGTTGGGGCCTGCTGTATGAAAGGACTGCGAGTGGTGAAAGCTAAT
>JBLHMO010000133.1:0-8479 GCA_047622145.1 Paracoccaceae bacterium | reverse complement strand
GTCAGTTGAGCTGCGCTCGTTACCAGCCAGAAATAACAGACGGTAGCGACGAAGTACTGCAGGGTTATGGTCACCTTGTTCGATCTTGAAAGAATCGGATCAAATTTTCGAAAATGCTGCAGATCGGATTTCGCATCGGGGAATCGTTGTTTGACGTCATCAGGGCGCCAGCCGGTACGTGCGTACAATATTCGGAATTTGTCACTGAGCTTTTGTGTATAGAATGCGTCCCGCAACATGCCTGTAAAAATATGGAGGTTAGCCCAGATAGGACTCCAGGTATTTAGCGGCGTCGTTATACCGTAAATAATCGGCTCGTCTTCGCGCTCCTCACGAAAAGTGCCGAAAAGCCTGTCCCATACGCACAATAGGCCGCCATAGTTTTTATCGACATAGTAAGTGTTTTGGGCGTGATGAACTCGGTGATTCGAGGGCGTTATCAAAAACCACTCCAGCGGCCCCAGTTTGGGCAAAAACTGCGTGTGTATCCAGAACTGGTAGATCAGATGGACCGAGGCGATGCTAACGTACATTTCAATCGGCATGCCGAGGAAGAAAAGAGGCACATAGAACACCCACGTAGCAAATACGCCAGTGGACGTTTGTCTGAGCGCAGTGCTGAGATTGAAGTCTTCACTTTGGTGATGCACAACATGCGACCCCCAAAACAGCGTCCGCTCGTGACTGATACGATGAAACCAGTAGTAGCAAAAGTCGTAGGCGAGGAGGCCCAGCGCCCAGTGCAGCAGGGAGCTGTTGTCCAGTGTGGTGAGGGTGTAATGGTTTTCGATATGAACAAAAACCACCATGCCAACATTCAAAACGATGAGCTTTGTCAGGGTACTAAGCATGCCCAGACTCAAGCTGTTAAGGCTGTCGTTTACGCGATAGGTATTATTTTTGCGCAGTAGGCCCCAGCCTATTTCCAGCACAATCAGTAGTAGAAAGAACGGCACCGCATAAGCGACATAGTTCATGGTTTTTTACCCCTATTCTCTCGACTTATTAGAAATCGTAACTGACATCAAGGCCAATGGTTCGCGGCGGCGCTTTAATGGTGATTACGTTGGCGAAGGTTTCAGTAGTGCCCAGACCGTTCGCAACAAACTCTCGGTTGGTCAGATTTTTGCCCCACAAGGCTATACGCCAGTTTGCATCGGGAATCCAGGTGAGCCGGCCGCTTAACTGGGTTTGTGCTGGAGTAGTAGTGAGCTCTCGAGCTTGCTGCTTCTGCCAGGTACTTGCATCTAGGCCCCAGTAGAGATCGCTCTTATAACTTAAGTCCAGTCTCGCAATCCACAGGCCTATCTCGGTGTCTGATGTATGTTGGGCGCCTATATTGACCGATGTGCTGCGCGTGTTGAAGGAGCGTTCATTCGAGCGATCGATGGCCACAAGCGCGCCATCGACAACGCGGGTATCCATAAATTCTTTAATGTCGTCATCGACATAGGAGAAGCCGCCGTTGATTTCCCACTGGGCGTCTGGTTTCCAAAAAACCTCCCACTCGGTACCGTTCAGACTGACTTTGTCGACATTGGTAAGCACTTGGTCAACCTGCACTACGCCGGCCTTGGGTATAGCGATGAGTTGCTGTTTGTCTTTGTAGTCCATATAAAAAACGTTGCCGTTCAGGCGCAGGGTATTGCCGAGTAAATCGAGCTTAAAGCCGAGCTCGTAATTGGTCAGTTCCTCTGGGTCGAACGCAATGATGCGGTCAGTTGTCGGGCGCAAACCGCCGCCCTTCCAACCGGAGCTTATTGTAAAGTAAGTCATGGACGAATTCAGAAAATCGAAGACCTCGCCGTCGCCGGTCAAATACGCAGCTGACACCATGGGTGTGACTTGGGTGTATTGGACAGTCTCTTGCTGGTCGTCATTGGAATAGCGCATAGGCACCGGATTGCCCAGAGCGCCAGGTAAGTTCTGAAAGGTTGGCTTCACGCCTGCCACCAAGGGGTTCGTGCTAGAGAAGTAAAATTCACCGCTGCCCGGGTTGGCGGGAACATACAGTACCGCGTTGAGGCCATTGTCGATTTCGCCGGGCGTCAGCTGCCGCTGTCGTTCAAGCGAGCCCGCTTCTTTCCACTCGTAGCTGTAGCGTAAGCCGGCGGTGAGTTCGAGTCGTTCGGTGGCGTCCCAGCTCAGCTGGCCGTAGGCTGCGTAAGTACGTGAGCTAACCTCGGGTACGTTTGCCGTGCGGACGTTAACAACAACGATGGTTTCGTCGGGATTCAAGCCTGCTGCCTGTGCGAGCGCCAGTGCTGTTGGATCTACCGCAGCTTCAGACAAGCGTACTCCCAGAATGCCGCCAACACCGCCTAGTGTTTCTACATTACCTTCACCGGCAAACTGATGCATGGCGAATACACCGGTGGTCCACTGTACGCGGTCGTTGGCCCAATCGCCGGACCATTTGAATTCTTGGCTGAGTTGATCTTGCTTGACTGTGCTGCGGTTAAAAATATACGCAACATTTAACGGCGTGCCATCCAAGTCTGAGTCAAAGGCATTGCGGTCATATTGCTCATTGAGGCCGTAAGCGGTAACACTCTGGAAATTGTAGGAATCAGCTTCGTGCTGCAGGTTTATCGATACATAGGTAGACCTGAAGTCAAAACTGCCTTGGGCGTTGCCCTTGTCATTGTGACGGTATGGCGTATTGGCCACTTTATCGTAGGGCAATTTGCTCACTTCGGCGCATTGCTCGGTGTAGTTTTTGAACGGATGATCGGGTGTTACCAGGAGGCCGATAATGGGTACGGTTTCGTCTGGGCCGTAGTCAACAACTTCACAGCTAGAGGCTCGCGGCACACCGATGTCGCGGCTGCGTGTCGCGAGAATGTCGACCGTTGTGGCGTCGGACGTGATCCAGCGCAGCTGCAGGCCGAATGAATCCCGGTGTTCGCCGTAGAATTCCTCACCGTCGACCACGTTCTCGTAATAGCCATCCTGCCGGAGGCGGTTATAAACAAACTTTCCGTAAAGTGTGTCCTCTATCAGCGGCACGTTCAAAGCGATCTTGGCTTCATTGCGGCCATATAAGCCGGTGTTGAGTTTGACGCCACCGTAAAATTCCGGAGACGGTTTCTGGGTGGTGATCACTAGCGCACCGGAGCTGGTGTTTTTACCAAACAGCGTTCCCTGTGGGCCGCGCAAAACTTGAATGCTCTGGATATCGACAAGATCTAACAAGCGTGATGTGCCGTGGGCCTGAAAAACATCATCAACATAGATGCCGGCTGGTTGTTCTGCCCAGGGCCCGCCACCGCCGGTGGGCGCCACCGAGCGAATGGTAATCAGGCCGCCTTTAAAGGCCGAGCTAACGTCTAGCGACGGTACGTGATTCTGGAGGTCGGTGAAGTTGTTGATGCCTGCATTTTCTAAAGCTTGGCCGGAAAACGCAGAGACCGATAAGGGGGTTTCCTGAATGGATTCCTCTCGTTTACGGGCGGTAACCAGCACCTCTTCGAGCGTTGCACTTGGCACATAAGTATTACGGCGGCTCTCCTCGGGCTCGGATTGCGCTACCGCACCGGCAGCGTTAAGCGTGCCAGAAAGTAGGGTAGCGAGCGTGTAAATAGGTAATCGCCGCGATGTTAACGTTTTCATTTTTTGGCTCCGCACAATTGCGTGCATTAATTAAATTTATTAGAAGCGGATCAGTCGCGTTCCTTGCCGGATGCCATGCACGGTTTCCAGTATAACCGGATTATGCGATGCCCATTGACCGTGACCGGAGGTATCTATCTGGATGCGCTTACTGTTAAAACTGCCTTCGCCAACGGTAATTGTTCCGCGGCTGGTGGGTGCGACGCCGATCAGCCTCAAGTAGGCGAGTAGCGGCTGAGAGTGGCTGTGCATATTGCCGACCGGAAAGTCCTGCATGGATAGCCAAGGGTAGGCCCAGGTTTCGCCGGGGCGATCAGTTTCGGGGCTGTTCCACGCATCTGGCCCGCTCAGGGTGCCGGCCCAATCTTTTGGTTTGTAGCGAGTATGGCTGGCCAGCGACATGCGCTGCCATTCATCCCAGGCCAGATCGTGGTTCACAGTCGCAGCCGCCCAAACCAGGGTCATGTTAATGGAATACCAGATGCCTCCTCGAACGCCCATGCCTGCGTGCGGCGAGTCGGGTAGCGGCCAAATAATACGCGCCCCCAGCGGACTACTTGCTCGGTGATGAGTATCGATATGATTGAGCAGCTGCTTGGCTTGTTCGGCGGATGCTGCGCCGCAGAGGATGGCCCAGGGTTGTACTTCCAGCCAGCATTCATCGCGCCCGACAATGTGACCGTCGGGCGAAACGGCGCGGTCAAACCAGCGCCCGTTCCAGGCGGATTTCACGCGCTCTTTTAATTGGCTGGCGAAATTGCGCGCATGCTCTGCGGTTGAGGGCTCATCGAGTTTGTCCAGCAGCGCGGCAAATACCGGCAGTACCCATGCGGCCATGGCGGAGTTCAATATCGAACCGCCGGCTTCTTTCATGCGCTCTTTGCTTACGCCGGGTGCGTCAAGCGCCAAATCGTTCCAGTCGGCGTTGAGAATACGCAGGTGTCCGCCCGCGCCAGTGCCTATGTCGTTAGCGAGAAAATGGTACTGCCGTAGCAGGTGTTCTTTTAGGCTTTGTGCTTCTGCCTTGTAAACAGGATGGTAGGGCGCAGCTTGCTCAAAGGCGGCGAGATTGCCGGTCGCCAAACCGTACTCCGCCGCCAGCCATAGCGCCCAGAGATTCTGGTCTGAGGGCCGAAACATTTGGGTAAAAGGGAGCTTGTTACCGGTAAGCGCGTAGGGTAAATCGCCATTCGGTGAACACCAGCCGCAGGTGTTGCGCAGGATGGAAAGTGCAAGGTCGGGCTCGCTATACACCAGTGGCAGCGCGTGCTGTAGCTGATCGCGCGCGGCCGCGTTGCCGCCTGCCAGAAAGGCGTAGGCAGAACCCTGATTCAAACTGTGGCCGCCGAGAACGCGATCCAAATTTGCGCCGCCCGTTAGGGCTGCGTAATGCCATGTAATTTCGTGTCCGAGCTCGGGGTACGGTGTAGGGCTGGCATGGGGCAGGCGATCAATCAGTTGCTTGCGGTTGCTCTCAAGAAAGTTTGAAGTCGCCGACACAGCAAGGGCATGTGTATCTGCAACTAAGCCAAAGCGAAAATACAGGGTGGTGGATTCGCCTGGCTGCAGATTGATGAGAGTGTCTGCGTACAGCGAGGGCGACTCGGAATCGAATGCGACCGTGGTGGCTCGGTTGTTGAGTGATTCCAGTACCAATGTTCGCGGCGGACCGATAGCGCCCTCTGCTCCGTCAAAAACCTCGCTGGCGGAGGCTTTGGTCGCCTCGCTGCTAAAGCGATAGGTTATGCCTTGGGCAATGGCGTCGCGTTTTTCCGTTTTTTCAAACAAGTGCAAAAAACGAGGCTGCAAGCGCCAGTGTTCGCGATGAGTAAGCTGCCTTGGTGGGCTGTTTTTTGCCAGCGTTAACTGGACCGCTATAAATAGCCAGGGCGTGTCGCCCTCGGGGCAGACAACTCTGCGTTCAAAGCTTAAGCCATTGTGCTGGGTTATGACACTTAAGCCGGTGGGCTCGGCGGTGATTTGTCCTGGCGCCGGCCATTGAGATGCGCGGCTGCCCCACTGTTCGTCGGAACTGTTTAGTAAAGATTCCCCGGAGCCGCCGTTCTCGTTGGCATAACATAACCAGCGCTGACCGTAGGCTTCTTCGTAAAGCCCTACGGTGCCATCGCTGCCGGCTTGCATTTGAAGTGCGCGGTTGCCAACCATATGAAAGACTCGCTGGCCGCTGCTGACTTCGGGCCTTAGCTCGAACGAGGGCAGGGAGCCAACAAGCTGCCACTGCCCTAGTGCGCTAAAGTTGGACGCCGTGGTCGTCGCCGCCGCCGGTGTCAGCGAACGCGCGGCACAACCCATGCCCGCACTTGCTGCGAGGAGGGTGCTGCCAGCTTGAAGAAATCGGCGTCGCTTAATGGCCATCCGAGGGGCTCGTAAGGTTTGATGTGGCAATGATACATATTGCAAATATGTCTCGTCAAGGAAGCATATACTCTATATGCTTCCTTGTCTCGACATTGATCCTGCTATAAAACTCATGAAATCGTCCCCGCAACCGCTAACACCGCTGGAAAGAGATCTTCAGGGCGTAGCCTCCGACAAGCCCACCCCGATAAGTGCCTTTGCGCTGGCCAGCAAATTGTTTGCCAAAGGGCGGCGGGTGGACATGGTGCAATTGGCCGAAGGCCTCTCGGTTAGTCGGGCCACGCTGTATCGCTGGGTGGGTTCGCGTGAGGCCTTGCTTACCGAGGTAGTGTGGGCCGGTGCCAGGGAAATGATGGATAAGGCGGAAGCGCAATCACCTTGCGAAGGTGGTGAATACCTTGCGGAAGTCATTTCAGATTTTGTCTGCCAGGTTGTTCGGCAACCGGCGATGAATGCCTTTCTCGAGCGTGAAGGCGAGGCCGCAATGCGCCTGCTAACCTTGGCCGACGGCGGTTTCCAGCTGCGCGTTGTCGGGTGGGCCAAAGAATTAATTGAGGCGCAGGTGGGGGCAGGCAAGTTCACGTTAACCTTGCCCTCAGAAGAGCTGGCTTTTGCCGTCGTGCGCTTGGGTGAGTCTTATATCTACCGGCGCTTTATTACCGGCAAACGCCCCGATACGGATTCTGTACTTTCATTAATGAAGCTATTACTGCGCTGAGGAGCTAACCGTGAGTTCTATAATAAGAAATGGCTGTGTGCTGATTGCCTCTCTATTGCTGGCGGCCTGCACAACACAACCAGAGCAGCGGGCAAGCGCTTGTGAGCAGGCTGTGTACAATTATTCTGCCGCTATTGATTTGGGCAATCCTGCGGATGCGGGCAATAGTTTTACTGAGCAGGGCACGTGGCAGCTTGGGGAGCTGAAGCTTGAGGGGCGCGCTGCGATTGCGAGTCACTTGTCAAAGCTAAGCTTGTTGCCAAATCGCGTTAGTCGCCATATTCAAACAAACATAATAACCAATTGGGAGGAGCGGAATCATGGAGCCGGCACAGTTTACGTCACCCTGTATAGCACGAGGGATTCTGCCGGTCCGGTAGCGACGATGAAAGGCCAGCCATACTTTGTGGGTCATTACCAAGACCGCTATGAGTGGGATGGTGCGAATTGCTTAATTGCGGAGCGCATTATCGTGCCGGCTTTTCTGGCGCGCTAAAGCGCAAGTCTAACTAGGCGGATAATTTTTCTTAAAAGTGTCCTCTCCCATCGCAGTAATCTGTAGCTCAATCATTTTGTGAAAGGCCGCCAATATGCCGGAAAAGTCCTTTTCCGGCTGAAGTTCGTTCAACACGCAAACGGCTGCCTCGATGGTAGATAAACCATCGGTGCGTGGCGATTTTCGGATTTTGTACTTGCTGAGTTGATCCGGTTGCAGCGCAAATGTTGGCAATTCCCGCAACCAAGGATTCAGGTGCATCAGCCGTCGCGCTTTTTTCCAAGTGCCATCCAATAGAATAACCGTACTGATCTGGCTGTCTCTCAATGGGTTTGCGGTTACCGCATGCTCTGATGGGAAAATAAGTACTGAGCAGCTTTGCCAATCTGGGCCAATAATCTTTTCAGGATCAAAAATTTCACCAATCAGAAGCCGCGTATTCCGAATTGATTTTTCCAGTATTGGCGCCGACGACAACGCGTGCCTAGATTCCGTCGGGTCTTGCAGAATGATGAGCTGGTAGTTGCACTCCATTGTGATCAATGCGTCGCAAATGCAGGTTGTTTGCGGGCGTTCGCAGTTGGAGCAGATCGCGCGTTTTGACATTGGACCGAGTGGAGGCAATTGGAAGATCATCATAAGCGATCTTGCAGACAGCTGTCGCCATATAGTCAGAGGTGTTGGCTTTTTATTATTAACTGGGGGACACCCTTAAAATCAGGGTCATTGTGATTAGTCGTAAGTCATTGATTTGAAATGGTGCCCAGAGGCGGAATCGAACCACCAACACGGGGGTTTTCAATCGGATGGTTGGAAATTAAATATATTTAAATTCTGTCCGTTAGCGACCTTTCCCAATCTCGCTGTGCCTACAAATGCCAGTTAATATACATGGCAATCACCCATGTCAGCACAAAATTGGCACACTAAGCCCATCGAGAACTTCCACAGAATTGTGGTCTAAATCCTAAGCGTTGGATGTGGTTTGGGTGGATTCTAATCTCCAGCTGGATTTCCCCGAGGTCGCTAGCCATCTAAAGACACATGGCTTTGCGTTTCCTCATTCAATATTGGCTCTGACCTACTCCCCCCATATAACCGCAAAAACCTCGCAGCCTTAACTTCTATAAAACTTTGTCAACTCATCACTGATTTCAAGAAGTAGGGGTAAATACCTACCTAAATTGCGTTATATCAATTCACAGACTGAATAGGAACTAGCGTACGTAGTAATAACGCCGTAGAGCTGTAAAAGTTCAATTGTACTTTTGATG
>JBLHMO010000132.1:0-8541 GCA_047622145.1 Paracoccaceae bacterium | reverse complement strand
CGCCCTTGCGAATAGCAGCTTCGGCGGCCTGAAACGCCGCGATCGCATCACGGGTATTACCAGCAATTCGTTCTTGCATGGTGGTGGCAGTCATTGACGCGGTTGCAACAATTGTAATGACCAGCATCAACACCAGTGTGACCACAAGTACCATGCCGCGTTGTGTCTGTATTGCTTGTCGGTTCACGGGCAATTCCTTAAGGCAGTTTGTTGCGTATAGCAAACACGGTGGTTATGGCGCGGCGATAGCGCCCGTCGGTATTGTTGACGGCGGCGCCGGCAAAGGTGACAGCCTGTGCTGTAGCGTCCCCAGTTTTTGACACCACGTTTTCGATATCACTCACGAGCAGGAGTTCAGTGCGGACGCTTAGCACTGCGCCCCAAGAACTGACGTTTGCGGCATCGACGTAGCGATCAATGTTGTTGTCGTTGTTGGTATCTTCGCCATATGTTATCTGCATGTTTTCGACGCCTTCCACCAGCTCATAGGCGGCAGGGGCGGCGCCAGCCGAGCCCGCCGTGCGGCGTTGAACATACAGTGCATGTATGGGGTTGCCGTTACTGGTGGTACGGCCGGTATCACGAATGAAATAACTCACCGATTCAAAACCAAAAACTTCGGCATCTGCTCCGTAGGCCTTGCCCAGTTTGTCGTCGTTGTTGACGTTGTTGGCGTGCGCAATGGTGATAGTGCCTGAACTGTTCGATACGGTGGTTGCGGTAAATAGGTCGGCATTTATGCAATCGCTTATCAATACATAGTCGCCGGCCACCAGCCCGATCGGATTGCCATTAATCTGTATCATGGCGTTGTCCGAAGTCATATTCTCGGTCAGCTGCACCGAAGTATTGCTGCCACGTTTTAAGGTGACGACATCGCTGCCTGTCACGGCGCTAAATGTGTTGCCGGTTGTCACATTGTTGCTGCCTACAACAACGGAATTGAGATTAAAGCTGACGTTCGCAGGAGGATTTGTGGAAAGAATGTTGACGGCCACGGAATCCAGTGATGCGCAGCCCATGTGACCTGCCATCCGTAAATCCTTGCCGAGAAAATGTGCAGCGTAGCGGCCGGATTCCTGGACTTGCGACAGCGAATCCTGAATTTGGTAACTGGTATTTACGGCAACAAAGGTTTGCAATACGGCGGCAGTGAGCAATAGCCCCAGCGTGATGGAGACCATCAGCTCAACGAGGCCAAAGCCAGAAGATTTTGTCATCGCTATAGTTTTTGTTGTCATAATTCGGTTACAAAGCTAAAGCTTTCCGTTGTCCCGCTACCGGGCTCGCGCGTCTGACTCACGCGGCTTTCATCCCATTGAACGGTGATGGTAAAAGTGCTGCCGTTTCGCACAATTGAGCCGTCACCACCGGGTAAGCTGGCACTCAATTCACTCAGCCAGTCTTGCAGGTCGAGCGCTGCAATGCTGCTTCCGCTTTGTGTGGAGGCGCTTGGTGCGGAAGCGCTTAGTGCCAGATCGTAATTGCCGAGCAGTGCCGGGTCGCGATTTGCCCGCATACGATCAATAACGTCGTATGCCAGCATAGTGGCGTAGGAGCGGGTATTGGCGAGGTGGTTGAATTTCACGGAGTTCATTTGCAAACTCGCTGCGCCCAGCACGCCAATGACGGTAATCAGAACCGATACCATCACTTCTATCAGCGTAGCGCCGCGTTGTTTGTGGCGTCGCATCATGGGCATGCGCGCTCCTCTACACTGACGTGGCCAGTATGTTTCAGGCGGATGTTGCGATCTCTGCTGCAGTATTCAGGGCTGGTGCGGAAGGAAAACACAAACTCGGTGCCAGCGTCCGCATTGAGAAAGCCCTCGCTGGTAAATTGAAAATTCTTGGTGTTGCTGGTCACAGACATATCAGCGTCACTGGCGAAACTCGCGAATTCACGCAGTTCTTCGCCTGCGTCGTAGTCGCCGTTGGTATTGCTGTCTATCCAAATACGGTATCCCTGTTCCCAGTCGCTGCCTGATAAGGCAGAAATGTTTACCGTCGTGGCACGGGTAATGGCCTCAGATCGTGCGACCCCCAGTGCTTTTGTTAGCTCCCGATATTCAGTAGTTGAGCGTGAGCTTGCAATGAAATTGGAAAAACTGGGAATACCCAAGCCAAGCAATACCACGGTGACGGCCATGACGGTAATCAGCTCGATAAGTGTGAAGCCCTGCGGCTGCGTCGTCATATGCTTAACTCGATAGAAACCAATGAAACAGGAGTGGCGGTAGCACAATCAGAAGCAGCCTAAGGCTGACCAATACCAGCGAATGCAAACTACGTTGCTTGCTACGTTCTCGCTTCAGTATTGCGATAACTCGCTCTCCAATATGGCCGCCGACAAAGGTGGCTGCGCCTAATGGCAGGTTGCAGTCGCGTAACTTTTAACAAGGTGCTTGCTATCTGGTCTGCGGGCTGGAACGCGGTCGAATCTAGATCGCAGGCCCACTCGCACAAGAGGTTATAATCGTCGAGTTGTCGTTGAATCAAGCGTCCAGGTAAGACCGAAGTGAGCATGCGACACAGCAGCTGATTGAGGTTGTCTCTGCGGCGTTGGTGTGCCTGGTCATGATTCATAATGCAGGCAATATCCTCATCGTCGCAGCGTTCGAGCAGGCCGCTGGTCAAGTAAATGCGCGGGCTGAACCAGCCCAGAGTGAAAGCGGCCGGCATGTCTGCCGGGAGCAATGAGCAGCGCTTGCCAGTGGCGCAGGTATAACGCAGTTGGCGCGCCAGTCGATGGGCGGGTAGCCAGTAATGCCAGAAGATGCCGGTACTGCTGAGCAGTAGCCAGAAGCCAATAATTACAGCGGGTAGCTGTACTAGATGCGCTACGCTAGCGACAATGCCGCAACTTCCTGTGCCACATTGGGTGTCATTCAGTATGAGTGACAGGATCGGAGAAAATATTAAGAGACTGCTAAGTAAGGCGGAAAAGGCGGGCAAGGTAATCCAGCGCAACAGCAAGCTACTCGCCGTGGCTGGATGTAACTCCATTACGACTGGACGAATCAGCGGATAAAGCAGATTGGTGGTGAAGGCGAACAATATCCAGATTGCGGCCCACGTTAATAGGATGCCGGGAATAAGCTCAGTCATTGTTGCCTGCCCTTTCTCGTTTTCGCTCCTGAATTAGGCGCTCAAGCCGATTCAGGGTGTTGTCATCGATGCCTTCGGCAAAATCCACAAAGCTGTTTAGCACCGGTTCGAGGCTGCCCACTTGCAGGCGCTCTATAACTGAGCTAATGATGGCGCTGGTCAATTCATGACGCTGCAGGGCGGCGGTATAGAGAAACGCGTGGCTGTCTTTGTGGCGTGACAACAAATGCTTTCGATACAGGCGTTCAAGAGCGGACTGTATGGTGTTGAGGCCGCTGTTGGATGCTAGGTGCGTGTGGATGTTCTTGGCCGAGAGCCCAGTTGCGGATTGATCCCAGAGTAGATTGAGAATCTGAAGTTCCAGCTCGCCCAGATTGGGGAGCGTATTGCTGAGCGCACGTGACTTGGGGTTGGGGCTAGTCATGCTTGGACCCTTAAAAACCGATTGGCAATGGGTTTTTTTGGTTTCTGGCTTTTGGGCCTCTGTCTGCTTGCGCCGAACACCCGTGAGAAAACTTTGCTGTATGAATCAGCGTAATTTCTCAAAATTAGCCTATGCTGAAAATCCATTTATTATCTTAATTTAGCGCGTCACGATGTCAAGCAAGAAGATAGCGTTGTGGCCGCCGGTCTAAATATGTTTATTAGCGGCGCCAGCAAGCCGCGACATCGTGGCTGGCGTTATTGCTGTCTAGGCTGAGTACCCCAGCTGAGTTGATTTGCAGGTTGCCGCAGGGGTCGCCAACCATAGCGCCAGCGCGGGTTGCGCGCAGGGTGAAGGCATTGGCGCTGGATGCGGATGCGGCGATGGTATAGTAGGCCGTGCCATTTTCCGGCACTTGGCTGGGAAACACTGCTGCAAGAGTGTCGGCGGCATCCAGATAGCGACCGTTAGAGCTGTAGTATCGCTCCAGCGCTTGGGCGCCGGTCATCAGTGTGCTGGCGGCGTCAGCACGTTTGGCTTTGGCGACCTGCGCTACATAACTTGGGTAGGCGATGCCTGCCAGCAGAGCGACGATAGCGACTGTTATCATTAATTCAATCAGGGTAAAGCCCTTTGTATGGCACATGTGGCCTCCTTGCTGTAATTCCAAGCTCGAGTATCAGTTTCTGCTCGTAGAATATTTACATCCCCACTCGCGGCCATAGATGGCGCCACAACAGAGCAGTTAATTTTATCTTGCGCTGACGGCCACTGGTCGAACTAGGGACACGACGCCCAAATTCGGCGACCGCTGTCGAAGTCGATTCCTTTGAATACAATAAAGCCGGGAGCCTACGCAAGACGAATTTTGTAAGGTCGACGCTTGAGCGCTGCCACCGACACCCGTCATGCAAATTTTTTAACGGACTATTAGGGGGCTGACCAACAATATTCCTTAAAAGGTCGATGTTGCTCGCTAGGATGCGCTTTTAGAAAGGCAGTCCAGAACCGCTGTTGTCGCTGCTGCTACAGCCCTCGGAATCATGGTAACGGTTGTTATCTTTCACTACCACCGCGTCAATCCATTGCGAGACCAGATCGCTTGCTTCTTGATCTACCACACTTCGGCCCAGTGGTGGCATGCGCGCCGCCGCAGACGTGGCGCTATCGCCTAGTCGGAATGCCAAAATGGAATCGGCCGTATTGCCGGGGTGAATGTCGTAGGTTCTGCCACCGCTGCCCTCGCTGCCGGTTGCCGTGGGGCGCTTGCAGAGACCGTAGTTTTTGTAGGTGGCGAGTGATGGCAAGGCGTTCAGGTAGAAACCGGTGTTGGACGCAAAGCCGCGCACGTTATGGCAGTGCTGGCAGTTCACTTCCAGCCAAGCGCGGGCGCGGGTTTCAATGTCTTGGTCGCTGTTGGGGGCAAAGCCGGCATCACCGGGTTTGTTGAACGCGGGCAGGCGCTCGAGCGTGGTCGCTATCTGTGAACTGGGGTCTACACGGAGGTCGCTGGGGCAGCCGCTGACAAAACCGTTGTTGCACAAAAAGGCGATTTGGTTCTGGCCGGCAATGGGGTGGTTTACCGATAGGAAATTGGACTCGGGATAGTAAGGCTTATTCAGAAAACGCACTTTCAGGCCGATGGGTACCGCGCCGGGTTCGCCGTCTTCACGGCCGTGGCAGCTTAGGCACTGGTTGGCATTGGGCACCAGATAGTTGTTGGTAGAGCCGCTGTGAGTTTCGCCGGAGTCTACATCGGTGGTATGCCAGCTGATGGCTTCATGGCTACCGCCCATGGTGAGTTTTGCGACACGACGGCCGTTTTCTTGCTGCCAGAGGTAGGGCAAACCCACCCAGTAGGCTTGGCCGTCCGGACGCTGACGCTTGATGATTAGCCGAGTTTCTATGGGGCGCTCGGTACCGGCGGTTTCATCCGCCGCGGCGAAGGTTTTGCTGATCACCGTTCCTACCGGAAATTCCAGTGTTAGGTTGTAACGCTCCTGTGCAGCACCACCTGCGGCGTCGCGGTAGCTTGCGCTGCTGCCCGCAGGCATAAACAGTGTGCGGTATTTAACCGCGTAGTCGGAAAATAGCTTGGTGTTCAGTGAAAAGGGCACGCCGTTGCTGTTAGGCAGGCTGCGCGGATCTTCCGCGTTGGCGAACAGTCGGTACTGCGCTAGTGTTGGACAATTGACGCGGGCCAGCGCGCCAAAATTAACCTGACCGGCAGTGCCGGCGTCACACATTTTTTTGATTTCTGCTTCGCTGGGTGCCGGGAAGAAATTGCCGCTGCGTTCGAAGGGTGGGATAACAACGGCCGGTAAAGGGTCAAGGTTTTTGCCGTACTGATCTACACAGCGGTGTGCACTCAAATCAAAACTGGACGAGAAATTTTCCAAGTCAGTGGCGGCCAGGCCGGTGAGCAATTTAGTGAAAAAGGCTTCCCCGTTTTCGGGGCTGTCGGGTGATGGCGCCGTTAGGGCGGCGATACCTACTTCCAAACCTTTGGTACCATTAAAACGGGCGAAGGCTAGGCTGTCTGCTGCGAAAATATTGTCGTCATCAATACACGACGCAAACCAGTCGGGTGTAATGCGCTGGTCGGCGTCATCAAACTTGTAGGCGTTGTAGCGGCAATCGGTGTTGTGGGTGTTGTTGTACAGCGGCTTGCCGCGCTCGTCTTGGGGAACCCCCTCAGGTTCGCCGCAGCTTTTATTGAAGCTGTCCAGTAAACCGTCCCAGACAATGTGCGCGCCGCGGTAGCCATTGCCACCCGCAGCAGCGCAGGTGGCAGCATTCGTCGGATTGAGGCAGGCGGCTTGATTTTTTAGGCCTAACAACGGTGGTAGAAAGCGCGCCACATCCTGGTTTTGAATGTCGTTGGAACTGGGTGTTGGCAGGTCGTTGCCGTTGTTGCGAAAGGTATTGCGGAAGATATGCACGCCTTCCGTATACCAGTCAATGCGCGGCTCGGATGGGCGGCCAGCGCCCTCGGGGAATATCTCGTAACTGGTGTGGATAATGCCCGCGGTATTGTTGTTTTCAAAGACGTTGTCAAAAATGTCGATGCGGTCGTAGGACAGGGTAATCATGCCACTGCCCGGCGGTACATTACCGACAAAACCGCCGGAGGTGAAGTTATAGGTATTGTTGTTGCGAGCAATATTGCCGTACATACGTGAGCGGTCGCCGTACTGTCGCAGGCCGTCGAGATCGTAAATCAGGAAGCCGCCAGTGTTACATTCCGCAATATTACCGTCGTACTCACCGCCGCGCACATTCTCAATTTCAAAGCCGAATACGTTGAAAGCGGCCCGGCTGTTGCGAATAATTGCGGTGTTGGTTTGGCCGACATAGATGCCAGCGTCGGAGGCGCCCACGGATTCGGAGTCTTCAATCAAAATGTTTTCTGATGAAACCGGATAGATACCGTAACGGCCTGATTTCTCGCTAACGGTATAGTCGGGCGAGCTGGTGTCGCCAAGGCCGTTTTCAAAGGCGCGAGGATCCTGAGTGGCTGGATTGGTGCAGGCAACGTTCAGCTTGGCGGCATCGTCGGTGAATGCGTTACTCGCGGTGATGGGGTTCTCGCTTTCGCGACCACCGCCGGAAGACCACAGGGCTCGCACCCGACGCAGGGCACCGTGGTTCACGCCGCGCAATTCAAAGCCGTTGCCGCCGGTGTCCAGCACTGTCAGGTCTTGTATCCACATACCGTGGACGTTAACCCCTAGAATGCCTTCAGGCGCGTTATTGGTTTTAAAGGACAAAACCGTTTTGTCCTTGCCACAACCTTTAATGGTGATGTCTTCGTTGTTGATGATTTGCAGGCTGGAGGTTAGTTCGAAATAGCCGCAGTCAAATTGGATAATGTCGCCGGGGCCGGCTTGAACCATGGCCGCGACCATGTCGCTAGTAGCAGAATCGCCCGGTGAGATGAAATACGTCCGGCCTTGTCGCGGCGGTGAGTTGGGTTCGCCGCCCGGAGAGCCGGTCACTACGGTGGTTTCTGTTGGTGCTGCTAGCGCGGCCTGCGGTGTCGTGACTTGTGAGGCCGTGGCACTTGAGCGTGAAGAGCTACCGCCACCAAAGCAGGCGCTGATCACCACGCTTATTACAATAAGACTCAGACAGCGCAGTGCGGTTGCTGTCAGGCTGGGTCTGGTCGGGTTTTTGGGCATGGTATCGAATCCCTATTGCGAGCGCTTTCGACGGCAAATGGACCTGCAGCAACTAGCGTTTTGTTATTTTGGTCGCAATGATATAGGAATTGGCTATTCGGTTGAAGTTTTGGCCTTTTTGGCCTTTTTGGCCTTTTTGTTCGAAATGACGATATTCGGCGTACTTTTGTTCAGTTTGATGCCACTTTAAGGTGGCATTTCTTGTATTTGCGGGATCTGCCACACCAGCAGGCATCGTTCCTACCTAGGGGCGTCGGGGGCAGTGAATCCCCGTCGACATACAGCCAGCAGCCATTGTCGTGGCTAAAGCGCGAGCGTTCGTGCAGCTGGCCAATATTCGCCTTGTCGGTATTCGAAGGGGTATCGCGATAATAGGCAGTAAATTCCACTACGCCAGTTTCATCCTGAGCACCCCCGCGTTCGGTGTTGTGTATACGCAAGGCCAGCCATTGCTGCCCCTGCATTTCGGCCTGCAGCTGTTCCCGTTGTAAGTCTGAAAAGTTTGCGGCTGTTGCCTGATGGGTGGCTAAGAGGTGGCGGGCATTGCCGGTGGCGAAGGCGGTATAGCGAGAGCGCATAAGCTGCTCGGCGTTTTGTGCAGCGCAGGGGCTCGCGATAACGGGAGCGCAGCAATGTTGGAATTCGGAACCGTGGCCGCAAGGGCAGGCGTGAGGTGTAGAACTTTCTGAGCTCATAATGATATTACGGTCGTTGTGTTGCTGCATGGTAGTGATGCTCCTCGGTGCGATCAACCACGAGGCTGTTTTCGATGTTAGGCTATGCCTTCATCGCTGGTCACTATTGCCAGCTTGCCTTGTGTCACTCAACC
>JBLHMO010000131.1:0-8657 GCA_047622145.1 Paracoccaceae bacterium | reverse complement strand
CTTAGACGCACGCCGCTGGCGGCTACGACCGGGAAAACAGGGGGGGGGTTATCGAAGGAGGAGTATGGGTGCCAGACATGTTCTCTGTCGAACTGAGAGCATTCAGTGCTCCAAGGTGTTGTGGACATGTAAACCCCCTAAACCAAAGGCGCCTGATTCTATCTTAAATCAATGGGTTCTGTGGAAATTACGTATTACTCGCTAGGGCGGAAATTGATAATTTGATCATCGGTAGTCCTTGGTAGCGCCATGCTCAAGACAATATATGGTATGAGGTGAAGTATTATGCGGGCAACCCCTAAAGAACGCAGAAAGGGTATGCACTCGATTCCAGACGGTCTGGAAAGTTATTTGAACCCCGCCCAAATCGTCACGTTGCACGAAGTTGCTCGATTTGGCTGGGAGCTGCAGTATGTGCGCAGACCGCTGTTTATGGAGCCGGTGCCCATCTTGTTTAACCACACCATGAATCGCTATGCGGTTATGGATATCAATGGCTGCATGAACCGCAGCATTGATGTGGCCCTTCGCCACTAAGGCTGCTATACGGCTGCGTCTAGCGGCTCAATATCCCGCCAATGTGCGGATCAGCCACGCTGTACAGACACTGGGCAGCAGTTTTCGAAGCAGTCGCATGGTGCTGTATTTCAGGCCGACAACGTGATGAACTTTGGAGCTGCTCAGCGATTTCAGTACCACGTTGGCAATATCTTCAGCCTGAAGGTTTACACCCATACTGTCGATAATCTTGCTGTCATTACCTTTTAGAAGGGGTGTTTTGACAAAAGAGGGCTCTACGGCTGTCACATGAATGCCGTGCTGCTTCCACTCAATATTTAGCGCTTCTGTCAGCCCCTTGACCCAAAACTTAGTCGCCGAATAATTCGCCAGACTGGGGATGCCGTAGACCGATGACGCGGACGACATGGTGACGGCCCAAGCCTGTTTTCTCTGCTTCAAGTGTGGAAAGGCAAAATAAAAGCCGTCCAGCACACCGCGAATATTGATGTCGATAGCGAGGTGATGGCGCTCCAGTGGAATGCTCTCGAAGGGCGCAACATCCATGATGCCGGCGCAATTGAATATGGCATCCAAGTGCCCCGCGCAGGCTACATAGTTATCGATGGCAGTTTTGAGCTCTTCAGACTGAGTGACATCGCAAATTTGGATATTGCAGTTGTCTTCGCCCATTTCATTCTTCATTTCGAGTAGGGCTTCACGGTTGATGTCCAGCAGCCCGATATGCCAGTCATGTTTGACCAACAGCTCGGCAGTAGCGCGGCCAATACCTGAAGCTGCTCCTGTAATAATTATATTTTTCATAATCTTACGTCTCAATTATAAAGCTGATTCGATTAATTGGTGGCTTGCCGTCGCTGAAGGGCGCTGCCATTCAGGGGGTTTCCACAAGTGCTGCAAGCGCTGCCGTAGCGGGCCTGGGCGTAGCGCGTCAGCAAACATAGCACGCCATTCGTGCAGATTCAGGGTGATGATATTGTGGCTTTTGATCTGCCTTGGAATGCCGTATTCCACGGGGGTATCGTCAAGTTCGAGCTGAAATGTGCCGAAGAGGCGGTCCCAGATGATGAGAATGCCACCGAAATTTTTGTCGATATAGATGGGGTTGCGGCCGTGGTGGGCACGATGGTGGCTGGGCGTATTGAATAGCCACTCCACCAAGGGCGAGCGTTTGCCCACGGCTTCCGTATGAATGAAGTACTGATACGCGAGATTGATCGAGTAGGCGACCATCACAGCGGTCGGCGGAAAGCCTATCAGGATAAGCGGCAGCCAGAAAACCTGACTGAAATTGAGGGAGTAGGTCATGCTCTGGCGCATTGCCGTGCTCAGGTTCATCTGCTCGCTGGAGTGATGCACGACATGAGCGCACCAGAACCAGCGAATGCGATGGGAACTGCGATGAAACCAGTAATAGAAAAACTCCTGAGAAAACAACAGCACAGCCCACATTCCTAAGCTCATTTCGATAGTCGTCAGACGGAATTGGTAGGCGAACGCCAGCCCCGCACCTAGAAAGGTGATGTGGTACAGCATTTCCACGGCTTGGTAGCTAGCGCCAAGAGAAAGGTTGGCGAATATTTCGCCACCGTTGAACATCTCGGTGCGGCCGCGGCGGCGCTGTGCTACATACTCGATACCCAGCGTAAACATAAATAATGGGGTGAGTGTAGCCAGTAGCAGCTGCTTAGGCTCAGGTTCGTGCCCGGTGAGGGCGATATAAAAATCAATCCAATCGGTTATCATTCCGAGAGTCATCCATAGTAGCGTCCACTATCATGCAGAAAAAAGCCCTCAGGTAATTGACTGCCAAGGCCATATTTTTGATAATTCACGACATGATTAAAGAAGCCTACGTCTCCAGTACCTATGTCGGCCTGCTGTTCGAGTTTTTGCAAGTCCATGGTGAAGACCCAATAGCCCTTCTTGGGGAGCCCTGGCCCAACCACGGCAGTGAGCCGCTGGGGCGTTACCCCATGTCGCGGTGGGCTGAATTGCTGCTGCGGGCCGAGCAAAAGCGTGGCACTCCTGCATTCGGTCTCGAAATTGGGCGCCTAATTACGCCCGCCCACCTAGGTATTCTTGGTTACGCCTTGCTTGCTTGCGCAAACCTTGCGGAAGCCTTGACCCGCTTCGAGCGCTACGCGCGACTGGTCTACGATCATGGCCGCATGGGCACCCATGTTGATGGCAAATCGATAGCCTTGGAGTGGGGTGACGATTGTCTGCACCCAGGCCAGCTCGCTGATGAGGTGGCAATAACCGCCTTGGTCCAGTTTGCCCGCAATGTCACCAATCAGCATTTGCGGCCGGATTATGTCTGCTTTTTGAATCCGGCGCCCGACGACGTCAGACCTTATGAGGACTACTTTGGTTGCGCTGTAGAGTTTGAACAGGCTTCGACGATTGTCCGCTTTCCGATTAATCAGTTGGACTTGCCGCTGCGACAACCCGATCCCGCTCTGCTCAGCCTTCTTGAAGCTCAAGCCGATAAATTGCTGGCAGAGCTGCCTCAGGGAGACGGTTTTGATCGCGAGGTCAGGCGGGCGATTTCGCGGCGTTTCCGCACGGGCGAGCCGGCGCTAAGTGCGGTGGCGGGCGATATGAACCTGTCGGGCAGGAGCCTGCAGCGCAAACTGCAAGCTCGGGGGTTTAGTTTTCAGCACTTGCTCGACGAAACCCGATTGATGTTGGCCAAAGATTATCTGCGCGACGGGCATCTGCAGTTAACTGAAGTGGCGCAGATGCTGGGTTATTCAGAGCAAAGCGCCTTCAATCATGCTTTTCGGCGCTGGACCGGGCATTCGCCGCGGCAGTATCGGCAGCGAAAATTACCAGCAGATCGACTTTTAGTCCGGGCGGAATAAGCTATAGTTTCCGGTAGCTAACGCAGTGGGAGTAAGCAATGAAGGGCGTGGTACTGACATTTAACGACGATACCAGTCACGGCATAGTTTCCGCCGCCGACGGCAAACGCTACGACTTTGCCGGTGCAAACTGGCGCTCGGAGCGCTATCCCGGCAGCGGTATGCACGTTGATTTTGAAGTCAACAGCGATTCGCTCGCTGCCGATAATATTTATATCGACCCCTGCATGGCCAAAAACGCTGATAAGAACCGCATGGCGGCGTCGATGCTCGCTTTTTTCTTTGGCGGGTTGGGTTTTCACAAGTTTTATTTGGGCAACAATACTCCCGCAACGATCATGCTTTGTGTGTCGCTGGGGGGGTTGATACTGTTGGCTATTCCCTCGTTGATTATGATGATCATTGGCTTTATCGAATTTATTATCTATGTCACGCAGTCCGATGAGGATTTTGAACAAACCTACATCGTTGGCCGTAAGGATTGGTTTTGATGGCCGCAGGCAATCGCGCAACACCAAGTTCTACAAAAACACGTAGTGAAACCGATAGCCTGGGGACTGTCGAGGTGCCTGAGCATGCGCTTTATGGCGCCCAAACCCAGCGCGCGGTCAATAATTTTCCGATCAGCGGCCAGGTAATGCCCTGGGAGTTTATCCGTGCGGTAATCCTGGTCAAGCGCTGCGCAGCTAGGGTAAATGTCGCACAGGGCGCATTGGAGGCTGACGTGGCACAGGCAATTACGCATGCCTGCGACCAGCTGCTCGACAAATCGGCACCTGAGCAGTTTCCCGTGGATATCTACCAGACTGGCTCCGGCACCAGCAGCAATATGAATGTGAATGAAGTGCTGGCAACGATGGCAGGGCGGGCTTTAGGCAAGACGGTGTCGCCGAATGATCACGTCAACTGCAGTCAGAGCAGTAATGATGTTATTCCCAGCGCCATTCACATCGCCGCAGCGTTGGCGCTGACAGGGCAATTGTTACCGGCATTAAACCATCTGAGGTCAACGATCGAGGCGCGTGCAGTTGACTGCGAGCACTACGTGAAAACCGGGCGCACCCACTTGATGGATGCCATGCCGGTCACCCTTGGGCAAGAGCTTATGGGCTGGGCCGATCAGTTGCGCAAGGCCAGTGAACGGCTGAGCTATTTACTCCCTCAGCTTTTGCAGCTCGCGCAGGGTGGCACTGCCGTGGGCACCGGTGTGAACGCCAGCGCGACCTTTGCCCCTGACTTTGCCGGCGAGCTTTCCGCTTTTATCGGCCTTGAATTTACTGCGCCCGAGCGCAAGTTCGATCTTATGGCGACGCAGGATACAGCGGTAGCGGTGTCTGGGGAGCTTAAGGCACTTGCTGTTGGCCTAATCAAAATCTGCAACGATCTGCGCTGGATGAACAGCGGCCCCTTATCCGGGCTAGGTGAAATTAGATTACCGGTACTGCAGCCCGGCAGCAGTATTATGCCGGGCAAGGTGAACCCGGTTATTCCCGAGGCGGTGTTAATGGTTGCCGCAACGGTGATGGGCAACGATACGAGTATTAGCGTGGCAGGGCAGTCGGGCAATTTTCAGTTGAATGTGATGTTGCCGCTCATTGCGAGTAAATTGCTGGAGTCGATGCACTTGCTAGCCAACGCGAGCGGGGTGTTGGCGGATAGTGCTATCGCGGGCTTTGAGGTGCAGCAACAAGCGCTGAGTGAATCGCTGGCCCGTAATCCGGTGCTGGTGACCGCTTTAAACCCTGTGATTGGTTATATGGCGGCGGCGAATATTGCGAAACGGGCATACGCCGAGAACCGGCCAATTATCGATGTGGCGCTAGAAATGACCGATTTGTCGAAATCGGAACTCGAGCGCCTGCTGAACCCACAGTCTTTGACGGCTAACCGCTAGATGCTGGTTTTGAGCGCGCTACTATCCCTTTCTGACATAAACTTAATTCAGCATCGGCGCCAATACCGGCAGAACGTTCTGTACTATCAGGGGCTGCGCATTGGTGTTGGGATGAACGCGGTCGGCCTGCATGAGTTCTGGCTTGAGCGCGATGCCTTCAAGCAGAAAAGGCACTAAGGGCACAGCCATCGATTTTGATACCCGGTGAAAGGTTTGATGGAAAGCCGTGGTATAGATGTCGCCGTAATTGGGAGGAATGTGCATGCCCAAGAGCAAGACATTGGCCCCGGCGTTGCGCGATAGTTCGACCATAGCCCTCAGATTTTTTTCCAGCAGGGATACAGGTTGCCCGCGAAGGCCGTCGTTGCCGCCGATCTCTATAATCACAATATCGGGTTGGTAGTGCTTGAGCAGGTCTGGCAGACGCGCCTTAGCGCCGCTGCTGGTATCGCCGCTGATGCTGGCGTTGATGATTCTGTGGGGAGAAATCTTTTGTTCCAGAAGCTTTGTCCAGCTGCGCTGCTGGGGCACTCCATAGCCCGCGCCGATACTGTCGCCCACCAGTAGTATGAGTGCTGCAGCATTCGAACTCAGCAGTAGTGCTAAGATCGGAAAAGCAAAAATTGATAAAACCAAATTCCGGTGAACGCGTATAAAACGGCATCGGTGACTAGGAGTTAGAGTATTTTTCATGATTCGCGCTAAGCAGGTGAGTAAACGCGTCAGAGTAGCCGACGCCGAGTTGAGCATATTGAGAGGCAGCGACCTTGAAATCAAGTCGGGTGAGACGGTTGCGATCATTGGCCCGTCCGGATCGGGTAAATCTACGCTACTGGGGCTGTTGGCTGGACTGGATGATGTCAGTGAAGGAGATATCTGGTTGTGCGGCGAACATTTGAATGTCTTAAGCGAGGATCAGCGGGCAGAGCTCAGGGCGCGGCACGTTGGTTTTGTGTTTCAGTCCTTTCAGCTACTGGCCGGCCTAACCGCACTTGAAAACGTAATGATGCCTCTGGAGCTGCGTGGTGACAAAAAGGCGGAAACAACTGCCGCCGAATTTTTGGAGCGTGTGGGCTTGGCTCATCGCCTCGATCATTATCCGCGGCAACTGTCCGGTGGTGAACAGCAGCGTGTAGCCTTGGCGCGCGCTTTCGCCGCAAAGCCATCTATTCTTTTCGCCGACGAACCAACGGGTAACCTTGATGCTGCCACTGGCAACAGCATTAATGACCTTCTGTTTAGCATGAACAAAGAGAGCGGCACCACGCTGGTGCTGGTCACCCACGAGCCCAATTTAGCCCGGCGCTGTGATCGACGTATCACCATCGCCGCCGGTGAAATCGTGGCGGACGATAGGCTCAACGGAGCCTCAGACTGATGCAGCATCTGCGTTGGCTTGTGCGGGAATGGCGCGGGGGCGAACTGGCACTGCTGCTGGTTTCTCTGGTGCTGGCGGTCACCATTGTTAGTGGTATAGCCGGCTTCGCCGATCGATTGCAGCGCGGCATTGTGGGCGAGAGCAATAAGTTTCTGGCAGCCGATCTCGTGCTCCAAAGCCCGCGCCCGGCGCTGCAGGCGTGGATCGATCAGGCTGCGCAGTTAAATTTGCGATCGGCGCGTGTGGTGGAGTTTCGCTCGATGATAGCTGTCGGGGAATCCATGCAGCTCGCCTCGGTGAAAGCGGTGTCGGAGTCTTATCCGCTCAAGGGTCTGTTACGAATTAGTGATCAGCCTTTTGCGCTAAGTTACGAGACAGCCAGCGGGCCGCGAGAGGGCGAAGCCTGGCTTGATGCGCGCCTGTTCCCGCTGCTAAAAGTGAGCATCGGTGACTACGTTCGCCTCGGTGAGCGGCAGCTCGTGGTGAGCAAAGCCTTGGTGTCTGAGCCGGATCGTGGCAGTACCTTTGCCGGTATGGGTCCGCGCGTGCTGATCAATACAGCCGATATTGCTGCTAGCGGTGTCGTCCGCGTGGGCAGTCTGGTGGACTATCGCTACTTGTTTGCGGGCGAGGCGGCGAAGCTGGCGCAATTTCAGGAGAGCCTTGCCGGTTCGCTGGATGCCAGCCACAAATGGCAGCGGCTGAAAGACAGTCAGCCGCAAATATCTCAAACACTGCAGCGGGCAGAGCGCTTTTTGCTATTGGCGGGTAGTTTTGGTGTAGCTCTTGCTGGTGTCGCCGTCGCCTTGGCGGCGCGCCGCTATAGCCAGCGGCATCTGGATTCGGTGGCGGTGATGAAAGCCTTCGGCGCCACCAGCACCTACATTCTCCGCCTTTACGTTGGCAATATTGTGTTGTTAGCCGTTGGCGCCGCCATCGTGGGCTGGGCGCTGGGCATGCTGCTGCAGCAGGTTTTATTTGCCTTGATTCAGGATTTGGTCGGCTTTCACGCGCCGGGCGCTAGTTGGACGCCGATTATTGCCGGATCGGTAACGGCCTTTATTTGTGTGTTCGCTTTTGCCCTGCCGCCGGTGCTGCGTTTACGCCATGTCGCACCACTGCGCGTATTGCGGCGAGACATTGGTAATGAAGGGCTTAGCGCAACTGTAAGCGCGGTTTGCGGTTTGGTGGGTTTGAGCGTTCTGATGTTGTGGTACACACAATCCGTCGAGTTAGTCGCTGCGGTTTTGCTCGGGGTTCTTGGCATATTGGGTCTGGCGGGTGTGCTGGTGCTGCGCGTATTTTCTAGTATACGCAAGCTGGCGTCGCGCTTCGGCGGGGTCACCCGCTTGGCGCTGTCTGCCATGTACCGCCGGCGTCACGCCAATGCTTTTCAGGTTGTGAGTCTGGCTTTAGCCATGATGGTTTTACTCTGTCTTGTGGCCGTGCGATCTAGCCTTCTCAACGACTGGCAAGTACAGTTGCCCGCAGATACCCCCAATCATTTTCTGGTGAACATAGCGCCCGAGCAAGTGCCTGATGTGAGGGCGTGGTTTGACGAGCAGGGAATAGAGTTTGCAGGCCTTTATCCCATGGTGCGGGGCCGGCTTGTGACAATTGACGGCCGAGAATTGGCGGAAATTCCGGGAGTGGATGAAAATCGCGGCAGTGTGAATCGCGAGATAAATTTGAGCTGGAGCGAGCAACTGCCATCCGACAACAGTCTTGTCGAGGGGCGCTGGTGGGATGCCTCCGAAGCGCGTGCACTGGTTTCCATTGAGCAGGAGTTTGCTGAGAGACTGCAGGTGTCCGTGGGCAGTAACCTGGAGTTTATGATTGGCGGTTTGCCGCTAAGCGCACAGGTGAGCAGCATCCGCTCCCTGCGCTGGGACAGCATGCGGCCCAACTTTTTTCTGTTGTTCGCCCCTGGCGTACTTGACGGCTATCCCTCTTCGTCCATTACTAGTTTTTATCTTGCGCCTCAAAGTAAGCGCGTATT
>JBLHMO010000130.1:0-8698 GCA_047622145.1 Paracoccaceae bacterium | reverse complement strand
CTGGTGCCGCCAAAAGCTGATAAGGCCATATCGGGCGGAGTACCTTCTGGTAACACGTGAAGCTGTGCAGCACTGTCCTTGTCGAGCAGGGCATATTCCTGCCAGTTGAGAAAACCCATCACGAGACTACCTTCTGTCAGCTCCGGCGTGGAAGACGCGACTACTTGGCCTATCCCGGATGCCCGCATCGGCTCGCCTATGACGACGGGTGGCAAGTAGCTGGGTTTGTCGTCCATCCAGCCGCGCATAGCAGGATCGAAGCTCAGGTATAGGTTTTTGACCAGAACCTCGCCACTAAGCAGGTCGGGCTGCACTAGCGGTGACTTGCGATACTGGAAGGTGTTGTCATCGACAAAGCCTGACGGTCGTTGACTGAAAATCCACTGCCTGTTTATTTCGCTCATGGTCTGTTTACCGTATGCTCTAAAAGCGTAGACATTACCACGGTGATAAAATCAAAAACACTTCACGGCGGGTGTTGGCGGTGTTTGTAATGCAGTTTTAATCCGCGCCCCCATGGGGTACTTTGCAAAGTAAAAGTAATGCTAAATTGTCAGTACACGACAGGGAGTTTGTGCATGGGCCCGCTATCCGGAATACGAATTATTGAAATTGCTGGCATTGGCCCAGGCCCCTTTGCGGCCATGCTACTTGCCGATATGGGGGCGGAAGTTATTCGGGTGGAGCGCCCGGGTGGCTCAGTGTTTGCCGATGATCGAACCGAGTTGGACATGCTGAACCGCGGCAAGCGTTGTATTTGCGCGGATCTGAAAACTAGTGGCGGTATTGACGTTGTCAAACGCCTGTTGAAAACGGCGGACGCCATGCTTGAGGGTTTTAGGCCCGGCGTGTTGGAAAAGTTGGGGCTGGGACCTGATGAGTGCCTGGCGTTAAATGATAAGTTGGTTATTGGTCGCATGACGGGATGGGGGCGGGAAGGGCCGCTGGCGATGCGTGCTGGCCATGATATTAACTACATTGCCATTGCCGGTGCGCTGCACCCTATCGGCCGGGCGGGCGAGAAGCCCGTTATTCCCTTGAATCTGGTGGGCGACTTTGGTGGCGGTGGTATGTTGCTGGCCTATGGGCTCGTCTGCGCACTGCTGGAATCAAAAATATCGGGAAAAGGGCAGATTGTCGATGCCGCGATGGTGGACGGTGCTGCGTTGTTGATGACCAGTATTTTTTCGGCTTCACAAACCGGTTTCTGGTCCGAAGAGCGTGGCACCAATATACTCGATGGCGGGGCGCCTTTTTATGAGGTGTATGAAACAGCCGACCATAAATACATGGCGGTGGGGGCTATCGAGTCACAGTTTTACCAAGTGTTTACCGAGCGTCTGGGCTTAAAAGGTTCGCTTCCCAATCAGTACGATGCGGAGCAGTGGCCCGCAATGAAAGAGACCATCCAGGCCGTATTTAATACCAAGACCCGTGATGAGTGGACGACGATCTTCGAGGACAGCGATGCCTGTGTTAGTCCGGTGTTGGCAATGCGCGAGGCGAAAGATCATCCTCACAATCGGGCGCGTGGCAATTTCGTCGAGCGCGATGGCATTTGGCAGGCGCGCACGGCGCCGCGCTTTAGCCGTACCGATGGCGGTGAAGCGGGGAAAGCCGTGCCGATCGGTCACGACACGCGCGAGATACTGGTCGAACTTGGCTATAGCGACGAAGAGCAGGAAGTGCTGCTTGGCAACGCGTCTGTTATCGCTTCTTCTTTGTCATAGGCGAAGGGGATTGCCCCGGATTTTGCTAGTAAACCGCGTTTTTCACTGCCGGACGGATTCGAATAAATCGGCTAGAATGTAGGTCGGCATGGAGGCTCTGAAATTCGCAGGCTGGTCGCTCAATAATCCAATGGCGAGCGGGTCGTTGGCGAAGTTTGAGTCGGTACTTTGTTAGTCAGTAAAAAGGCTGAACAGATAGGCAGTGTCAAAATATTCCCAAACCTCGATGATTTTGCCGTCACTGAAGCGGAACAGGCTTTGGTAGTCGTTGTAATAGTCTTTACCCGACGAGGTTTTGGCTTCAAGGCTAAAGTGCGTATGGACGCGATCATCCTCGGCCGTTGTTGAGTGATAGTGAAACTTCATTGTGCCTGGCTGGTAGAAATGATCGACGTCACCGGAAAACATGGCGATCACAGCGGCCTTGCCGATGTGATCGCTGCCGCTGGATTCTGCTGCGGTGGATTTGGGGAAGTGCCAGGCAATATCGTCGTGAAAGAAGCGCGCGATATCAGCCGGTTTACCTTGCAGCTGCGCAGCCAGTGCTAATTGAAAATCTGCGAGAAGTTGTTTGTTATAAGACATCTTAGTACCGTAGCAAATTGTTTTTATTCAGCCGAGTATAGCATTGCCTTTTGGGAGCATTCTTGAAGGAACTATTAATTGTTTTTCATACGCAATCTGGCAGTTCCCAGGCGCTAGCGGAAGCCGCGGCGCGGGCTGCGGCCACGGAAGCAGCGGTCAATGTGCGACTGTTGCGGGCGATGGAGGCGGGCACTGGCGATCTTCGTCGCTGCGATGGCGTATTGTTTGTCACGCCCGAGAATTTTGGCAATCTTTCGGGCGGCATGAAAGACTTCTTCGACCGCACTTTTTATCCCTGCGAGCCGGGTGAAATGCACCGACCCTATATGTTGATCGTGAGTTGCGGCAATGACGGCAGTGGTGCCGTGAAGCAGCTGCAAAGAATTGTGAAAGGCTACCCCTTGACTGCCGTAGCGGAACCCTTGATTGTGAGGGGCGCGCCGGATCAGCAGGCTTTGGCAGAGGCTGCCGATCGGGGCTTGAGTTTTGCGGCAGGGCTGGATATGGGGATTTTCTAGGCCATTGATTTGCATTCCATGACAGACTTGTAATCTTTAGGGAAAACAGAGATCATCGCTTTTTATGTTTTCGGCGAGAACATATAGCGCTGTGCTAGTGGCGACTTTGGTCGTTGCTTGGCGCCGCAGTGGTTACTCGGCCTAGGCTGCGGTTTAAAATAAAAAGAAGGAAGTTTATATGCTCTTTGCCCGTACACCGACTTTAGCTCCGCTGCGCCGATGTTTATGCCTGCCTGCTCTGTTGCTCGCAACAGATATTCACGCCGCGGCGGTTCTTGAAGAAGTTATGGTCACCGCACAACTTCGTGAGCAAAGCCTGCAAGATGTGCCGGTATCGGTCAGTGCTATCAGCGGCGACAAGTTGATGGAGGCGGGGCTGTCCCGTATCGAAGACCTTCAGGCCTACGTCCCCAACTTCACGATGTCGGAATCCGGGATTGGTACAGATATTTATATCCGAGGAATAGGCTCTGGTGAAAACCAGGGCTTCGAACAGTCGGTGGGTATGTATGTAGACGGTATTTCCTATGGCCGTGCGCAATTGGCGCGGGCACCGTTTTTGGACCTATCACGCGTAGAGGTCTTACGTGGTCCACAGAACATACTGCTTGGCAAGAACAGCATTGCCGGAGCGATTAATATTTCAACGGCCAAACCCACGCAAGAATTCGAAGGTTATATTCAGGCGACGGTTGAAGACAGCATTGGGGAACAAATTCTCGATGCCGTGGTGTCCGGTCCGATAACAGATACGGTAGGTTACCGGCTGGCCGCGCGCCTGCGCGAGTATGACGGACATATTCGCAATTTGGCACTCGATCGCAATGAGCCGAACCGCGAGGAGCAGACCGTTCGCCTAAAGCTTGTATGGGATGCGAACGACGATCTAGTTGCCGGATTGAAATTGGAACGCGGCAGATTTAATGTGCGTGGCCGCCACTCGGAAATTATATACGACTCGCCGTCAGTGTCTGAGGTTCCCTTTTTTACCGGTCGGACCCACGGCGAAATACTGGATAGAACTGAATTCCCCCCAGGAAGTGGTGCGGTAGTTGATATTGATTCGCATCCGGGCGTGCTCAACGTCAAAGCAGATTACAAGCGGGCCGGCAACGGTGATTACAGCTTTAACGCCACTGAAAATATGACGTTGAATCTTGACTGGTATCTCGACGGCCATCAGCTCACGTCCATTACAGGCTACATGGCCTATGACTACCGGGAAGACTGCGACTGTGATTTCACCGGCGGCGAACTCTTTCAGGTTAATTTTGAAGAAGAATACGAGCAGCTCAGTCAGGAATTTCGTTGGATATCGCCGGGTGGCGAATCTATGGAATATATCGGCGGCATTTACCTGCATTACAGCAAATTGCATTTTTATGACTCGATTCGCGTAGATAGCGACGTCATCCCTTCATTGATTAATGCCGCTGACGGCACTGAGGGCGGCGCAAGAGGGGATGTTGATCCAAACCCATTGGGCACAACGCCGGCGGATATTGCGGGTATCGGCGACGCAGGTGATGCAATCCGTGATTTTCGCTCGCCCAGGGATTTTAATAGCAATTCAAAAATAGCGTCGGCCTTTTTACAGGGGACTTGGACGGCTACAGATACCTTGAGGCTGTCGCTCGGTGGCCGCTTCACTTGGGAAAACAAGCAGGGGGATCGCAAGCTCGAGTTTACCTTTCCTGACGGTACCGTTCGCCCCATCGGAGAGTCGGATACCGCTTCTGCCATTAGCTTCGCCGCTGAGCGTCACGATTTGAAAGGCGAGCGCACAGAAACTCAGTTTGCGCCGTCCGTCAATGTTCAGTGGGATTTTTCAGATGATGCCATGGCCTATTTTACGTCGAGCAGAGGGTTCAAGTCTGGCGGCTTTGATGCGCGTTCCAATGCCTCCCCCAGTGCCGAGCCTACGCCTAGAAATCCCAACGCCGTTGTGGCTAACCAAGTCGTTTTGCTCGGTACTTTCGAGTACGAGGAAGAAGAGTCAACGAGTTTCGAGCTGGGCATGAAATCGACATTGCTCGATGGTGCAGCTGAATTAAATGCGGCGCTATTCAGAACGGAATTCGACAACCTTCAAGTCAGTGTTTTCGATGGCACCCTTGGCTTTAACGTCGGCAATGCCGCGAGCGCTGTGTCCCAAGGCCTTGAGTTGGATGGACGCATGGGCCTGTCCGAAAATTGGATTGTGTCCGCAGGTATTGCACTGCTCGATTTCGAATTTCTTGATCACAAGACGGGTACCTGTATTCAGGGCCAGACACCAGACCATCCCAACGGCAACAACTGTGATTACAGCGGTAAAACTAACCAGTACGTTGCAGACTACTCCGGCAATATCTTACTGGCATACGAAAATTCGGTGTTTGACAGCCTGATGTTTCGCGCCAATTTTGATGTCGTATTTACCGACGATTACCACCCCTCGCCCAACATGGATGATCGTATAAAGCAGGATGGCTACCAAGTTTACAACGCCCGTTTGTCGCTTGGGGATATTGGCGGCGACTGGGAGGTCGCGCTACTGGGTAAAAATCTTGGTGACAAGCTGATAATTGTATACGGTGTTGATGCGCCGACCGCTTACACAATTACTGAAGCTGCGACTCACCACGGTTTCGTTAATCCACCGCGAACCGTCGCCTTGCAGGTGAGTTATCGCTGGTAAATAAATTGATTTAAGTGTCGCGGCGATTGCCGCGATTGCGGTGCCTGACAATAACTATAAAGAATGTCTGGAGGCAGTATGAATAAACCTGAATGGGCTATAAGCCGAGCGCTCTTTGGGGCAACAGTGATTGCTTCAGTTGCGACCATGCTCACCGCGCCCGTACAGGCAGAAAAATTTATACTTGAAGAGGTGTATGTTACGGCGCAATTGCGCGAACAATCCTTACAGGATGTGCCCGTGTCGGTGAGCGCGGTATCGGGGGAAAAGATGCTTTCCGCCGGCATCAACAAGATGGAGGATTTACAGGCCTATATACCTAACCTGACCATGACCGAAACCGGCATTGGCACCTCGCTGTATATTCGGGGTATAGGGTCGGGTATTAATCAGGGCTTTGAACAGTCGGTTGGCATGTATGTCGACGGCATTTATTACGGGCGGGCGCAATTAGCGCGCGCGCCTTTTCTGGATCTTGCACGGGTAGAGGTATTGCGCGGCCCGCAGAATATTTTGTACGGAAAAAACAGTGTGGCCGGGGCCATCAGCATCATTACCGAAAAGCCGACAGCGGAATTTGAAGGCTCGTTTCGCGCGCTCTATGAGCCGGAATTTGACGAACGGGTAGTCGACCTGACGCTGTCAGGCCCGATCAACGATACCTTGGCCTATCGATTTACCGGGCGGCTTAGGGAGTATGGCGGCTTTATCGAAAACCTGACCTTGGACCGGGATGAACCATCCTACGATGAGGCAACCTATAGGCTGCGCCTGGATTGGGATATTAGTGAGACTATGCTGCTTGCCTTTAAGGGTGAGATAGGCAAGTTCGATGTCATTGGGCGGCAGGTGGAAATCATCGACGATTCGCCCTCAATAGACGACAACCCGCTGTTTACAGGCCGCACCCACGCGGAGATCTTGCATGAAACGCGAGACCCTAGCGGACAGGTTGTCAATATCAATAGTGACCCTTCAGTGCTTAACAACGTACAAGATTTTAAGCGCTCCTCGAACGGGGATTTCAGTAATAACGATACCTCCAATATCACAGTGACCTTGGATTGGGCCCGAGGCGAGCATAGCTTCACTACGATTACCGGCCTTATGGCCTATGAGTACGATGATTTCTGCGATTGTGATTTCACCGGCGCCGAGGGCTTTAATTTGGTTCTTGCGGAAGAATACGACCAGTTCAGCCAGGAATTTCGCTGGATTTCGCCTGCCGGTGAGACCGTCGAATATCTCGGTGGTGCTTATTATCAGAAAACAGAACTGTATTTTTTTGACAGCATCATCGTGGATTCGGATTTGATTGTTCAGTTGCTCAATGCAGCGGATGCGACTGAAGGCGGGGCCCGCGGTGATTATGACCCTAACCCACTGGGCGGTTCGCCGGAAGAAATCGCGGGGGTTGGCGATGCCGGTAACGCGATAGCCAATTTAACCTCGCCACGGGACTTTAACAGTGATTCTGAAATGTATTCGGCCTTTTTGCAGGCGACCTGGAATGTGTCGGATACTTTGCGGATGACAGCCGGTGGCCGTTATAACCATGAAACCAAAGTAGGCTCGCGCAAACTGACTTTCGCGGACCTGAATTACGTTGAGCAGCCCTTTAGTGAAACCGATACGGTGTCTGCGGTGAGTTTTGGCTCTGAGCGCCACGACCTGTCGGGCAAGCGCACGGAATCTCATTTTTCACCGCAGTTGAACCTGCAGTGGGATATGACGCCCGACAGCATGTTATATGCAACGATTAACAGAGGGTTCAAGGCGGGGGGCTTCGATGCCCGCTCCAATGCCTCGCCCGATGCCTCACCGGTTCCGCTACCGCCCGGAGCCTCTCCGGTGAATCCTGCTCGGCCGACACGCCCCACGTTAGTAGGCGCTTTTGAATACGAAGACGAGACGGCGACCAGTATTGAGCTGGGTTTTAAGGCCTCGTTGTTCGAAGGTTCTGCTGAATTAAATGCTGCCTTGTTCCGCACCCGTTACGACAACCTGCAGGTGAGTGTTTTCGATGGAACCCTTGGTTTTAATGTAGGCAACGCGGCCAGCGCTACAACGCAGGGCCTTGAGATTGATGGCAGGGTGCAGTTGACCGAATATCTAATGCTGGCAGGCGCGCTGGCTGTTCTGGATTTTGAGTTTGACAAATACGAAAGCGGCCAGTGTTTAGCCGGACAAACCCCTACATCTCCCGACGGCCTAAATTGCGACTATAGTGGACAAACCAACCAATATGTTGCTGACTACGCAGGGAATGTTGTATTAGCCTATAAGCGGCCGATAAGCAGAGAGTTGGGTATTGGTTTGGGCTTGGATGCGATCTTTACCGATGACTACAATCCCTCTCAAAATCTGGATTCAACGGTCTCGCAGGATGGCTATGTGAAGCTCAATGCCAGGGCGGCTATTGGTGCGGTTGATCGTAGCTGGGAGCTGGCCTTGGTCGCGAAAAACCTGACTGACGAGGCGATCATTGTTTACGCCAATGATACCCCGACGGCGTTTACGGTGTTTGGCGTAAAAAGCCACTTTGGCTTTTTGGAGGCGCCGCGAAGCGTGGCAATGCAATTTGCCTATCGCTGGTAGAGGACATTTTGGAGAGTCGGCAAGCTTATCAGTGAGAGCTATAGCGTGAATAAATATTCGATATTGGCTTTATGGGCATGAATTCTGTAAAAAATTGGCTAAACTGAGTTCATAATCAGTAGCGCAATAATTGAAGTTAAGAACCTTCACTAAAAAAACAACTCAATAATGAGTCTGGGAGGACGTAATGAAAAATAAAGGAATGCTCCGAAGTGGAGCGGTGGCCTTGCCGTTGCTGGTCGGATTGGCTGCTACTGGCGCTCAAGCCGCCGGCGTGCTGGAGGAAGTCATTGTTACCGCGACACTGCGGGCCGAAAGCCTCCAGGACGTCCCGGTTTCTGTTAATGCCCTCTCTGGCGAAAAAATGATGGAGGCCGGCATCGACAAAGTCGAGGACTTACAGGCCTATGTCCCCAATCTGACGATGTCTGAAACCGGTATCGGTACCAATATCTACGTGCGTGGCATTGGTTCGGGTATCAACCAAGGGTTCGAGCAATCGGTCGGTATGTATTTCGACGGTGTCAGCTACGGCCGCGCGCAATTGTCTCGCGCACCTTTTCTGGATTTGGCACGTGTAGAAGTAT
>JBLHMO010000129.1:0-8722 GCA_047622145.1 Paracoccaceae bacterium | reverse complement strand
CCGATCTGCAGCATTTTCGAAAATTTGATCCGATTCTTTCAAGATCGAACAAGGTGACCATAACCCTGCAGTACTTCGTCGCTACCGTCTGTTATTTCTGGCTGGTAACGAGCGCAGCTCAACTGACTAGTACAGTTGTCATCATCGGCTTTTTGCTCGCCGTGTTTACATTGATCAGCATTGGTCTTGTTGCGGATCAATCGCATAAGCTCATTCGCTGGGAATACTTTCGGCTTTTCGCTGTAGCCGCTGCACTTATTCTGGCTTACTACTTAAACCTAGCAGAAGCACAGATACTCATTGCGGGCGCAGTGTATACCTTAGTGAGTTGCGCCTTGTCTTGGCTAGCTATTGGGATTAACCGAGCGTCACCGATCAATGCTGCGGTCGCTAACACCTCGACCACTAGCTAACACGCACACTAAGGATTTCACGTGAAAACAGTTCTGAAAGCGATTGGATATACGCTGTCGACGCTGGTCGTCGTCGCGCTTGTGTTCGCCGCGTATGGCGCAGTTAAAATAAAACTGTACGAGCAAACAGACGACCCAACACACCTGAAGGAAAAATTGCAATATTTGAGAGAACTACAGGCAGCGGAGCGTCTGCCACACAGACCCAATATAGTTTTTGTACTGTATGACGACATGGGTTATGGGGATCTTGGCATCACCGGCGCCGATGCCATTCGCACACCGAATATTGATCAGCTCGCCGAACAGGGCGCGCGGCTTACAAATTTCTATTCGCCGTCGCCGGTATGCACACCTTCACGCTTCGGCTTTTTGACTGGCCGCCATGCTGAACGCGGCCAGCTTGCTCATGTGGTTTTCCCCGAAGGGCACGCCATGTCGAATTTCATTAAGTTGCGTGATGCCAATATTCGCATACCCGCCTATGAAATCACCTTACCTGAAGTACTCAAAAGCGTGGGCTATACCACCGGCATGGTCGGCAAGTGGCATTTGGGCGATGTGTCGCCATCACTGCCAAACGACATGGGTTTCGATACGTTTTACGGTGCGCTCTACAGCAATGACATGCTGCCTTTTGCCATTTACAAAAATGGCAATATTGTTATTGAATCACCCGCAGATCAAACCCTATTGAGCGAGGCGTATGCGAAAGCCTCAACAAATTTTATTCGCAAGAACAGCGAATCGCCCTTCTTTTTGTATTTGGCACACAATTTTCCCCATGAACCCTTACATGTTCGCGCATCCAGACTCGGGCAGTCGGCAGCAGGTCTGTATGGTGATGTCGTCGAGGAACTCGATAAAGACATTGGTTCACTGGTGGCCGCACTGCGTGACGAAGGCGTACTCGACAATACGCTCATTATTATTACTTCAGACAACGGCCCTTGGTACTTGGGTAACCCTGGGCCCGCCCGCGGACGAAAGGGCGATACCTTTGAAGGCGGCATGCACGTTCCCTTTATCGCGCACTGGCCATCAAAAATTCAAGCGGGGCAGGTCATTGACGGCTTGGCGATGGGCACAGATCTGTTACCGACTATCCTCTCTATGCTGAATCTACCCAAGCCGGATGATCGCATCCTTGATGGCAAAAGCATTCTCAATATGTTGACGAACAAGCAAGCCTCGCCACACGACTACCTGTACTACTACAGTGGCAAACTGCTTGCGATTCGCGACAGCGACTACAAATTTGTGCCCAAGCGTGGTATTCACTACGGCATGGCTACATTACCTATAGGTGTGGCGGTGCCAAAAGGCCCCTACCTGTTCGATATGCGCCACAATGGCAACGAATCTTACGACATTCAAGCTCATAAACCTGAGGTTTTTCAACGCTTCGAGCAGCTGTATCAGCAGCGGCAAAAGAGCATGGCGGATAATCGCGGTGGCTGGCAGTGAGTAATACTCTGCTCCCGGCATAGACCCAAATCTTCAGACGGGGGGGCCTGGTTCTCAAGCCCTTGGCCGCGTGATAAAGTAAAGCCCGTTGCGGAATTCTGCCTTGTGGTTTATCGGCCGGATATCAAATAATAATAATTGCCAACAACAAGATACCCTCTTCTTTAGAAAGGCCGTATGCGTGGCACGGAATGATTTCACCGGACTGACAATGAAATGCGAATAGCTAGATCTGTATTCTTTGGATTGTTAACACTTGCATTGCCAGCCACACCCGCGCTGGCACTGGATGTTTTTTCAGGACTCCTCTTCCCACAATCCCCTTTCGACGAAAGTCTTGCGCCAAAAGCGCCTGACTACAGCATGGAAAAGTTTTGGGCCGCCCTGCCCGACCGCAGTGACAACGCCGACGTCGTGCCCGACGGAACAGACGAAGAAGACCTCCAATCCACCGCAGAGTTTGACGTATTCTATATTCACCCCACAAGCTACTTACTCGGCGGCAAATGGAATAGCGCGGCGGATGATTTCCTCTCGTCGCTCATTACCGACTACGGCGTACTCCCACAGCACGCAGCCGTGTATAACGGCGTTGCGCGAGTCTTTGCACCCCGCTATCGGCAGGCATCTCAAGGCGCGCAAATGCGCCCCCTGAGCGCTGATGATCTGGAAAAAACGCTGGCGCTTGCCTTAAGCGACGTAAAACGTGCATTCGATTATTTCCTTGATTACCATAACAATGGCAGGCCCTTTCTTATAGCCAGTCACAGCCAGGGCACAACGCATGCTGTACCGCTGCTTCAGTATCTCTATGCAGCAAGGCCCCAAGACGCTGACCGATTCGTTGCCGGCTACCTGATCGGGAACGCTGTTGTTGAGAGTGAGTTGTCACCTCTACTGCCCGTTTGTGAAAACGCTACCGACTCCGAATGTTATCTAAGCTGGAATTCGGTCGCCGAGGGCGGCGACGGTAGCCACTGGCAGAATAAGGGTGAACCCGTTTGCGTGAACCCTTTGTCTTGGCGCCGCGACAATATGGCGGTCGATAAAAGCGAAAACATCGGCTCACTGCCGATCACCGGCCCCTATTTCTTAAGCGCACCTCATCCGGCGCAAACCGGTGCGCGTTGCAAAGATGGCATTCTCTGGATTGATGTCCCTAAGGCCTCAGGCTATACGATGGCACTCTTTCCCGGAGGCGGGTATCATGCTTATGACTACAATCTATTTTGGATGAATATTCGGGCCAATCTGCGCGAACGTACGCAGGCGTATTTGAGCCGCGGAGAATAGACTAAGCGAGTCTGTATTAATAAAAATAATCAGGAGCACAAATTGCCCATTACAAAACCTGGCCACGTTGCCAGCATACTGGCTCTTGCCTCGTTCGTCTCTGGCGCCTGGGGACAAACTTCCCTAGCTGACACGACCAAGTCCGCCGCGATGATTGAAGAGGTCTTCGTTACCGCCAGCAAGCGAACCGAATCGGTACAGGAAATATCAGCCGCCGTTTCTGCATTTTCAAACGAGCTGCTCAAGGCCAATAATATTGACGGCTTTAGCCAGTTGGCCGACATTACGCCCGGCTTGGTTTCACGCAACAACCGCGAAGGCAACAACATTACAATACGCGGCATAGGCAAGGCTTTTGGTGGAACAACACCCGTCGCTTTCCATGTAAACGGCTACTTTGTCGACTCCACGGAACCTTTTTACGACCTCGAATCTGTAGAAGTCATTCGCGGTCCTTCCGGTACTGTCTATGGCCGCAACGCGACGGCCGGTGCCGTCAATGTAAAGTGGCAACGTCCACTGGACGAATGGGCGGTTGGCGGCGACTTGTCCTACGGGTCTTTCGACACCCGCCGCGTTCGATCCTACGCCAATGTGCCGCTGCTCGACGGCGACAACCATCAGTTGAATGCGCGCTTTGCAGGCCTCTGGGAGCATCGCAATGGTTACTTGGATAACGAGTTTGCAACAGGCGATGAAGAGCCCGAGAGCTACTCAAGGTATTTCTACCGGGGCATCTTTGAGGGCTACGTAACGGAAAACCTCCGCTTGTCTTTACATGCAATAAAGAATCACAAAAAGTCCAATGCGGGTGTAGTCGCCAGCCCCTCCATCTCAACTCGCCAAAGCGAGCGCTATCAGGAGTTTGGTGTGGCACCCATGCCGCTGGATCTGCTTAAAGTCAGGTCACAGCAGTATCAAGAAATTGGCCCTGCTATCGACAAGAACAGCCGCATCGTTACCGACCTTACTTGGAGCCTTGCGGATGTGTGGCTGCTTGGTAGCCTTGATGTTGACTTGATTGGCGGTGTCGACCGACGCAGATTACACCGCTACAACGATCTGGACGGCACCGAGCTCAAGATTGTTGAAACCGACAACTATATTAACGGCGTTGGTCGCAACGCCGAGCTACGCTTCACCTCGCAAAACACCAACGGCGTTGATTGGATACTCGGCTTTTTCTGGTATCGCGACGACAATCACGAAGACCGCTATGTGCTGGCGAAAACCAAACAAAACATCGGGCAGCTTTTTTTCAACCCCATAGATTTACCCTTGGGCTTGGCCGACCGCGTATTTGATGCGCAAGTGTTTACCAAAGACCTGAATATTAACACCAAAAATGAGGCGGCATTTTTCAATATCAGCCTAAACCTTCACGATATGTTTATGAGTATGCCAGAAGTAGTTTTGTTCTCAGGCATCCGTAGCAATAACGACAACTATCGCCTACTGGTAGAACGCGACATTACCAGCGCTCAAGATGCTGCTACGGGCCAGCCTGATCCGCCTTTTGTTGCGTCGGATAGATCAACCGATGCCCCCGGCAAATCAACGGCAACAACCGGCGAGATTGGCAGCAAGTGGTTCTATAGCGACGAAGGCATGGTGTACGCCAAAGTCGCCACAGGCTACAAGCCCGGCACCGCGCAGATCCGTACCGACGGGAAATTAAACGAAGTCGACCCTGAGTTTTTAGGCATGACGGAGATTGGCTGGAAAACGTCTTTCTTTGATAATCGCTCCCTCACGCTGAACCTTACCGCCTTTGACTATACCTACGAAGACCTTCAAGTTTCCAAAATTGTCGTAACCGGTATCGAACTGAACAATGCCGGCGCAGCGTCCATTCGTGGCGTGGAAGCAGAAATTCAGTGGGCGCCCATTCAGTCCCTGTTTACCCAGTTTTCTATGGGCTGGCTGGACGCTAAATTTGACCAATTTTGTGGTCGTGATGATGAGCTTGTCAGTCAGGCCACACAAGCAGGCTGCGATGATTTACAACCCCACAATTTTAAAGGGGCCACGATGAGCGATGCGCCAAAGTTTACCCTAGGCGCACTGTTGAGATACACCTATCCACTAGGAGAAAGCGGAAACCTGTCGGGTATCATGAAATTTAGCTGGTCTGATGACTACCAACGACGACCTTACGACAACCTGATTGATACGGTGGGCGCGCATCATAAAACCGACCTACGAATTAGTTGGAGTAGCCCCCAAGACAGCTATCGGATAGAGCTATTCGTTGAAAATCTTGAAAACCACGACGACATTTTTACCCACCATTTTTCGCAGCCTGACCCTGGTAACTACTCGCTGATTGCGCCGCAGCCACCGCGAACGGCAGGCATGATTGTCGAAGCAAAATGGTGATTTAATACCCTCACCACAACCTCATGCGAACCAGGCCTACTGCTCTAGCGCGGCTATCGGCAGCTCTCGAATTTTAATATTTTTATACCAAACGGTATTGCCGTGATCTTGCAGTAGGATATGACCTTTGTGCGCCTGCCCATGCAAGGCGTTTCCTGAAAATTTACTGTTCGCGATGCGTGACTCCCAATCCTTACCCGAACGCTGCACATCTACCATTTTGACACCGTTCAACCAATGCTCAATATGATTTTCTTGCACCTTGATTCGCGCATGATTCCAGCCGCCTACGGCAAGTGCTGGGTCAACATCTGCACCCGCAATATCATAGAGCTCACCGGCGCGGCGCTTGGCAATGTTTCCATCACTGTGCGCGCCATTGTCCAGCACCTGCATTTCCAGACCATTACCCCAAGGGATACGACTTTCGCTCGGCGGTAGCAAATAGAAGATACCGCTATTTCCCCCGGCCGATATTTTCCAATCCAGCATAAGTTCAAAATTTTGAAATTGATCAACCGTTATCAAATCGCGCAGGGGTTGGTCGGTCACGGGATTGAGAATATTTAAAACAAACGTAAAGAAAGAGCTGTTTCTCGTCATTTTGAGCGCCCCGCCTTCAATTGCCCAACCCTTCACCAGCTCGCCTAGGCTGGATCTATGATTGCGCCAACCGGCAAAGTTTTCACCATTAAAGAGCAGTGCCCAGCCCTGTTCTTTTTCAGCCTCACTTAACTGATTGTCCGGCACTTCGATAGCCGCTTTCGTCATCACGCCGGGAGCACGGTTAAAGGTATACCAAGCCTCATTGACCCAAAGCGGCAGACCGGTCTCGGATTGGAGATTTTCATCCAAGCGTATATACACCACCCGGCCCGTCTTGCGTTTAAGCGTGTCAAAGGTGAGCCGCTTTCGGTCTGGGGAAATAGCAACATTTTGAGCAGATAATTTTTCCAGCCCGTATTTGGGGCCGCCATAAAGCGGTGAGGGATAGTAAAACCACTGGCTCATTTCACTAATCACAGACTGGAGTTCAACGTTTACTGCAATCGCCTGTGAGAACACTATTGAAAATCCGGTCGCGCTTGCGTGAACTTCTAAGGGTTCAAAAACAGGATTTCCTGACCAAGACAAATATTCCAGTCCATACCAAGGCTTACCTGGGACTCCCCAATTTCCTGTGCCACCAACCTGTCCGACTACCACACCACTGCCAGCCTCAATAAGCCTGTTAACCGGCGCCGCGAGACCTTCGCTGAAGTGAAAGGCTGCGCCTTGCAACTCACCTCCGACTTCTTCCAAATAGGCCCGCTTAATTCCACCGTTGTAGATGTCGCCGAAAATAACGTGCCCCGCGTAAGGCCCGCTTGATAACAGCAGGGGTTGCGAGGGAGAATTACCAATCTCATTTTGCGGCAACCACAGTGACGGCGCTTTCGCCTCACTGCGACCGCCAAAGCCAAAATAATCTCCTTGGCGAACAGAAACAAGTTTGCTGGCAGGCAGCCAATCTCCTTGATTGTCGGTTACCAGCAATTCACCCTCACGGGAAACGGCGACGCCATTAGGCGTTCTGAAGCCATCCGCAACTAACTCAAAGAGTCCCGTCTCTATATTGACCCGGAAAATACTGCCGCGTTTTTTTGCCTGTACCTTGCAGCTCTTACCGCCGAGTTCAACGCAAACCGACAGCCCGCCATACAACCAACCTTCATGCGCAGCCAAGCCGAAACCGAACTCGTGGAAATTGGACGTGGCCGACCAGTCGCTGTTCAAATTTATATAGCGATCAATCAGGCCATCATTATCGGTATCCACGAGCTCGGTCAGCTCCTGCTTCTGCATTACAAACAGGCGGCCGCTGACTGCAGCCAGACCTAGCGGCTCGTGCAGACCTTCTGCAATCCGAGTGACTACCGGCCGTTTGGATCGCCAGTTTTCAAGGCGAAAAACCGAACCGTCTCTATCCCAGGTCGCTACATACAGTAGCTTATTTTCAGCAAGTGCTAAGCCACCAATGGCGGGCGTAAATCCGTCAACCAGCAACGACTGAAGTGCGAATGCCGGATGCAGGCCTTCAGGTTTATTAACCGAAATCGCGTCGTAGCTGTGCGTGTACTTTTCGCGAAGAGCACGAACATCTGCCGGCAAATCGTGACTGTTCTTTTTCTGCGCAAGAATATGGCGCGCTATGTCTGCTGCCTGTTGCGGCGCGATCGCCGGATGCGCAGGCATAACAAGCTGCCCCCACTCGCCCTTACCACCCGCGATAATGGTCGTTGCCAGTCGCTCAACAGCTCCAGTGGAAGTCGAATAGCGTTGCGCAATATCACTCCATGACGGCCCAACAATGTGCTCGCGATCCGCGTGACAACTGAGGCAGTCGCTTTCAAAGATGAGTTGCTCCCCAACGCTACGGAATGTAGGCTCCTCAGCGAGGTGAGCAATAGTCATCAACGGTTGTTTAAACGTGGCTCGGTGGTGATAGGGCTCTGAGCCAGACAGAACAATGGCGTCTTGCGACTGCTCCCTTGCACCGCCGAAGCGTATCTCAAGGTCACGAGGTTTATCGACAACCCTAAATACCCGATCGAAGGTGAGACCGTCAGGGTTTATAGCAAGCCGCGGCCTCTCACTGATGCGGACAACATCGTCGCCCGAACTCACTTGGTACTCAAGACTGAAAGTATTGCCATTGTCGGCCAGTGTGTAAGCCGTATACTCGGAGCTTGCAGGCAGCCATTTACCGCCGCCCTTTCGCAACCACCATGAGTCTGGCTGCAACTGCCGGAGATAGGCTTCGCCCTCACTGCTGGGTTCGTCGCCCTGCCCACCATCAAAAACGGCGCCATCGAGATGCAATTTTCCGCGCCAGAGTTGGTAAGGTGCCATACGCTCTAAGCTGTAGCTCAGCCAATAATCAGGCGCGATGGCGAGATTCAAGATGCGCGAATGTCCGTCGAGGCTTGTTCGAAATACCCAGGGACTGCGACCGCGCCCATCGTAGGACCGTCGTTGCCAGCCGGCGATATCCGGCTTTTCCGGAGGTACTAACTGCTGCCAGGCGTATAGCCAAAAGTCAGCGACCGACAATTCATTCACCTGCTGACGAAAATCCTCTGGCTGCATCGCCATCCAGGCTTTGTAGCCAAGCCATGCACCTGAGCTCA
>JBLHMO010000128.1:0-8762 GCA_047622145.1 Paracoccaceae bacterium | reverse complement strand
GATGCGGTCTATATTCAGACCGTAATTCGCCACAACGGCGGTAACCTTGGCGAGATGACCGGCGGTAATTTTTCGCGCCAGCAGCGTAAGAATGTGCCGTTGCTTGCCCTGACCGGCAACCCACTGCTCATAACTCTCCGCGCTCACCGGCGAAAAGCGCACTTGAAAGCCCAGCTCGTGGGTGCGAAACAGAATGTCCTTCAGGATCGGCGAGGATTCCTTCGCCGCAGGCACCTCAACCAAAATGCCTAGCGACAAGGTGTCGTGAATTACCGCCTGACCGATGTCGAGAATATTGACCTCGTAAGACGCCAGAATTGAGGTGATCGAGCTGGTCACGCCAGCACGGTCATCACCCGCAATATTGATTAAAATAATTTCGTTCACGCAAAGCCCTTACCACTGGATCACGTGGCCGCCATGCCCATTCAGTGCATAGCGCAAACCACAAAAGCCGGTATTGTAGCGGGTGTAGGTAATTCGCACCATCGAGACGCAACTTCGCTATACTGACGCACAATTCATTCACGCTCGACAAGCGCGCCCATAATCATGCCCGCATTACTTAATAATTTGCTCCGTCACGCACGTGACACGCTGCTAGGCCTGTCGCTGCCAGCCAAGTGCGCGACATTCGCGATCATTGTTTTGGCGCTGCACAGCTTACTCATGCTGACGGCAAGCGCACGCGGCAACGAACAACTCATAGAGCAGCAACAAACATTGCTCGCGGAGCAGTGGGCAAGGCAAATTGCCTTTCAAACCCAGCCGGGGCTGATGCAATCCGACAAGCTTGCGCTGCTCAGCGTTCTGCGTCAGCACCTGGAGAACCCACTGCTGCACTTCGCGCGCATAGCTGACAGCGAACTGCGGGTTTTAGTCGAGGCCGGCGAGAACCACCCCGACCTGAAAACCTATAGCAGTGAAATATTCATCGGCAAAGATATTGCCGGCAGCGTGTCCATCGGCTTTGATGCCAGTGTTAGCCGAGCTGATCGCGGCATTCTCAATGCCCAGCTGTTTATACTCGCCGTAGTGCTCACCGGCCTGGCTGGTACGCTACTGTATAGGGGCGGCAGCGCGCTCGACCGACTCTTACTGCAGGCGCGCGCCGAAGTAGTCCGCCCCAGCGAAGACCCAGCGGCTCCTAGCTATCGTGCCAGCGACAGCCTTGGCGAACTGTTGGCCAGCATTCATCAGTGCGAACTTAAACTACCGGAATTGCAGGCGCGTGAGAGCAACTGGATTGTGTTGCATTTACACTGGCAGCACTTTCATCGCCTGTCTCAGCAATGGGGCAAGACTGAACTGGATCGCCGACTGACCCGCAGCTACCAAACTGCGCTGTCACTAAGCCACCTTTATCACGGACAGCTGGAAATAATGCGCAATGACGGCCTCAGTCTGCGCTTCAGTGCGCTAGAGGGAGCCGATGATCCGCTGCTGCGGTCATTGTGTTGTGGCTGGCTGCTACAGGCCTCAGACAAAGACTTGGGAGCATCGCCACGCATTGGCATGGTGCGCAGCCAAGGCAACCGTTACCAGCAGGCGGCCAACCAAGTTTCGCTAGTGGAATCACTCGCTGCACTGAGCGGCGGCGGTATGCAAACCCTACTTTCCGGCGACACAAACAATCTGTTAGACCAGTGGGTTGACCGAAGTGACAACGGCGTTGAATTGAAAAGCCGCTATCGCGCCTTGCTGGAAAAACAGCTGCTTAGACTGCGCGAACCGCTTGAGGGCATCGGACGTCAGACCTCTGACGCCTGACGTCCGGCCAGCCCTTACTTCGCATTTATCTCCAAACCATCCACTTTCTGAAATCCTCGCGGTAATTTATTACCGCGGCGGCCGCGCTCGCCGACATAGTGCTCAAGTTCGGAAAACTTCATACTTAGGTAACGCTTGCCTGAGAATACCCTGAGCGTGTCGGTCTCGCCCACCACGGCCGCAGAGACAACGTACTCTTCTCTGGCGGCTACCCGTGCGCTGGGAATCCCAATCATTTTATTACCTTTGCCACGCGCCATCTCCGGCAGATCCGCAATAGGAAATACCAGCATTCGACCCTCAGTGGTCACCGCCACCACAAAACCTTTACTGCCATCGAGCACCACGGGATTCAAAACATGCGCACCCTTGGGCAAGCTCAACACCGCTTTGCCCGCTCGGTTTTTGCTTTGCAAATCACTCAGCTTCGCCACAAAACCATAGCCGGCATCCGAGGCCAGCAAAACCCGCTGATCATCACTTCCCATTAGCATGCCATTAAAAGTGGCACCGGACGGGGGGTTAATGCGCCCGGTTATGGGCTCCCCCTGGCCACGCGCAGACGGCAGCGTATGCGCGGAGAGGGTGTAGGAACGACCGGTGCTGTCGAGCACAATGACCGGCTGATTACTTCGCCCCCGCGCCAGCAACTTAAAGCTATCGCCCGATTTGTAGCTAAGCCCCAACGGGTCTATATCGTGGCCCTTAGCGGCGCGTATCCAACCTTTTTCTGACAACATGACGGTGACGGGGTCAACCGGCATCAACTCATCCTGCGAGAAGGCTTTCGCCTCCTCCCGACTGACCAGCGGCGAACGACGATCGTCACCGTACTCATCAGCCGCTTCTTTCAACTCTTTACGGATCAGGTTTTTCAACTTGCGACTTGAACCCAGAACCGACTCCAGTCCATCGCGCTCGGTGGCCAATTCGTCCTGCTCGCCGCGAATTTTCATCTCCTCGAGCTTGGCCAGGTGGCGCAACTTCAAGTCGAGAATCGCCTCGGCCTGAATGTCGCTCAAGCTAAAGCGTTCCATCAGTACAGGCTTGGGCTTGTCTTCGCAGCGAATAATGGCAATGACTTCATCAATATTAAGAAAGGCCGCCAACAAACCATCCAAGATATGCAGTCGAGCCAGAACTTTATCCAGCCGAAACTGCAGACGACGGCGGGTGGTTTCGGTTCTAAATTCCAGCCACTCTCCGAGAATAGTGTTCAGGGCTTTAACCTGTGGCCTGCCATTGATGCCGATCATATTCATATTGACCCGATACGTGCGCTCAAGGTCGGTGGTCGCAAACAAATGGGTCATCAGCGCCTCGAGATCGACCCGATTGGAACGCGGCATGATCAGCAGACGGGTCGGGTTTTCATGGTCCGACTCGTCGCGCAAATCGGCAACCATCGGCAGTTTTTTCGCCTGCATTTGCTGTGCAATTTGTTCCAGCACTTTAGAGCCCGACGTTTGATGCGGCAGTGCGCTTACCACTATGTCGCCGTCCTCGGTATGCCACTTGGCACGCATGCGCAAGGAGCCGCGCCCGGTTTCATACATTTGCAGAATGTCACTGCGCGGCGTAATCAATTCCGCGTCGGTAGGATAGTCCGGCCCTTGTATATGCTCGCACAAGTCCGCAATGCTAGCCTTGGGAGAGTCGAGCAGCACAATGCAGGCGTTGACGACCTCGCGCAGATTATGGGGCGGTATGTCCGTAGACATCCCCACCGCAATGCCGGTAATGCCATTGAGCAGCACGTTCGGCACGCGCGCCGGCAACACGGCAGGCTCGTCCATGGTACCGTCGAAATTCGGCGTCCAATTCACCGTGCCCTGACCCAACTCGGACAGCAGCGCCTCGGCATAGGCGGTTAATTTAGACTCGGTATAGCGCATGGCCGCAAAAGACTTGGGGTCATCTGGCGAACCCCAGTTACCCTGACCATTAACCAGCGGATAGCGGTAGGAGAAGTTCTGTGCCATCAGCACCATGGCCTCGTAGGCGGCAGAGTCACCGTGAGGGTGGAATTTGCCTATAACATCGCCCACGGTGCGCGCTGACTTCTTGAATTTGGCGGTCGATTTTAGCCCCAACTCGCTCATGGCATAGACGATACGACGCTGCACCGGCTTGAGGCCATCGGCGATATTGGGCAGCGCGCGATCTAGAATAACGTACATGGAATAGTCCAAATACGCCTTTTCTGTGTAGGCCTTCATCGGCAAATGTTCAACGCCGTCTTCGGATATATGTGTTAGATTTTCCATTAATTATTTCCAGATTTCAGCCCGCGCGGCGGCATTTTTCGACGCCGGGTTGTTTCGTATTTGAGGCGTAATTTACGGGTAATCCCTTAGTTTCAGCAAGCCCTGTGTTCCCTATACTCACCCCCAGCATTCAACAACTCACTACCCGTTTACGGGGGGCAAAAATGAACACACAAGGAAATGTGGTACAACTGAAGCACTATCAGGAAGCTTCGAAACAGGCCGTACTGGACGACATCAGCGCACAGGCCTTTATGTTCCTACGTGAGGAGGCGCAGAGCAACAACGTGCCGATAAAAGCCGTCCTGCTTGAGCACCTTCTCGGACTGGCCCTAGTCATCAAAGCCGTTGAAGGCGCCGACGAATCGGAGCGCATTCTTCATGACATTGCCCAGAAACTTCAAGGCCACTAATTCACACCCACTAAACGTGGCAACTTGAATCTGATTAATGCGCTGTGGTTTTTGTTGTACCGCAGCGCCGGCATTGATACGTCGTCACCAACTTACCCTGCTTCACATCAAAGCGATTATTCGTTTCCACCTGCCAGCTGTGATGGCCTTCCCGACACAAACTACTACCCTTACCGGCAGGTTTAGCTGACTTGCGCGGTTTGAATGGAAGGATATCTGCCATAGTCACTCAATTGAAGTCCGACGGCCACCAGCTCTGTTATTTTTTACGGCAGGCTTATAGTATACGCGCCTTTCCATGGAGTGCGCAGCATGCAGATTGCCAAGAACAGTGTCGTTTCCTTTCACTATACGCTGTCGGATGCTGACGGCACCGCCATCGAAAACAGTCAGGACGGCGCGCCTAGCCTCTACCTTCACGGCGCGAGCAATATCCTTCCGGCACTGGAAAAAGCGATGTTGGGCCACACTGCCGGCGATCACTTCGATGTAGAGTTGCCCATCGACCAAGCCTACGGCCCGCAGGTTAAAGGCAAAACCCAGCGTATTCCCGCCAAATACCTTAAGCACGAAGGCAAGCTGCGGCCCGGCCAAGTTGTGAGCTTTCGCGACGATCACGGCGTCAAGCAGGCAACGGTGTTAAAGGTCGGCAAATTTTCGGTGGATATTGACAGCAACCACCCGCTAGCAGGGCGCGCCTTGCACTTCACTATCGACATTACTGACATTCGCGAAGCCAGTGCCGACGAAGCAGCCCACGGCCATGCCCACGGTCCCGGCGGCCATCAGCACTGATCAAAATGCTGTCGCAGCGCCTTCAGCCGATTCATTTGTTTCTAGAAAAAACTGCACGCGCCGCAACAGCAACTGTTGCCGATCAAACTTAAACAACGCAACACCGCGTTGTTGCTGCTCACCGCGCCGGTAGTAGACGGTCGCGGTGGTAACCCGCCCCGCTGACAGTAGTTTCTCGACACGCAGCAAACCTTCAGGTAAATCCCATTCAGACAAATTGCAGTCGTGGCCATAGGGCCAGGCCACCAAGGCATCTGTCACAAACAGGGCTTTGAGCGCCTTCTCACTTTTGCTGTTAAAAGCTGTCACAAACGCCTGCGCTTGTTTTTTACCCGAATCACCTACCGTTTGCCGCGCCTGAGCAAAACCCTGCACACCCGCTAAACCCATGTGCTTTAGCATGCGGCAGAACGAGTCAAGACCCACCAGCGCGCTGGCCAGCCCGTAGCGCATTTGCTGCTTCATCATTGGCGCCAGCTCCCAGTGCGCCGCGAGACGCTTTATGCGCACTTCGCCGCCCTCTGAGGTGAGCTCATACAACAGGTGCATGGGCACGCGCACCGATACCTTCGCCGACATCCGTATTTCAATGTCCAGATCGCGAACGACGGCGCCCGCGCAAACCACATCATGATCAACGTGAAAGCAAATTTCATTATTGGCAATAAAGGTTTCGTAAAAGCAACCTAAGGGGCTTTGCCTCCGGTGATCGCGCAAATTAATTTGTGGTTTGGAACCCACCGGATCTTCAACCACTGCGTAATCGGCGAACAGGGATAACCAGGCCGATTTATTGTGTACGGCGACGGCTGCAGGCGAGCCTTCAACACAGGCCATACAGGCTTCACGATCACGAAGGAGAGTGCGCATGGTTGTTTTTCTCTAAACTAGATCTGCGCAGAGGGTACCTCCTCTGCAACTGAAGCGCTGTAAATTTTTCGCACTTTGAGGCTTGCTTAGCGTATCGCCGGGCCAAAGACGACGACCCCTTAGATTTTACTGGCAACGAACCGCCGGAAGGGCATCGATACCTCATCCGTCTCAAGCCGCATGCCAAACGCTTCGAGCTCACTGCGAAAATCAAATGCGTGCCAGCTCTCAAGAAAGGGCTTGTAAAAAAAACCTGCGGGCAGCTTGAATAGAGCCCGCGCCAGCCATAGCGTCAAAACATGGCCGCCAGTGGCCCGACACCTGCAAGGACGAGGACTCAACCACCACCAAGCCCCCGCCCGATTGTCGATTTTTACTTCGGCTCATCTCCGCACGGAAAATCAGTCACCACTTCGGCCAATTCTCTAGCAACGAAAAGACGAGTGCATTCAATAAAACAGGCAAGGCCGTCTGCGAGTCAAGGCGTTAAACAAAAGCGGGGGAAATTATTCTAAGCCCACTACAACAACTATAGAGAAAGCATCTCTGCATATACTGCAGAGTATGCTTTTTATTGACTAAAAATCTGGCTAATGCCCTCAAGGTCAATTAAAGAAGGCATCATCATGCCACTTAAGTGCAAAAAGTACTTTTGGGTAATAAGCGTGTAGTCAAAAATTCCGACTCGAATGAAAGCCGATGGGTTTACCTGGAGCCTCAACGCTACCAGCTAGCGCGCCCAAACCAGACCGAATTTGGCGTCGAGCTGCCTCGCGTTGTTATGAGTTGCACACTGGGTCGAGAACATAACTTGTTTGATCAAATTGCTGCCATGCACCAGTTGCCACGCCATCTACAACAAGAACCGTAATGATCCCAAAATCCATAAGGACTCCTAATAGGGTAGTAGCGTCAAAAGACTTACTTGCTTGCACAGTGGCGTCCGCACAGCTTTCTTTACGCGCTGTGATGACATAGTTTTTCTTTTTCTTAAACGTAGTTACACCACTATTCTTTCCGATATAAGCTTCGTTGACATAAAGTGTCGCTCCTTCAACATTGCTACGGATAGCAACCTGCTGCGAGGCTCCATTAAACATGGATGCGCAGCCAGTGCTAAAAATCGCCGAAAAAACTACGATTGATGAAATCATTCTTTTCATTTTTATGATGGCTTCTGATCTTAGATATCTCATGCTGCGCGCAGTAAGCGCGCTGGTTTTTGGCGTCGCTTTGCCTGCAGTTCTTTCTTGTTCGTAGCTGCCTACCCTAAGCCATTACTGGCTTTCAATGATGAGCAGTTTACACAGCTTTATCTACAGTCCCAATAAATCCCCACTTTTGTTTAACCCATTACCTGCGAGTGGGTGTTTCTTTCTGCCTCAATCTCCTTGCAAGAGCGCGCCTTGGCCGAAGGTGGCAATGCTGTCGCCAACATTCAGTATAACGATAAATCTAATCGTGTTTCCGATGAGAAAACCTTTCGCAGTGGCGCGGGCAAATTTGTGACTGGAGTCGCGCTGATAGGCGACGTGATGACAATAGAAAAGTAGCAAGGGATTCAATTCGAGGAGCGCCTCTTCGCCCCTATAACTCTAAAAGAAAAGTCACCGGCCCGTCATTAAGCAATGCTACCTGCATATTCGCACCAAAACGGCCACTGGCTACGGGCGTGTGCTTGGCGCTCAACGTATCGAGCAGCGCGTTGTAGAGCAATTGCGCATCCGCCGGCGACGCTGCCGTCGAAAAACCCGGCCGCAAACCTTTGCGGGTGTCGGCAGCCAGCGTGAATTGGGAAATGAGTAGAAGGCCACTACCGGTGTCGCGCAGCGAGGCATTCATGCGGCCGTCGTCATCCGCAAACATACGGTAATTCAACAAGCGTTCGGCCATACCTTCGAGCATGCCGGGGCCGTCATTGCGCTCAACGCCCAGCAATACCAACATGCCCGCGTCGATGGCGCCTACGCACTCCTCATTCACACTCACACGCGCATAGCGCACGCGCTGGACTAAAGCCTTCACTGGTTATTAGATTCCTGTGATTTTATTCATACCGGCTTACGCAGATTTTTCGGTCAGCCATTCCAGCATGTCGGTGGTGGCGTGAACAAGAGCGTCGCTCATTGCTGGCTCAAAGGGCGAATGTCCACCCTCGCGGATAATACGCAACTCACTCTCTGGCCAGACAGTGTGCAAAGCGTGGGCATTGTCCAAGGGACAAACCATATCGTAGCGACCGTGCACAATGATACCGCGGATACCTGCCAGTCTTCCGGCGCGCTCAATGAGCTGATTGGGTTCGAGAAAGCCGCGATTCACAAAATAATGGGTTTCGAGACGCGCCATCGCTAAGGCATTGTGCGACTGCCCGACAGACTCGATGTAATCGGAATGCGGTCGCAGAGTGGCGCAGCTCGCTTCCCAGGTGGCCCAGGCGCGCGCCGCCGCCATGCGCTCTATCTCATTACCCGAATTCAATACGCCGTGGTAGCTGGCCAAGAGATCATCCTGCCCGGACACGACCGAGCGCAGCTGTGTCCACGCTTCGGGAAAAACCCGACTGGCACCCTCGCGGTAGAACCAGTCCAAGTCCTGTTGTCGGCACAGAAACACACCCCGTAAAATCATACCCAAGACACGCTCG
>JBLHMO010000127.1:0-8809 GCA_047622145.1 Paracoccaceae bacterium | reverse complement strand
CATGGTTGGCATACAGGTTTAGAAAAAGAGTTTTGCCGTCTTTTGAAATTTGAATGCCATTGGGAAATGCGCCCACGCTGCCCGGCTGAATATCCACCGCCTTACCCGGCCGCCAGCGCCAGACATGACCTTTCTCGGCGCCCGCAAACGATCGCAACATAGCCCAAATATTGTCCTTGGGGAACATTTGCGTGACCAGAAAACCACCATCGGGAGTAGCGACTACGTCATTCAAAAAGCTTTCTTCGGGCAACACGACGCAACCGCGCCAGTTCAGGCGATAAGGCTCGGCCTGCCACTCGAAAAATTCTACCGACTCGCGGCCACCGTGATTAACCACCAGCAACTGCCAGCGGCCGTCACTGCGCTGGGACAAATGAATGCCGTGGGGAGAAATAGCCGCACCCGGCTCACCGGGGCAAGTATCACTGCCCCACTTCTCCTTGACGCTCAAGGACTGTTCTGGCGGGTACAAAATACTGTGACTGTCATTAACGGGGTCGAACAAAGCGAGGCTACCGACGTCGTCGCCGTTAATACCGCCAAATTGACTGAGAATTAGAAAACGCTGGTCCGGGCTGACTTCGATATCTTCGGGCGCTTGCAGGCCACAAATCGGAACGCGGCCATTAACGGCCTCGCAGGAAAAATCACTCTGGGCATCGCAACCCCACAGAAACAAAGTCGCGACCGCTATTCCGAGCAATTGCAGTGCTTTCATCGCCGTATCCTTATTATTCGCTCTAATTGTAGGCACACTTGTTTATGTGCTCACAATATCGGCAGGGCATTGGTAGACCTACAAACGCATCTCAATACCACGATCAGCCATATACCGCTTGGCCTGAGGCACGGTGTATTCACCAAAGTGAAAAATGCTTGCGGCTAACACTGCATCGGCCAAACCCTTGGTAACGCCTTCAACCAAATGATCGAGATTACCCACACCGCCGGACGCAATAACCGGCACAGCCACCGCTGTCGAAATGCGCGAAGTCAGGTCAACATCAAAACCGTTTTTGGTGCCGTCGCGATCCATGCTCGTTAGCAGAATTTCACCGGCCCCATAATCCACCATACGTACAGCCCACTCGATGGCGTCGATACCTGTCGCGTTGCGGCCACCGTGAGTAAATATTTCCCAGCGCGGAGTGCCATTGGCATTGTTGTTAACCTGCTTGGCATCTATCGCTATCACGATGCACTGCGAGCCAAACTTGTCCGCCGCCGCTTTCACAAACTCCGGATTCTTAATCGCCGCAGAATTAATACCGACTTTATCTGCACCCGCATTCAGCATTTTACGGATATCGGACAATTCGCGTATGCCGCCACCCACCGTCAGTGGAATAAAAACCTCAGCTGCAATCTGCTCAACCGTGTACGCGGTGGTATCGCGGCCCTCGTGAGTTGCAGTGATATCCAGAAAGGTAATTTCGTCCGCGCCCTGATCGTTATACCGGCGCGCAATTTCTACCGGGTCGCCCGCATCGCGAATATCAACAAAGTTCACGCCCTTAACAACGCGACCATTATCAACATCCAGGCAGGGAATAATGCGTTTTGCCAGACCCATGAAAAATCCTCGTTATGCGTCGCCACTTTGCTGATCACAAAAGCGCTGCGCTTCGGCAACATCCAGCGTGCCTTCGTAAATCGCACGTCCGGTGATCGCGCCCAGTATGCCCTGATCAGCAACATCCATCAGCGCACGAATATCATCCATATTGGTAATGCCGCCAGAGGCGATCACCGGAATAGAGGAAGCCTGTGCCATGGTCACTGTTTGCTCTACGTTCACGCCCTGCATCATGCCGTCGCGGGCGATGTCGGTGTAAACGATGGAAGACACGCCGTCCTGCTCAAAGCGCTTGGCCAGCTCAGTCGCCAGAAGCTCCGATACCTCAGCCCAACCGTCGGTGGCAACCAGCCCATCTTTGGCATCCAAACCAACAATAACGTGGCCTTCAAATTCTTTGCAAGCCTGCTTAACAAAGTCAGGATCCTTCACCGCCTTGGTGCCGATAATCACATAACTAACGCCTGCATTCAGGTAGCGCTCGATGGTCTGCATCGAACGAATGCCACCGCCAATCTGAATCGGTAAATTGGGGTAGGCTTTCGCAATGGCCGTAACCGCTTCACCATTGACAGGCTCGCCTTCAAAAGCACCGTTTAAATCCACCAGATGTAAACGACGGCAGCCGGCCTTGACCCAACGCGCGGCCATTTCAACGGGGTCATCTCCGTACACCGTGGAGTCGTCCATCAGGCCTTGTTTGAGACGCACGCAGGAGCCGTCTTTTAGATCTATTGCCGGAATTATCAACATACTTAAGTCTCTTCGTGTTCGGCGGCCCTGCCGTCGAGTAAATTCAGGGCTTACCGTCCCAATTCAAAAAATTCTGCAGCAGCTGCAAACCCGCCTCACCGCTTTTTTCCGGGTGAAACTGAGCTGCAAATACATTGTCGCGCGACAATACCGAATGAAACTCGCGGCCGTAATCACTTACACCGGCCACCAGCGACTGATCTGCCACATTCACAAAATAGCTGTGAACAAAATAAAAGCGGCTGCCGTCAGTAATACCATTCCACAAAGAGTGAGCTTTTTTCTGGATGACGTTGTTCCAGCCCATATGGGGCACTTTCAGTTTCGCACCGTCGGCATCTTTATGGTTTTGACCAAAAAAGCAGACCTCGCCCTTTACCAAACCAAGACAATCCACACCTCCGTTTTCTTCACTGGAGTCCATCAAAGCCTGCATGCCCACACACACGGCGAGCACTGGCTTACCAGAATCAACACACTGACTAACGATCTCGTCCAGTTTTAGGCGCCGAATTTCTGCCATGCAGTCGCGAATAGCGCCCACGCCGGGAAAGATCACTCGGTCAGCGCTCAGTATCTGCTCGGCCTGATCGCTTACGCGGATATCGAGTTCACCACCAACCTTCGCCAGCGCACTGGCGACAGAATGCAGATTACCCATCCCGTAATCGATGACGGCCACAGAGGGAGATGACATGCTTAAGTCCTAAAAATTGGCAGCTTACAGGCTGCCCTTGGTAGATGGCGTGATACCCGCCATTCGCTCATCGGCCGATAGCGCCATACGCAAAGCGCGACCGAAGGCCTTAAAGACTGTTTCAGCCTGATGATGGGTGTTGTGACCGCGAAGGTTATCCACGTGCAGCGTCACCTTGGCGTGGTTTACAAAGCCCTGAAAGAACTCAATAAACAAATCCACATCGAAACCGCCCACTTGGCCACGGGTGAACGGAACATGGAATTCCAGGCCAGCACGGCCGGAAAAATCGATCACCACACGAGACAAGGCTTCGTCCAAAGGCACATAAGAGTGGCCATAGCGCACGATGCCCTTCTTATCGCCAACGGCTTCTGCCACCGCCTGCCCAAAGGTAATGCCAATATCTTCAACCGTGTGGTGAGCATCAATGTGTAAATCGCCCACCGCCTTAATATCCATGTCAATCAGGCCGTGGCGGGCAATCTGGTCCATCATGTGATCCAGAAAGGGCACACCCGTCTCGAATTTGGACTCACCGGTGCCGTCCAGATTCACGCTTGCGGTGATCTGCGTTTCCAGTGTGTTGCGGGTGATAGTTGCCTTGCGCTGCGCCATTGAAGGCCTCATGCTCTTGTTAAACGATGCGGTATTATAGAAAATCCCTCGCGCCATTACAGCCTCTAAATCAAGCTGAAGCTCCGTATAGCCAACAATACACCCAAGAAGGTCAGTAAAAACCCGATATGCCGGTTATCGCAGAACGTATTACCCAGCCCAGTGAGCAAGATCTGATTGATCTCAGCAAAACCTATGAGGGCGATATCGACTGGCTCCACGCCTTACTCGCAAGCCCGGACATGCTGGTCGGCGGGCGCTTTAACAACCGGCTGCTGGCCGCCTTCATCCTACGCGACCAGCAAAACCACTGGTCGCTGGAGAGGCTGCAAGTGCGCGAGATCACGCGCCGGCGCGGAGTAGCGCGCCAAACAATTCACTCAGCACTGCAAATACTCAACATTAAGCAGCCAATTAGCGTAGATCTGAGCACACACCCCGAATTGTGCGGCTTATTTGAGTCTCTAGGCTTCGACTTACAAGCCTCCAGCGAGCGAGTAATGCAATGGCAGCCGTAAATAAGGCCCAAGCCAAACCTTTTGCCGACAGGATCTTGAACTGGTTCGACAAACACGGCCGCAGAGACCTGCCCTGGCAGCAAGATATCTCAACCTATCGCGTGTGGGTTTCCGAGATCATGCTGCAACAAACTCAGGTCAACACCGTAATTCCCTACTACCTAGCATTTATGAAAGCCTTCCCCAGCGTCCGCCGCTTAGCGCGCGCTCCCGCCGATCAGGTACTGCATCACTGGACGGGGCTGGGCTACTACGCCCGCGCCCGCAACCTGCACAAGGCCGCGCAAATAGTCGTCAACGACTATAAGGGAGAATTTCCGGGAACCGTCGAAGAACTAGAGGCCCTGCCCGGTATAGGCCGCTCCACAGCAGGCGCCATCGTATCCATAGCCTTTAAAAAACGCGCCGCCATTCTCGATGGCAACGTAAAACGCGTACTAGCCCGCCATCAGGCCATCGGCGGCTGGCCGGGAGAGTCCGCCACCCTCAAAGCCCTATGGGAAACAAGCGAACTGGTCACCCCCAGCAAGCGCATCGCGTCCTACACCCAAGCAATCATGGATTTGGGCGCCACGCTTTGTACCCGCAGTAAACCTGCTTGCAGTGAATGCCCCGTGGCCAATGATTGCCTAGCACTGGCAAGCAAGTCGCAAGCCGACTACCCCGGCAAAAAGCCAAAAAAGTCGTTGCCCGTAAAAACCGTGCAAATGTTGATGATAGAAGCGCCCAAGCAGCAAATATTGCTAGAGCAACGCCCGGACAATGGCATATGGGGCGGCCTGTGGAGCTTTCCAGAACTAGCCATAGACGACGCCGCTGAAGACTACTACCTCACCCGATTCGGCAAACAGGGCAAAATCACACCTTGGCCAACACTGCGGCACACCTTCAGCCACTACCACCTAGATATCCAGCCCGTGCACATTCAACTACCCAAAGCGCCCAGCGCCATCATGGAAGATGGCCGCCTGCTCTGGTATAACAGCCCCTCAGCACCCAGCGTAGGGCTAGCCGCACCAGTAAAAAAACTGCTGGGCAAACTACTCAATCCAACACACCCAAAAATAACTGAGACGCCATGAGCCGCACCGTATTCTGCCGCAAATACCAACAAGACCTCGAAGGCATAAAGGCCCCGCCCTTCCCCGGCCCACGCGGACAGGACATTTACGACAATGTCTCGCAAAAAGCGTGGTCCGAGTGGCAAACCCACCAAACCATGCTGATCAACGAAAAGCAGCTCAGCATGATGGAGCCCGAATCACGCAAATACCTGCAAAGTGAAATGGAAAAGTTCCTGTCAGGCGAAGATTACGACAAAGCCGAGGGTTACGTTCCACCAAGTAAGTAGTAAAGAGGCCGCGGCTCGCTTGACTCTGGCAAGGTGAAACGGTTTAATACGCGCCTTCGCAATACCCGCTATTTGCCCAGATAGCTCAGTCGGTAGAGCAGGGGATTGAAAATCCCCGTGTCGGTGGTTCGATTCCGCCTCTGGGCACCATTTAAAATCAACAAGTTAGCAAGAAATCCGTCCATTCAAGAAATTTCGAAAATCCCCGGTGTAACTATTGATGTAAGCAAATTTGATGATTTTGCTGCGCAGTCACACTGCCAACACTCCATAACCGCAGTACCCATATACAGCCGTCGTCATAGCCATCAACTCCTCCTTTGATACCAGCAGCTTCAGCCCCGAAAGGGTAATGACAGCCCTTAGGCTGAAATTATCAATCCAGCACGACCCACCAAATACAATAAGCAGCAGCGTACTGCGCGAACTTCTAAGGACTACCCCGCAGCTCCCCTGTAATCCATTCCTAAGCACCTCAAGCAAAAGCTCCGCCACCCTTCGAGAAACCCGTTTGTCTGTCAGGAACTGCATGGATAGGTCGCTGTCCGCCTCCATGCTGGCTATCACAGCCGTCTCAACAGCAGACGGGTAATCCCCTAGCATGGCCTGTTCTTTCGTGTTGTTGCGAATCTGGTCCATTACTGAGCCATCCTCAGCGACCTTGCTTGCCAGAGTATCGACAAAGCTGACCATGTCACCATCAGTCACCTCTCCAGCAAAGAGGTCGTTGAGTATCGCAATGATTTGCGAGAGTCGTTCGTATTCCTGCTCTTTGGGTGTATACCCCGAACAACTGAATATCGGCCTTTTTTCAAAATATCAAAAGCCGTCAGCAGGGGGGGAGCATTAAACAAAAGTGGGAAAACTGATTTTAAATCCTAGAAATCGCCCTGCAATGAGAGACTTAAAGCATTGCAGGGCTTTTCCATAGCTCCCCAAAAATCTGGAGAGATCACATGCAAGATGCGGTCGCCGTCGCCTTCCGGTAATAAGAGGTTAGTCGACAGACGTTGAGCCACTTGGGAATAACTGCTGTGTCAGGCATTAACGAGGGTGTAGAAAAACTATGCAAGCCGAAATCACTAAACTTTCACCCTCAAAGCGTTGTCGAAATAGCCCCATTTTTTGAATTCTAGGGCAATAAATCTCCGTTGTTCACTGGAATTCGCCTAGCGAACGCTGAGCTAAAAAATAGCCGAGTTTTTCTACAGCCTCAACGCCCATGTAACCGTCAGTTTTTTGTAGAGTGGTTTTGTGCAAAAATGTAGCGAAACGAAATACACAAAAACACGCAGCAAAAACTGTCCGGTTGACATGTTTGTTAGGTGACTTTCCAGTTTGGCTTAAAAGTGGAAGTTAAGACCAAGACCAACTACATCTACATCATCAAACAGTTCATACGTCACCTCAGCAGAGACAGTTTTAGTAAAGTTATAACCTGCACCGCCACCAACACCAAATTCCGATGTACTACCAGTCTCTTCGAACTTTTGGCCACGGACTTTTGCCGTGATAGTGAGTTCAGTATTCATGTAAGTTGGTGCAGCGAAAAGATAAACTCCATTATCAAGTTCAAACTGCCCACGTAGAGACAGTGCTAGAAATCTATCAAGCTTTACATCAACATTAACTTCTCCAATAGAATAACTGCCATCGCTAGCGCCCACACCAACCCTAACTTCTGGAATCAAATAGAAATCACCACCTGATTTGAATTTGTAACCTAACGACCCGACTACGCCCCCTAAGCTAAAATCATCACTCTCGTCGTCGGCAGAAAGGTTAATATAATTTATTCCTCCAAACCAATCACTCGAAAGCTCATTTTCCACAGCCATAACGGTTAATGACGATGATGCAAGTAACATGCCTAATACTATTTTTTTCATTTTCAGTTTCCTTCACTCCATTAAAATTAAATCCTAAGTGCGAGCGATTAAACACCTAGCAGTAAATTCAGTTGCGCTGCGCTTTATAACTCGTGTACATGGCGAGTATAAACTTTGAGGTGATTAATCGCCATAATACCAGCTGAATCAGGCTGGCAGTGAGCCTGAAATGATCTTTTTATTTGTGTGCATCCTACATTTGATGTAGAACCCCTTAGCCCAGATCACAGTCACTTTGTAGTGGCATAGTGAATTTGGCCACCTGACTAGAGGTGATGTGATCGCCTCTATAACAACCTACGGCCTTCGTCGGATTACGTGTTTTTGAGTGTCCGCTTTTTACCAGAAGGCGACGGCCACCTCCTTCATCGCATGCGATCTCTCCGGGTTTCTGGGGAGCCATGAAAAAGCACTGCAATGCTTGAAGCACTCTCAGTGTAGGGCGATTTCTAGGGTTTACAATCAGTTTCCCCACTTTTGTTTAATGCCTTGTAAGCAGTGGATTAAATCTTTATCTCGAATTCACTGTATGCCGCCTGAGTATCAGCCTCTGTGAGACCTATATAACGTATGGTCACTGCGGGATGGCTATGGTTTAAGACTTTGCTAATACGCTCGATACTGGCCCCCTCTGAGTGCATTACCCACCCCAACGTCTTTCTCATTTAATTGGACTTCCCCCGGGTTTGCTGGGCGCCTAAAAGTGCGGAAGTGTCCATGATTCTCGGGAAAGTCCATTTAGAGGCAGCAACTGTCTAGCGAACCCACTTATCCATAGTGGATTTACCCACCCCCCATCGCTTCAGTAGCATCTTGAATTGAACGCCCCTGATTAACCACTAGCTGGGCTGCCTCTAATCTGAATTCCGGGCTGGAAGTCGGTCTTGTCAGATTACTCATTGATCACCTGATTAGAGGCGATCATATCACCTCTAATCAGGTGGCCAAATTCACTATGCCACTACAAAGCCAGCTATTTATCGGGGAGATTACCAGTCCAGAAAGGGCATCAAAAAGTTTTGATCCATCATGGTGATAACTAAGCCTCCTACCAAGAATACTCCAACAACAACATCCTTCACTAGGCCGATACCTACGTCGCATGCACCGCCACTAATAAGGAGTGGCGGTATGAAGAAGAACACACAGTGGCAAAAATAAACAGTATGTAAATTCCACTGAGATCCGAAAGCATAATAACCTCCCGTCGTTCTTTTTTTAAAAAATGTTCTCTATAATTTTCAAGAAAACAGTTCTTAAGTGAATAAAAATGGTCGCACATATGTGCGACCGACAAGCTAGAGAGCCTATTGCTAGGCACCTGGATGGTACTGCGCGCCAATATTGCCGGCGTAATGCTAAAAACATCGGTACTCTAAATCGCTTAGATCCTAAATTTCAGTC
>JBLHMO010000126.1:0-8978 GCA_047622145.1 Paracoccaceae bacterium | reverse complement strand
GCTCGTAGAAGTGCCCAAACATTAGCGGGAGAATAATAGTGAACAAGACCTTGCGATCTTTTGTTGCTATAGGTATTGCGATATCAATAGCGGTTGGTTTGTCGGTCGCTTTGGCCGAGGGCAGCATTAGCCTATTCGGCCTGCCAGCAGTTGTTGTTTGCGCGATAGTATCTTTTGCTATTCAGTGGCTCATGTTTCTGCCCTCCTTCTATTTTCAGACCGAACATTATTTCGACCTAACCGGAAGCCTGACGTATATCGGTCTGATCGCACTGCTCATGTTTGCTGGCACGGAGCACGATGCCCGATCGGTGTTGGTTAGTCTGCTCGTCATTATTTGGGCTGGACGCTTAGGTAACTTCTTATTCCTGCGGGTTAAAAAGGCAGGTAAAGACGGTCGTTTTGATGTGATCAAACAGAGTTGGCCGCGTTTTTTGGTGACCTGGACACTGCAGGGTCTCTGGGTGTTTGTCACTTTGCTGGCGGCGCTTGTTGTGATCACTAACCGCAATAGCGTTCCACTCGGGGGTTTTGCGTATGTCGGTTTGTTCTTGTGGGCGCTGGGTTTTGGAATCGAGGTTGTGGCGGACTCGCAGAAAACGGTATTCAATCGTGACGTAGCTAATGCAGGCCGCTTTGTAAATGTTGGACTTTGGAGCTGGTCGCGGCATCCCAATTATTTCGGGGAAATAGTACTCTGGACCGGAATTGCGGTGATCGCTGTGCCGTTGCTGCAGGGCTGGCAATGGCTGGCACTGGTTTCGCCAATATTCGTAACGCTGTTGCTGACGAAAATCAGTGGTATACCCTTACTGGAAAAGCGTGCTGACGAAAAATGGGGGGAAGCGCCAGAGTATCAGGCCTATAAAGCCTCGACCTCTGTTCTTCTGCCGATGCCGCCCAGAGGTTCGAATGTCTAAATACCCAGCGCAAAGGCACTTTTTCAAATTAACACAGCTATTTCTAACGCCCCTGCTGATCACAAGCCCTATTTTTGCGGGTCAGTTGCTGGCCCAAGAACGCAAGTCGGTACTGGAAGAGGTGATGGTGACGGCCCAGAAGCGTCAAGAGAGTCTGCAGGATGTGCCCATTTCTGTAGTGGCAATTACCGCCGAGGGGATGCGCGATTCAAATATTGAGGATATGGCGGATGTCGCCAACTTCACTCCCAATCTAAGTGTGTACAGCCATCCCCCTTTTACCAGCTTGCGGGTACGCGGCCTTGGCTCACCCTTCGATAAAGGTTTTGAGCATTCGGCGGGCTTGTTTCTCGACGGTGTATACGTCGGCCGACTCGCCTTTCTCGATGCGGCCTTTCTGGATGTGGAGTCTGTCGAAATATTGCGCGGTCCTCAGGGCACATTGTTTGGCAAAAACACGATTTCAGGGGCAGTAAGTATTCGCTCGGTGCAGCCCTCACAGGAACCTGAACTAACGGGCGAATGGGTGTCGGGCGCTGAAGACTTAGAAAAGTACACGCTTACCGCTAACCTGCCGATTGGCGATCGCTTGGCCCTGCGGGCATCGGCTCTTTCCAATAAGCGAGACGGCGCCGTGTACAACACGACGCTGGACCGAGATGAGGGCAGCGTTGATTCAAAAATTGGCCGCCTGCAGCTGCGCTGGGATGTGCTGGACTGGCTGGACCTTACGTTGGCCGCTGCCGAAACTGACCAAGAATATAGGCTGGGTAGCTTTCAGGTCATAGCGGCAAGTGATGACCAGTTTCAGCTCATGCAATTCTATGATCCGCGTGTCGAGAAAGATCCAAGCAATCACCAGAGCTCCCAGAACTATGCCGCCGAAACATTCCAGGATGGCAGGAAGTTTGACCTGCGCTTGAATGCCTCCCTTTGGGATCACGAAATATCACTGATCAGCGCCATCACCACAATAGAAGAAACATCCCTCAGTGATCTCGATTTCTCGCCAATACCCTTGCTGTTCTTTTTAAACGGCGAAGATTACGAGCAGACGAGTACCGAGCTAAGAATCGTATCGCCGCTGGGGATGTTCGACGGCAAACTCGATTACGTGGCTGGATTTTATGTGGCAGAGAGCGATACTGACATCAAGGTCATTATTGATGCGGCGCCAGATCCCGCTGCTTTGCTCAATGGTTTAACGGCGACGGGTGGAAGTTTAGGGCCAGCCATAAGCTTGCTTGGGCCATCGATCAACAGCGGGCCGGGCGAACGCTTACTTATCGACGGTTTTCAGGAAGGCAGCAGTAAGGCTATTTACGGTCAAGCGAACTGGCATTTCACCCCGACACTGTCACTGATAGCCGGCGCGCGGTTTTCTCGCGAAGAAAAAACGGTTGATCAACGGCTCCAGCTATTTACGGCGGGAACCGATGCCGACGGCCCGGTGTTTACGCAACTGGTTACGGCTGAAGAGTACCGAGTGGTCGACAAACGGGTCGACCGTGACGTTAGTCCCAAGCTATCGCTGAATTGGCAGCCCGATGATGATTTGACCGTTTACTTAAGCGCGGCGGAGGGCTTTAAGGGCGGGGGCTATAGTGGTTCGGCCGTAAAAGCGGAAATTGCCGAAGTCGAGTCGGAATCTTCAGTGACCTATGAGGCGGGCGCCAAAACACGATTGCTGGACGGCGCGGCTACGGCCAACCTGGCGCTGTTCTACACCGAGTTTGAAGATCTTCAGCTCACTATTTTTGAGGGCAATGTCAGCAGAATATCCAACGCCGCGGGTGCGATTTCCAAAGGCGCTGAGCTAGACGTCGCCTTTACAACTGCGCTGGGTATATCCGGTAATTTTTCCGTGGCCTATCTTGATGCGCGCTTTACTGATTACGAAAATGGTCCTTGTCCAGCGGGTCAGGAGCCGCCCTGTGATTTAACCGATGCTCATCTGGCCTTTGCGCCCTTCTGGAAAAGCAGTCTGAGTTTGAACTATTTTCACGACTTATGGGATTGGCCAATTAATTTATTGGTCGGTGGTGACTTGCTGTTTGAGGATGAGAAATTCTTGCAGTCTGACCAAGACCCGATTGATGTTCAGGGTGCCTATACGACCCACAACCTGCGGCTTCGAATCGAAGATGACAGTGAGCGCTGGGCACTGCAGGCCTTAATTCGCAATGCGGGTAATCGCGATGCTCTGGACGGCAGTGGAGATATCCCCACCTTGACAGGCGCTCATTTCGGTCGCGCAATTAACCCTCGGCAACTGGACGTGAGCCTGCGCTTTCGTTTCTAGTAGCCAGAAAGTTGAAGATAGAGTGACAGCCGCCCGTATCGGGCTGTAAGCTTTTAGCTCAATTCACTGCACTGATCGAGCAGCTTGTGAAACCGCGGATCAGTTTGATTACCCTTGGGGTGGCAGACTTGGAACATTCGGTCGCCTTTTATCGTTATGGCCTCGGTCTACCGCAAAAAGAATCCCCGCCGAGCGTTGCTTTCTTCGATTTAACTGGCACCTGGCTAGGTTTGTTTAACAGGGAGTCATTGGCGAAAGATGCCGGCGTTTCGGCTCAGTGCGGTGGTTTTCACGGTTTTACGATGTCGCATAATCTCGCATCGAAGGCAGAAGTCGACCTACAAATGGTCACTGCAATGGCAGCCAGTGCCCGGTTGATCAAGCCTGCACAAAAGGTAGTTTGGGGTGGCTACGCAGGATACTTCGCCGACCCCGATGATTATTTATGGGAAATCGCCTACAACCCTTTAATGTGGGTTGGCCCGACTGACGCAGCCTAAGTTCTATTTCACCCCACTAAGACTGGTTCCGTGGAAGCTCAGGCAAAACCCTGCTGGCTTGCCTGCTGCTCATAGTGCTCGCGCTTTGAGGACAGGTGATTGGTTCGATCCAGATCACCGCCCGCCCACTCTAGTACCCGCTTGTCCATGACCTTAAACCACAGCGGCGGGAAGTAAGCCAACAAGAACATCTCATAGTAACCCCAAGGTAATTGCGGCACGTCGTCAAAATGACGCAAACACTGGTAAGAGCGACTGGGGTGGGCGTGATGGTCTGAGTGGCGCTGCAACTGAAAAGTGAACAGATTTGACACCAAGGCATTCTGGTTCCACGAATGCTGGGGTTTTGGTGACTCGTAGCGACCACTGTCGTCTTTGCGACGTAACAGCCCGTAGTGTTCGATGTAATTGGCCAGTGACAAATTCAAGTGCCCGAGCCAGCTGGTAAACAAAACAAAGGCGAAAATGACCGGTCCAAACAGTAGGCCAACCGCGCTCATAAACATTACGCCAATCAGGGCGCCGGGCAGAATCTCATTGCTGGTCGACCAAAACGACTTGCCGGAGGCCTTGAGCCGGTCGCGCTCGATTTTCCAGCCGCGCAGCCAGGTCATGGGTTGTTCACGCAAGACAAAGCGGTAAAAACTTTCACCTAATTTTGACGAGGCGTGGTCTTCGGGAGTCGCCACTGCGCGGTGGTGCCCACGGTTATGCTCAACATTGAAGTGAGGCATTAGCGCAATGCCGAGCGACAGGCTTGCTCCCATGCGATCATTGGGTCCGCGCTTGTGGCCCATTTCATGACCGAGGTTAAGCAAGCCGCCGCCAAAGCCCATGCAGGAAACGGCCAGCGCGGCCATGCCCCACAGCGATAAATCGGCCCACCAAGCGTAGTAAATGCCCGCGCACCAAGCAGCGATCGAGCCGACCAGCGCAAAGAGCAGTGCGGTTTTAAAGTAGCGGTCAGCTTCGAGTGCCGGCACATCTTCTTCGGCGTGGTTGTTTGGGTCCTGGCCGAGGAGGCGATCAAGCAAAGGCACGCCCACATAAAACAGCGGGTAGCCGATCATCAGCCACGCGACGTTGCCGGTGATCTCGGCGGGAATGATGCCGATCAACAATACCCACGGCATTACGGCTGCGTTCACGAGCCACAGCCAGCGTAGACGCTGGGTCAAATCGGTAATTGATACAGATGATGTTGTTGTCATTGTGTCACTCCCCCCTGGATTTTAAATCAGACTACGCCTCGATCAGTGTCATTCCCATGTTGCGAGTGACGTAAAATATTGTTAATTTCGGCCACTATGAAATATATTCACAATCCAGCTGATGTGGCTCCCCCGCGATCCCGTCAGCCGCACCGGCCTGCGCTTGGGCTGCAATTGCTGTGTCAGACCCTTGATGAGCTGGGACTGGATGCTAACGGTGCCTGTGGCTTTACTGGGCTGAGTCGCCAATTTCTTGAAACACCGGGGCAGCTGATTACCCGGGATCAGGAAATTGCCTTTATCGATACTGCGCTGGCAGGCAATGGTCGAGAGGATCTCGCGTTCCGCGTAGGCTTGCGTTACCACTACGGGGTGTTTGGGGTGTGGGGGCTGGCGCTGGTGACCAGCGAAAACCTGTTGCAGGCGATGCAGGTGGCGCAGGAATTTATAGAGTTAACCCACAGTTTTGCTGGCTTGTCGCTGAAGGTCGATCGAGGTATTGCAGAAATTGCCCTGCTTCAGGATTATCCCGCAGGCGCGGTGCAAGCCTTTGTCATTGAACGGGATTTGATGATTACGCTGATGCTCGCCAGCGAAGCCGCAGGTCGCCGGCTGCCCGTTGAACGGGTGAACGTGTCTTTGCCGGAGCCCACTCACAGCGGCTTGTTGGAGCGCTTGCTCGATTGCAAAGTGTATTGGGGCGCCGAGACCACGGCGGCCTATATTCTAATCGATGAATTGAAAATGCCGCTGCCACAGGCCAACGCGATTACCTGGTCGGCCTGCGTCCGTCAGTGCCGGGAGCTGATTGCGATTCAGCGCGGCGGCCAGAGTTTTCAATCACAAGTACGTGAAGGCATTGCGCAAACGCATTTTCGGGGTATTACCGCGGTCTGCGCATTGCTCGCCGTTAGCGAGCGCAGCTTGCGGCGACGCCTAAGGGATGAGGGTACGAGTTTTCGCGAATTGCAGCAATTACTGCGGCGGGAGCTGGCGGATCAGTATCTCGTCGATGTATCGCTGTCGCTGGAGCAAATAGCAGAGCGCCTTGGTTACAGCGAAACCGCAAATTTCTGTCATGCCTATAAGCGCTGGACCGGCACCACCCCAGGAGAGCAGCGCCGTGTCCTCACCGAGTGGCAGCGGCAGTGAGCGTTCGCCAATTCCCGCTCGCCTAAAGCCAAAGCCTTAGGCTGGTGCGCGCAACGTTGCGGCCATTCGGGCGCCGAAGTGTCTGAAACTAACGCTCAAAAACAGTTGCGACCTGACGGCCAAACATCAGCGGCTTACCGGACTGTGTCCATAGCGTTGAGATATTGTTGTAATAACCGTCGCCGGCAGATTGGCAGCGGTAGTCGTAGTACACAAATTCGTCCGCAGCCAAGCTTGGCATATCGGCGGGAAATTCCAAATACCAACTCAAAGAGCTGCCAATACCCGGCGGCTTAATCATATTCAGCCCCGGCATGGGCGGCACATCCCCCAGTGCGATCAGGTGACTCAGACTGAGGGATTGAGTCCCGCTGAATTTCACCCACATGCCAAAGTCGGGGCTGCTGGCGCCGGAATAGGGAAGGGCGCCATGGGCGAGACGCATGTCAAAATGTTTATTGAACTCGGGTGTCACTCCGTCAACATAGGGGAAGCGCGGGCAGTGCTCTGGTGCCTTCGCCGGTGGCAGGGTGGGGCCGGGCACAGTCACCTTTGAGGAGCGGGCCTTGCCAAACGCGGCATTCACGTTCACGGCAACCTCGCCGTCACACAACAACTCCCCTTGTAAATGACTTACTGAACCGCCTTCGCGCAATTTTCGGGTGTTTACTCTATGCTCACCCGCAGGTACCGGACCGACAAAGCTGACGGACAGCGTGCGTAAGTGGCGGTCGTTATCGACCTGTTGCTGCATCGCTTCAAAAATCAAAGATGTGCTCAAGCCGCCGAAGGCCGTGCGACCCTGCAACCAGGATTCGTTAATCTCAAGGCGGTATTCGCCGCGCGTGGGCGTAGCTTGTACCGTCGAGAGAAGGGTGTTGAAGGCGCTGTCGGGATCAGTATTGGTCTCAGCGCGTTGGGTGCAGCTCATAAAGCGGGCTCGTCAGAAATTTTCAGGCGCTATGGTATGTCAGCCCCCACTCCACTGCCACCGCAGGATGTGCAGATCGCTTGTGCAGGGCGGGGATGTAAGAAAGCGTCTATGTTTTTGGCGTCAACGGCCATTGTGAGCACTAGCGGTTGACCGCGACAATAGCCCTCTACATCAACCGAATTTGGCGCTAGCCCAACATAGGCAGCGGCAGACGTGGCAACACGCACTGACAGACTTCAAGGATACAAAGTATGGGACCACTTAAAGGATTGCGCATTATAGAAATTGAAGGTCTGGGGCCAGCGCCGTTTTGCGGCATGATGCTGGCAGATATGGGCGCCGAGGTGATTTCTGTTTCACGACAATCCGATGATGCCGACCGCAGTGCGCAGATTAGTGAGCGCGGCAAACGCTCCATCGCAATCAATCTAAAAAGCCCGGAAGGCGTGGAAGCCCTATTAAAGCTATGCGAAAGCGCAGACGCACTGATTGAAGGCTTTCGTCCGGGTGTTGCCGAGCGACTGGGTATTGGCCCCGATGACTGTATGACGCGCAATCCCAAGCTTGCCTACGGCCGTATGACCGGCTGGGGGCAGACCGGCCCGCTGGCCTCTGCGGCAGGTCACGACATGAATTATATTTCCCTATCGGGTGCACAACATGCCATCGGGCGTGCCGGCGAGCGGCCGTTGCCGCCGCTGAACTTGGTCGGCGATTTTGGCGGTGGTGGCATGTTTTTGGCTTTCGGCCTGATGTGCGCTATTCACGAAGCGGGCCACTCCGGAAAAGGGCAGGTGGTTGACGTATCCATGGTCGAGGGCTCCGCAGCCTTGATGCATATGATGTACTCCTTCAAGGCAATGGGCGCGTGGGAAGACAAGCGTGGCGTCAATATGCTCGACAGCGGTGCGCATTATTACGATACCTATGAAACCAGCGATGGCAAATACGTGTCGATTGGCTCCATAGAGCCGCAATTTTATGCCCTGTTGATCGAACTGGCTGGGCTGGATAAAGAGAAATTTGCAGCGCAGAACGACCGCAGCCAGTGGCCCGCGCTCAGCGAAAAACTCGCGGCGGTGATGAAAGCCAAAACCCGCGATGAATGGTGCGCGATTATGGAAGGCACCGATGTTTGCTTTGCCCCGATTCTGTCGATGACCGAAGCGCCGAACCATCCGCACAATAAAGCGCGCAATTCATTCCTGGAAATTGACGGTGTAGTGCAACCCGCACCGGCTCCGAAATTCAGCCGTACCGAGCCAACCGTTACAGCCAGTGCCAAACCCGCTGGGAGTGATACAAATGATGTCTTGGCCGGCCTCGGATATGGCGCAGAGGAGATTCAGCGCTTGCGTGAGGCGGGTGTCCTAACGTAATGGCTGGCGAAGTTGCGTTCGGCCTTTTGCCAATAAACACTTATAAATAGCTCATCGGTTGTCAGCATTAAACCGGCGGCATAAGACTATCAAGGCGACACAAGTGGATGATGTGTCGTTCTTCTCCCCCCGCTATCATGGCTGCCTATTGATTCGACAAAACTGATCCGACGACTAGGGAGCACACCATGACATTAAGACTGGCAGGTAAAATCGCATTCGTAACCGGAGCAGGCCAAGGGGTGGGGCAGGGTATTGCCTTCGCACTGGCCGCCAATGGCGCGAGTGTTGCAGTGACAGGCCGCACCCAATCCAAGCTGGACGATACCTGCGCTGAAATTGAAAAGCGCGGCGGCAAAGCCCTTCCGCTGGAATGTAACGTCAAGGATCTCGAGTCAATGACTGCCTGTGTGGAACAGGTTGTGGCCCACTTTGGCGGGCTTAATATTCTTGTTAATAACGCTCAAGAAGTCCCGCTGGGCACCTTGAATGAAGTCAGTGAGGAAGATTTCGAAGCGGGCTGGCAATCCGGGCCCTTGGCCACCTTCCGCTTGATGAAGCTGTGCTACCCTCATCTCAA
>JBLHMO010000125.1:0-8986 GCA_047622145.1 Paracoccaceae bacterium | reverse complement strand
GAAACTGGGTTTGGCGGCAGCGCGCTAAAGGCGGGAGGCGCCGTTTTGCGGAGGCTGGTATCGCTTACGCGCAGCGTACAGACTTTCTGCAAAAAGCGACCCTTTACATCGTAGACTGGGATTTCTGTTCCAGTTTCGGCGGGCGTGATAAGGCCGATGTCCAGGCGCATGCCGACTCCCAGTTCGTGGGTGCTCAGCGCTTGCGGGGCAACGGGCATGGCATCTATCGCGAGTACTGTCGCGTTGCTACCACGAAGGCTGATCGCGAACTGGCGGCTGTTGTCCATATTGAGCAGCCGCAGCCGGATTCTGGCATTGCCGGGTACATCAATGACCGGTAATTGTTCGCCGTTAATGGTGGCGATATTGCCCAGTGTGCCAGCGCGTGCGGCGTGACGTGGTTCGGATAGGCGCATAAAACTACCGTCTTTGTTCAGGCGCCAATCTTTAAAACCGAGAATCACTTCCTCGTCGAAATCCTGAGCCTTCGTTTCTTCGACAATCAACGCGCCAACCAGACCCTTGCCCAGTTGTTCGATACTGTGCATATGCGGGTGATACCAGAATGTTCCGGCGTCGGGGCAGGTAAATTCGTAGTCAAAACTAGCGCCGGGTTTTATGGGCGGCTGGGTCAAATACGGTACGCCGTCCATCGCATTGTTCAGGCGAATGCCGTGCCAGTGGATAGTCGTTTCCTGCTTGAGCTTGTTGATAAAGTGAATACGCAGCGGCTTGCCTTGCTTGGCGCGAATGACGGGCGCCGGAAACTGACCGTTGAAGGCCAACCCAGGTGAGGTACCACCGTCCACTAAGGTAAGTACGTGCTCACTTGCCGTTAAAACATAGTCATACCGAGGTGACGTTGACATGGCGAGGCTGAATTGCGGCAGCGCAGCTGCACTGGCTCCCGCGCTGGCAAGCTGTATAAATGTACGGCGCTTCATCCGGAAATTCTCATATGGTTGTCCCAGTGCAGCCCCGCTACGCGACCGGTAAGCTGAAGTTTATGTTCACCTAAAGCCACGAACTGGCCGCGGCCATTGCTGGTGATAAATTGCTGCCGTGTGGCGTCATAGGCTGCGCCCGCGACGTCCTTAAGTTGTTTGCGTTGCAGCAGCTTTCCGTTTTTCCAAAGGCTTATGCAGTTCCCGCGTGGCGAGGTGGCGAGTACTTGGCCAGAGGCGCAGGCAACGCTGGCAATGTAGTTTTTGTGGGCGTGCCATACTGAGTGGTCTGCCTCAAAAGCCTGAAGGCTTTCTTCTCCTCGATGTGAAAAGAGTAGCGGCAGCGTGAGTTCGTTAGGCCCTTCAAATTGTGCGCCTAGGCTCACCATACCATCGGCGGCGACATCAAGGTGGCGCAGGCTGAGCTGGTGATGGGGTGGGCGCCATTCGCCCAATAACTTGCCCGAGGTGGCGTCGAGATAACACAGCGACGATTGCATCGAGGCGATATTAAGTTTTTTCCGAGGAGAATCGGGAAGCGTCAATATGCCGCCGTTAGCCACAACCAGCGTCTGAGTACCGGGCAGCATCGCTAATTGATGGGGGCCGATACCCGCACTGGAATACTCGCCGAGTCGTTTGAACTTATCTGTGCAATCGTAAATGCCGACGAGGCCGCGGCCACCGTGGTCGACGTTATTTTCAGTGGTAAACAGATGGCGGCCATCGCGACTGAGTGTACCGTGGCCATAAAAATGGCGGCCTTGTTTGCTTTTTATTTCGGCAATTTTTTCGCCGGTGGTGGCATCGAGCGCGATCAGCCAGTTGCCGGGGCGGCGTGCGAAATAGATGGCGCGGTTCTGCGCAGTGTTTAGTAAGACGTCGTGCCCGCGGCTTGGACTGGGCACTTGAAACAGCAGGCTATCGTCAGCCCATGCGCATAGAAAGTGCTGGCCACTATGTGTACTCGCGGCAGCATAAAAGCGCGAGCCAGCAGCCGCGAACAACGCGCGGGGCAAAGAGCTCATTACTAATCCGGTGGGTAATAGTTTTAGCAGGCTGCGCCTGCGCAGCTCAGTCGCCATCGTTTGCGTTGAATCCCAGGGTGATATTCAGTTTTGCAGGTACTTCGCGTTTAAGGGCGCCCAGCAGCTCGCCCAGCAAACCGTGCAGTTGGATAATGGCTAGTTGCGTGTCGCTGTCATTGTGATTGTCGAACAGGCTGCCTTCGATAGATGCTGTGACGCTGACGGCGCGGTCGAATAGATTGTTGATGTTATCCGCCAGCACTTCGCCATCGCGCTGCTTGAGTAACATGGCGAGCCCTTCACCGGTGCCCCCATTAAACAAGAGCTGCAGGCTGTGCAGGTTGATCAAAATGGCTTCTCGCGACTGCTTGCTGCGCCACCATTCCAATAAGTAGGTATTCGCCTGGCCCTGATCGAGTAGCGCGAGCGGGAGTTCCAGTTTATCGCGCTTGATGCGTTCGAGCCCGTATACCAGTGTTTCAATGACGGACGCGATGGAGGCCTGTTCATCGGGATAGCTCAGATTGCTTGGGCCGGGTTTGCTCCAGATTTTAAGGTAGTTTCCGCCGGATGGCTGCCACGAGCTGTAGAGAAAATCGGCCACTTGGTGGAGGTTTTGTGCGGCCGCGTGTAAATGCTCACAATAGCGGCTGACGCTGGGTGTGGTTTGGTGAAGCTGATCGGCGGGAGTGTCGTACAACAGGTATTCCGCCGCCGACAATCCTTGAACGACTACGCTGGCGTTTTGTAGGGCGCTCAGCGTGATCGCGTTGTCACGCTTAACGAACTGCTCCGTTTTTCTTGAAATCAAATTTTTGCGGTCGGGCCAGAACTGTATTTTCCACGCCTGATTGTCTTCGGCGATCGGGCCAAATTGAAAACTTTGAATACCTTCCCAAGCATTCATGGTAGCAATCCAACGGCCCTTAAGGACTGCAAGGTCTAGCTCGGAGCGCTCCGCAAGTGCGCAATACGCGCTAGTGGCCTGTGAAAAACTGAGGCTTTCAGCGAGGAAATTCTCATGCAGAGGCAGAATGGCACCTTGGCCGGTGTCAGTTAACATCTGTTGTTCGGGCGAGCGCCCGCAGGCTACGATCAAGCTTACGCAAGTGGCTAGCAAAATCAGTTTGATAAACGTGTGCATATAACCCTCGTTGCGGTTCTCACTGCCCCGCTGCGCTCATTGCGCGACCACGCCGTCTAAAGCGCTGCGAGAAATTCTAACAGGGCGGCGCGTTCCTTGCTGTTGAATCTGAGTACCCGATTTATTGAGGCGGCGGCCTCGCCATCATGCCAGAGTATGGCTTCGAGCAGGGTGGTGGCGCGGCCGTCGTGTAAATAAGGCCCAGCTGCGGTGCCTAGTCCCCACAGCGGTGCGGTGCGCCATTCCTTTGCTCGTTTATGGCTACTGCGGTCTGCGAGCGCCTCACCCATGTCGTGCAACAATAAGTCGCTGAAGGGGTGAATGACTTGCTCTGACAGTAGCGGGTTGCTGCTTTTGGCCGTTTTGACGCCGACGCGGTGGCAGCTGATGCAAGCGGCCTGTTTGAACAAGCGCCAACCCTGCTTGATATTTTCGCGGCGGTCGTTATCTTGCGGTCGTAAGGGCAGCGTTAGTACCGATAAATAATCGACTACGGCGGCCAACCCTTCGTCACTAATATCAGTTGTGCCTGTTTTGGCCGAGCGCAAAGCTAGGATTGTACAGGGCTCACTGCCACAGGGCAGACTATTGTCGACAGGAAATACAGAGGAGCTAATGCCGATGTCTTCGTGAAAGGCTTTGGCTACCTGTGAACGCAGACTGTTTTGTTCGGCTTTCCAGCCGAAGCGACCGGGTCGGCCACCGACGTCCGAATATTGTCCGCTAATACCGTCGCCGTTGTTGTCGTCAGGATCAGCGAAGTCACGCAGGGTCTCATCCGGAATGGCATTCAGTAGGCCCACGCCAAACAAAGGAGGTGCCAGCCGCGGTGACAGACTGAGATTTTTCACCGTGGTCGTCAATGTGTATGCCGGCGCGATGAGTTGAACGAGGGTGCCGTCTGCAAACTCGCGCTGCAGTGCTACCTTGTTTCGCAATATGTCGACTTGCGCTTCAGCGGCCAGACCGACAGTGGCTCTAGTTTGTAACTGCGCGCCAAATGTGTCGGAATTGTACAAACGAAAAAGTAATCCACTGCTTTCGCGCGTGGACAGTGCAGGCAAGTCACCGCGGCCAAAGCCTTTGTGGCAGCTGACACAGCTGTGGGCGTTAAACAGTGGCCCAAGTCCGTCACGGTCGCTGGTGGTGCTCGGCGCTGTTACCCACGGCTTATGAAAAAAAGACGCGCCGCGACTGTGCGCAAGACGTTGCTCCGGCGTTAGTTGCGGCGAAAGCCGCACGGGCCCGCCGTTGCTTAGAGTAGTGGCTGAAACCAGCGGAGGCTCATTGGCTTGGCAGGCGCCGAGTGCGCAGAGCCCCACGAGTGCTATGAAGTTCACGGCCTTAAAAGTTGAGCGCACCCGAGCTGTCCACCTCTATGGCCTTGGCCAGCGCCTCTAAGGCTGCGGTTTGTTCCACCAGCGCGTGAATAGCATCGCCAACCAGAGCTCTGCCCGCGCTATTGCCTTCGCCAATCATCTGATCAAATTTCATGGGCGGCTGGGCAAACTCGGCCGCCTGAACCAGCGCCTTAGTTTTCGCGACGCTGTCGTTCATTGCGCTGCGCAAGCGTTTAGTCTCCCGCGGCGCTTTGCTCTGTGCGATGCTGGCCAGTGAAGTGCCGCCAACGCGATCGCCATTAATGCGTTGGTACTGACCCAGAAAGAGGTTTTGCATGCCCAGCGCATTGTAGTAGTGAGAGTAGTGGGTGTTGTCGCTAAAGCAGTCGTGCTCGTCTTCTGTTGAATTGGCTTCCAGCGCAACCTTCATACGCTCGCCAGCCAGCTCACCGAGCGACAGCGAGCCGATACTAAAGACAATGTTTGCTAGCACTTGTGACGCGGGCAGGGCTTGGTATTTTTTGTGCAGATCGCCGCTGCTTTGCCAGCGCGCCGTCATGTCTTCGAGATCTTTAACCAGTAGTTCGGTCACTGCGCTCAGGTAATCGCGCCGGCGCTCGCAGTGGCCGTTGCTGCAAGCTTTGCCGACAACGTAATCGGTATGGGGGCGCTCACCCGAGCCGGGGCCGATGCCATTCAGATCTTGCCCCCACAACAAAAATTCTATGGCGTGGTAGCCCGATGCGACATTGGCGCTGGAGCCGGCAAATTCGTGTAGGGATTCAATTAGCTCTGGCGTAATAGTGCGGGCGTCGATTTCTTGCCCACCAATTTTTATTAGTGGGTTGGCAATGATATTAAGCTGGCCGCCAAGATTTCCCATTTCGTGAAAATAATCATCGGCCACATAGTCAATCAGGCCCTCGTCGAGTGGCCAGCTGTTGAGTTTGCCTTCCCATTCGTCGATTTCGGGGTTGGAAAAGCGAAAGGTCTCGCTTTGCTGGTAGGGGACACGCGCGGCGCGCCAGGCGTTACGTGCGTTATCCAAAGACTGTGTCGACGGCCTTTCAAGCAATTGTGTCACGCGACTCTGGAGTTGTCGGGCCGCAGACAATGAATCTTCATAGACGGCCCGGGCAATCTGACTATACGTATCGTTGACGGATTGCTCTGCGGCGTTGGCAACAGTTGTTGCTACGGCGAGCAGTAGGGCGAAAACCACTGGTGGCAGGGGCATGTATATAGATACTCCAGGCAAGTTGGCGCGGGGCGACATTGTAAGGTTAATGAGAACTATTCGCAATTAAGAGGGGGGAGGACGTTGCCTCCCCTTGAGCCTTTACTGCCGGGCCCTGCGTTTAACTGAGATCTTTGTGGCGGTAGAGGCTGTTAAAAACTTCTTGGAAGCTAGACGCGCGATAGCTGATATCGACAGGAACATGCAGAGCCCACGCAATGTCGCTGGCACTAATTATTCCGAGAATGCTTCGAGTTATGGTGTCGAGTATTAAAATGTGCTGACTGCCGTGGCGTTGAAGTGTTGTTGGTACGTCCGCGATAGTGCATTTCCTGGTGTCTGAATCGCGGAGTGCGACGAGCTTTGTCGCTGACGTCATCATGTCGTGTACAGTCAGTTCTTGCCTTGAAATGCCCTTCTCGTAAGCTTTGCTCAGGACTCTACGGCTTTCCAGTGTGCTGGAGTCAATGATGCCTAGTAGTTGGTGCTTGTCTGCGCTCACTAATGCCTAGCGAACATGAACCTTTTCCATTATGTCAGTCGCCGTATCGAGGTCACAGTGCGGGTCGATGCATAGTGGAGCTTTGTTGTTGAATCGAGTGACAATAAGGTGGGCTGGTGATTGAAGCAAGAGTTCCTCGTTAGCGGCGTTGTCGACAGTCGGGGTGTAGCCATCAATTGAGGTCGTTTCCAGGGGGGTGATGTTTGTTTCTCTGATTAAATGGGCTGCTGTTCATGGTTCATTCCTCGCGATAAATCCACCTGCCAGCATTGCTGTGCTAGGGATTAGATCAAATCTGATGTTTGGGGGGCTCGGAGCCGGAGGTGGCGTGATCAGATTACGGGGGGCGCTCGAACTTGTGGAAGTAAAGATTGAACGGCGCATTTGCCATCGCTGCGAGAAATAAGTTGGTTCGCAGGTAGCGGCAAAACCTTCGACGTGAATGTTGCGCCGCTTGCTGTTTCGGAATCAGCGTCAGCAAGCGCAGCCGCGTCAGCTGGGCTGTCATTTTCGCAATGGAACTGAATGTCTTCGGCGGTACCCTGAGCTTGCCAAGCCACAGCAGAAGGGATGCTGGTAACACTAAATATCAACAGCAGCAGAAGTTCGCCGTCCTGTAATATAATTAGCTACCTAACAGTTAGCTGACTAAACGATAGTTCGCTAAGTAGTTGCAGGTTGGGGATAAGGTGGTTTCTAACATGACGGAAAAAAGCGATTTCACGACACCGCCGGACGCTTGATAGCCGAAATTGCGAGACTGTGGCGGACGCAGCTCGATAGTCGATTACAGCCCATGGGCCTGAATCAGGCGCGCTGGTGAATCTTGTTTCATCTGACTGAAGCGGGTGAGGGTGGTCTTACCCAGCGGGAATTGGCCGAACGCTACGGCGTTGAGCCGCCAACAATGGCCAATCTTATTGATCGTCTCGAAAAGGAAGGCTGGGTTGCACGCAAAATGGATTGGTCTGCCTTCGACCTACTGTTCTGCGCAATCGGTGGCATACAGATACTGCTGGATCGAGGCAACAGTCTGGGTTGGTTTACGTCTGCCGAAATTAAGTATTGGGCGCTTATGAGCAGCTTAGCCTTTATTGGTTTCGTGTGGCATAGCCTCGGCAAGCAAGAGGACACTCTGTTCGACATCCGCATTCTGGCCGACAGAAACTTTACGGCCTCATGCGCGTTGTCGGCGATCTTCGGTCTGGCCTTATATGGCACCATGATGGTGCAGCACCTAATGCATTACCCACCTACGGTAACCGGCTGGTTGATGACGCCACGGGGTTTGGCCAGCATGGTATCAATGCTGATAGCGGGCCGATTGGTGAGTAAAATTGACGCTCGTATGCTCATTGTTGCCGGCATTCTGGTTTTCAGCGTTGGCGCGCGCATCACCACTAATTACTCAATTAATCTCAGCCCTGGCTGGATTGTTCTACCGGCTATCATTCAGGGGTTTGGTTTGGGTTTAATGCTAGTGCGCCTCTCTACAATGGCGTTCTCAACCCTGCCGCAAAAATGCGTATCCGAGGCATGAGGACTCTGCAGTTTAATGCGCACCCTCGGGTTGGCCATTGGTATATCAGTCGTCGCGTCGCTGGTCAGTAGGCATAACCAGATAGCGTGGAATCAGTTGGGAGTGGGTATTACTTCGCACTCCAACTAGGTTTCGCATTGGCTGATGCGCGGTGGCTTGTCGCTGGATTCACCGCAGGTAGCAGAGGTATTGGGCGGTGAACTGGTGCGGCAAAGTATGATGGTGGCTTATGTTGATGCTTTTATTTTCGTGCAGTGGGCGTTTCTCGTCATGCTGCCGCTTATGCTGATTATGCGTAAAGAAAAGCGTCTGCAGGTGGGCTCTAAATAGAATTAAGCGTTTGGTGATTTTCCTAGGGCGTGGTGTGCGGCGAGAAATCCAAAACTTAAGGCCGGTCCCAAAGTGCCCCCAGCGGCAGGGTAGCAATGGCCCATAACCGACGCACTGCAGTTTCCCGCAGCATACAGACCGGCAATCGGTTCATCGGCCGAGTTCAGTACCTGCGCGTGTTCGTTGGTTGCTAGTCCGCCGTTGGTGCCGATGTCGCCAACGTGAAGCTGCATGGCGTAGTAGGGCGGTGAGCCTATCGGCAGCAGCGTTGGATTGGGGCTGACCTTGGGGTCGCCGTAGTAACGATCATATTCTGTGGCACCGCGCTGAAAGTCGGGGTCTTCGCCCTTCTCGGCATTGCGATTGAAGCGTTCCAGCGTGGCTTGCAGAGCATCTGCGGGTACCCCGATATTCTTCGCTAGTTGCTCGATGGTGTCAGCGAGGGTCACGGTGTTCCGAATGGCCGCGGGGTGTAGGAAAAACGGAATAGGCAGCAGGGGCCCCATTGGATAGTGTTTGCGAAAACGCGCATCAAAAATAATCCACGAGGGCGCGGCACCACCATTGGTTTCGTCTTCGTTAATCATCTTTTGGGCGGCGATATGATAGGAGGACGCTTCATTCATATAGCGTTCGCCGCGCTGGTTGACCATGATGCAACCGGGGAAGGCGCGCTCAAAGGCGCATAAACGGGCGCGGTATTCTCCGGGCACTTTAAATACCGGTGCCCACCACGCGGAGTCGGTATTTAGTAATTTGGCGTCTACTGTTTCGGCAATACTGATTGCATCACCCAGGTTACTTTCCTGCGAACCGCTCATTTCAGGATCTTGACCGGCTTTTGGCAAGAAGCGAGCGCGCAGCTTTGCGTTGCGCTCAAATCCTCCGGTAGCCAGTAATACGGCTTGGCTTTTAATACGG
>JBLHMO010000124.1:0-9105 GCA_047622145.1 Paracoccaceae bacterium | reverse complement strand
TGGCGAAGAAATGATGGATGCTTATCGGCAGTGCGATCCTAGCGCATCTGAGCTTGAGGCCGTGCGTGAAATTTTTCGTGTTATGGGCGAGCTGCAACTTTGCCACGGTGACTTCAAAGCCAAAAATTTCCTGGTAACCGATTCGGGTATACAGCTTATCGATCTTGATGTGTTACATGCCGTGAGCTCCCCAAGCCGCTTTGCGCGCTGTGCCCGCCAGGATAAGGAGCGTTTTTTGCGCAATTGGTACGCGCACCCTGCAATGGAATCTCGTTTCAAAACCTTGCTGACGCAGCCGGACGGTGGCTAAGCGTATGCTGCCCCCGATTCAATTTTCTATTGTTATTCCCGCGTATAACTACGGACATCTGTTAGCGCGGGCAGTTGAATCTGCCTGTGTGCAATCCGGATCCGATTTTGAAGTATTAGTGATAGATGATGGCTCCACCGACGATACCCCCGCGATAGTGGGCAATCTACAAGCCCGCTTTTCTGTTTTGCGCTCAATCAGGCAGGAGAATGTCGGCTTGGCGGCGGTGCGCAATCGGGGCGTCGCGGAATCGGCGGGCACTTACTTACTTTTTCTGGATGCCGACGATGAGCTGGAGCCCCTCGCTCTGGATATTTTTCGTCGGGCAATTGCTTCGCATCCCGAAGCAGGGATGTTGATTGCACCCACAATATCGGTGTTTGACGATGGACGCGTCGACGCAGGTAGGCAGCCAAAGGTTTCAGCAGATCCTGAAGCGCGATTTTTGGATTTTCTCTACAAACGCCTGCCGATATCAAACGGTGCCGTTGCCATGCACCGCAGACTTTTTACCTTGATTCGCTACAATCCGGAATTACGACAAACCGAAGATATTCCGGTGTTTGCCCACTGTCTCGCAAATTTTGAGGCCTTTGCCGTTGATGCGCCAACAACGCGGATCTACAAACACCGGGGAAGTATGCGCCATGATATTGAGGCCGCGCTGAAGCTCGGCATGTCGCTGGTGGATGAAGTGTTTGATGAAGGTCGACTGCCTGCCGGCTTGATGCGGCACCGGGCGCGTTATCAGTCACGGCGCGCACTTTCTGTGTTTCGCTTGAGTTATCGGGCAAAAAACTACGTGGCAGCAGTTGAGTATTTCAAGGTTGCTTTTGCCGCTGACCAGCGCGAAGTACTGCGCCAGCCCAAGGTTGTTCTTCGCTATTTACGCTGCCTTATCGCCAATCTTTAACGCGCTGAAGGGCGCGCGCCGCGAAGCCTTTTGGCGGTGCTGGTGTCGGCGCTTGACGTCGCGCTATTTCAATTAATTGATCGGCAATAGCCCGGTGACTGAATTTCTTTTCAACTAGCGTTTGGCCGGCGGCGGCGATTCTCTGCGCCAGCTCGGGCTCGGTTTTCAGGCGCTGTATTTTAGCAATGGCTTCTTCGGGGTTTTTGTAGAGAACGATATTTTCCATATCCCTGAAGCCGAGTTGCTCTTCTTCAAAACCGCCTTGATGGCAGGCAATCACCGTGCAGCCGCAGGCCATAGCTTCAAAGTTCTTGGCCATATATTCGCCCAGCCCTACGTCGGCGCTGAGGAACAATTGAATTCTGTTGAGTGTGTCTCGGTACTCGGCGCTTGAAGCGGTGCGTAGTGTCGCCAGCTCAAAATGACTGGCAACACTATTGAGTAGCGCGAGGCGCTCAGAGTAAACCGCTGACTGGGTTCTGCCGATAAAAGCGAGTTCAATATCCCGTTCGCTGTGAGTGTTTAATAGCGCGTCACTGTCAAAACCCTTGGGGATGACGCAGGGCTTGAAGCCAATGGCCTGATAGCGGCTAGCGGTATTGTAGCCACACATGACCAGCGTGGCATTGGGCAGTGAGCGATAAGCCTTCTCAAAGGCGCCGCGCCATTTTGAGCTCGGCAGGAAGTTTTGACAGGCGTCTTCCTCGAAAATAATCAATCCGGGTAGCTTGCGCAGTGCCGATACCGCCTTGATAGTTTTCGCGAAGGGCAGGTCGAGCAGCACTCTGTCGTAGCTGCCCGTGTTAAGTTTGCCCAGCGTCTTTTTTAGCTGTTTGATGTCTGATTTGGCAAAAACTTTGACGTCGATATTGTTCTGCGTGTCGAGATAGGCATACAAATGGGCGAAATCGATATCGCGGTCTTGCTGGCCTAGCACCAGTATTTTGGCGTGCCTGCTCATGGTAGGGCTAAGCGGAGGATGGCGCGCAGCGTTTTACTCGAATACTGGCTGAGCTTCAAACGCTTGAGAGCGGTAAGCGCGGTTTGTCTATCTTTCTGTTTAGCTGCTGTGAGCAATAGGCTGTTGAGTTCGCCTCCCATCACGCGATGGTAAAGCGGGTGTTCGCAGTACTCGCTGAGCGTGCGGGAGACGCTGTCGAGCATGAAGGCCGTATTTTTGTAAGTATTCGTGTCGTGCTTGCGGTAGTAGAGGGTAATGTCGTTGATGGCATGAAGGCGGTGTCCTGCGAAGGACAGTTTTAGCCAGAGGTAGAGGTCTTCGAGTGGGATATCGCTGCGATAGCCGCCGACCGCGCGCAGGGTTTCTGTGCGAATCATGGCGGTTGGCGATATAAAGCCAGGCGTCGAGGCGGTAAAGAGCTCCTCGAAACTCAGGTCGCGAGCCGGATGAAAGCGACTGCGCTTGTTGATCAACAAGCCATTGGTATCGATAAGCAGCGCGTTGCTGGCGCAAACTGCTACATCGGAGTTGGCTTCCATGTAGGCGGCCTGCTTGGTGGTTTTATCCAGCATTAAGATATCGTCGGAGCCGATGGGGCAAAAATACTTGCCCCTTGCCTGATTCAGTGCGTGGTTGAGAGTGGCGGAGAGGCCTCTATTCTTTTGGGCAGTAAAGGAAAATCCGTGTTGATCAGACAGGCGTTGGAGTATAGCGACGCTGTCGTCACTGGAGCCATCGTCGTAGGTCAGTAGCTCGATGGCCGGATAGTTTTGGTTGAGAATGCTGCTTATGCAGGTTTCAATGTAGGCGGCGTGGTTGTAGCAGGAGACCACAATGGTCACGACAGGTGCTTGGGAGGGTTCCGGGCCTGTCATACACTATTTGCTCCAGTATCGTGTTGGATGGCGATTCATCGTGACCTCTCCATAATTGAGGGGGGGAAATTCTCGCTAAAATCGGCGATAATCCGCGCAATTTTACCCAGCTTGATGCGCTGGGGACAGTTTTTCCGAGAATAAAGAGGCAATATGAGAAAAGGAATTATTCTGGCCGGTGGCAGTGGTACCCGGCTGTATCCGCTTACCATGGCCGTTAGTAAACAGTTAATGCCGGTCTATGATAAACCGATGGTCTACTACCCACTGTCAACGCTGATGCTGGCGGGAATACGGGATATCCTGATTATCACGACTCCCCATGACGCTCCGCAGTTTGAACACCTATTGGGCGACGGTTCCAAGTGGGGCATTAACCTGCAGTATGCAGTGCAGTCCAGTCCCGATGGCTTGGCGCAGGCCTTTATCATTGGTGAGTCATTTATCGCCGGTGATCCGGTATCACTGGTGCTGGGCGACAATATTTTCTATGGCAGCGGCTTTGGCACGCAGCTGGAGACCGCGAGCAAGAGTGAAAGCGGCGCGGAGGTTTTTGGCTATTACGTGGATGATCCTGAGCGCTATGGTGTGGTTGCCTGTGATGAAAGCGGTCAGGTTACTAGTATCGAGGAAAAGCCCACGTCGCCCAAATCCAATTATGCGGTCACCGGTTTGTATTTTTACGACAATCAAGTGGTGGATATTGCCAAGTCAATCAAACCCTCATTGCGCGGCGAGCTGGAAATCACTGATGTCAATAACTGCTATCGGGAGCTGGGCAGCCTCAGCGTGCACTTTATGCCGCGCGGCACCGCTTGGCTGGATACGGGAACTCACGAATCTTTGCTGGATGCGGCCAATTTTGTGCGGGTGGTCGAGGCTCGGCAGGGGCTGAAAGTTTGCTGCCCCGAAGAAATCGCTTGGCGAAAAGGCTTTATTAGCACGGACCAGCTGTTGCACATCGCCGCGGAAACGGAAAAGAGTGGCTACGGTGCCTACCTTCGAAAAATTGCGACACCCGGAGTGTCTCGATGAAGGTGCAACAGACGCCTATCGATGGTCTGCTGGTTATTGAGCCTCAGGTCTTTGGAGACGAACGCGGTTTTTTTATAGAGATTTGGCAGGCGGCTCGCTACAAAGAAGCCGGTATTGAAGGCGACTTCGTGCAGGACAACCAAAGTCGCTCGCGCCGTGGCATTCTACGCGGGCTGCATTATCAGATACAAAACCCCCAGGGCAAGTTGGTGCGGGTGACCGATGGCGAGGTTTTTGATGTAGCGGTTGACCTGCGTCGCAGTTCGCCAACTTTTGGCCAGTGGTACGGCGTTATTTTGTCGGCCAGCAATCACCGCCAGTTTTGGGTGCCACCGGGATTTGCCCATGGCTTTTATGTGATGTCGGAATCTGCAGACTTTAACTACAAGTGCACCAACTATTACTCGCCCGAATTTGAGCGCAGCCTGCAATGGAATGATGCCGCTGTCGGTATCGACTGGCCGCTGGTGGAAGGCGAGACGCCACAGTTATCGCAAAAAGATGCCGCCGGTCTCCCCCTGTCTGAGATTGAGGTGTTTGCCTAGTGCGCGTGTTGATTTTGGGTAAGTCTGGGCAGTTGGCGCAGTCGCTGGTGGAGACTGCACCTGAGTCCGTCGAGCTTACCGTTTGGGGGCGCAGCGAGCTAGATCTGATGGTCACGGACGACATTGTGCCTCGACTGCTTCAGCTCGCTCCTGAGGGTATTATTAATGCCAGTGCATACACCGCGGTAGACCGTGCAGAGCAGGAGGAAGTCGCGGCATTTTGTTTGAATCGCGACGCCGTCGAACAGATGGGTATTGCGGCGGCGCAGCTGGGGTGCTCGCTGGTGCACGTGTCCACAGATTTTGTGTTTGATGGCAGCCAATCGCATCCCTATCGGCCGGCGGACGAGTGTAAGCCCCTGGGTGTCTATGGGGCGAGCAAGCGAGCGGGTGAAGAAGCCTTGCAGCGCGTTTGCGCCGAGACAGCCATTGTTCGAACGGCGTGGGTCTACCGCGCAGGCAGCGGCAACTTTATGAGCACCATGTTGCGGCTGATGGCCGAGCGCGACGAGCTGGGCGTAGTTGCCGATCAGGTGGGCGCGCCGACATCGTCTGATAATCTCGCGTGTGTGTTGTGGCGGGTATTGGACAAAAGACTTTCTGGGCTGTGGCACTATACCGATGCGGGTGCGGCGTCCTGGTACGACTTTGCTTGCGCTATCTATCAGGCGGCGAGAGCCAGCGGCGTTCTTGGCCGAGAACTGATCATTAAGCCTTTGAAAACCGAGCAATACCCAACGCCGGCTAAACGCCCGTCCTATAGCGTGTTGGACTCAGCCGACTTGCGAGAGGCCATCGCCTGGCCGGCAATACACTGGCAGCAAGCCCTGCAAGAGCAAATCAATCAAATATCATCCCAGACTTAGGGTATAACATGTCTCGAAAATTACTTGTTACCGGCGGTGCCGGCTTTATAGGCGCCAATTTTGTGCATTACTGGATGCGACAACACCCTGCGGATACCGTGGTGGTGCTGGATGCTCTCACCTATGCTGGGAATCAGGCCAATCTCGCCGCCGTTTCCGATAACGCGAACTTCCGATTCGTGCACGAGAGTATTAATGACACGGATCTCGTTGAGCAGCTGCTGCGCGAACACCGACTCGATACCATCGTGCATTTCGCCGCTGAGAGCCACGTTGATCGCTCCATCTCAGGCCCGGATGCCTTCATTGAAACCAATATACTGGGCACGCATTCACTGTTGAAAGCGGCGCGCACGGTGTGGCTGGACGGCGAGGGCAGTGAGCATCGCTTTCATCATGTGAGCACTGATGAAGTCTATGGCTCGCTGGAGGCGAGTGACCCGGCTTTTCGGGAAGACAATCAGTACCAGCCTAATTCGCCCTACTCAGCGAGTAAGGCCGCTTCAGATCATCTGGTACGGGCATATCATCATACTTACGGTCTCAATGTTACGACCAGCAACTGCTCCAATAATTACGGCCCCTACCACTTCCCTGAAAAACTGATACCGCTGGCGATCACTAGCTTGCTGACCGGCGGCGACATTCCCATCTATGGTGATGGCAAGAATATCCGCGACTGGCTCTATGTTGAAGATCACGCTCGCGGCATAGAGGCGGTGCTGCTCAAGGGCACTCCTGGCGAGGTATACAATATTGGTGGCGAGAATGAGTGGGATAATCTCGCGCTGATTCGCGAGCTCTGCGAACGTCTGGATGAGATATTTGACGCAAACCCCGCGCTGTCAGAAAAATTTCCTCTGGCGCCTAAATCTCAGGGCGGCAGCAGCCTTAATCGTATTCGCTTCGTTACCGATAGAGCGGGCCACGACCGACGCTACGCGATTGATTCAAAACGAATTACGCAAGAGTTGGGCTTTTCCCCTCATGTTCAATTTGAAGAGGGTGTGGCCAAGACCATTGAGTGGTTTTTGGAAAATGCCGATTGGTGGCAAGCCAGCAAATAGTATGAATATAAAAACATTGGCGGTGCGTCAAAGCTATACCTGTACATTCTCAATCGGGACGCTGGTTACTGATTCGAGTCAGTACGAGGCGTTTTTGCAGTCTTGCGTCAAAATGGGTTTTGAAGGCCCTGAATGTGAATTTTTAAAAATCGACAATACTCAGGACAACGTCCTCGACGCCTTTACGGGCATTAATCGCATTTTGTCGGAAAGTCGCGGCCAATACATAATCCTATGCCATCAAGATGTCGAGTTGCTGGGAAGTCGCGGCGAGTTAGAGGCGCAGCTGCAGCAACTGGATAAGATTGCGCCAGATTGGGCTTTGGCGGGCAATGCAGGCGGCGATGAGCGAAAACTTCATATTAGAATCAGCGATCCACATGGTTTGGAACAAAAAGTTGGCGACTGCCCTGCGAAAGTATTCTCGTTAGATGAAAATTTTATTGTCGTAAAAGCCGCTAGCCGTATTGCCGCCTCTGGCGATCTCATCGGTTTTCATCTCTACGGTCTGGACTTGTGTGTTGTTGCGGATGTTTTGGGCTACAGCGCCTGGACCATCGACTACTCCGTGTACCACAAGAGTGGCGGCAGCGTCGGCGCGAAGCAAAGCAGCGAGAAGTTGGATTTTTACACGTCGCGAGAGCGCCTGCTTGCCAAATACAGTCGAGCCTTTCGTCTGCGCAGGGTGCGCACAACCTGCACGCATGTGACGCTTCCAGAGGCGCTTGCCAAGACAATGTTTGGGCGCTTGACTCTGGCCATCGAGAAAGCGGCCTATAAATTGACGGCCAATAAAAACGATAAATGACGGGTGCTGAATTTTATGGTGCATCGCTTTTAATGATTTTCTGCTCGGGAGAGAGTACTTGATAAAAAAAGTACTGAACGCAGCGCAGTTTGCGGCTGGCGATGTTCTCTGGAAAGTCGCGAATATTGTTCTGCTTGCGGTAGCGTCACGGGTATTGCCAGCGGATGAGGCGGCGTTAGTTGTGTTGTCGCAAACCGCTAGCATGATTTTGTTGTCGCTGGGCGACTTGGGCTTTCGTTGGGCAGGCATTCGGCTTATCGCAGTGGATAGAGCGCAGACAGCTCTTGTAATGCGGGCGGTCTTTTGGCGTCGTATTGCGTCTGTGCTGTTGCTTGGGTTACCTGCGGCGATGATTTGCGCCGCTATGGTCACTGATAACCTTAGGGGCTTTCTGGGTTTGGCGTTGATCGTGCTGGCTTATTTGCCCTATTTTGCAGCTTCTGATTGGGTTCTCCTGGCCATTGGGCGCAGTGAGCTGGCGGGTATCGCCCGAGCTGTTTACGCCTTTGTCATGTTGGTTCTGTCCGGTCTTGTCTATGTAACGGGCGCCGATGTTTTTCTGTTTGCGTTGATCATTGCCTGCAGTTATGGCGGATTTGCGTTGGCGTCCGCGTTATTGCTTCGATTGAATCTAGATTATGCAAGGGCGGTGCCGGGTCGGGGGCGCAGCAATGTTGTAGAGGATGATTTGGCCTGGGGTGCATCGCTGGCACTGGCGATTGCGTTTACCCTGAACACGCTATTTCATTCAATGGAAATACTGCTTGCGGGTGTTTTTTTGGGAGAAGAGGCGTCCGCAAGCTTTGCGGCACCCTTTCGACTCATCTTTAGCTTGTATGCTATTGGCTGGATACTGTCCCAATATTTTTCCCCGCATTTTGCGCGGTTTTCACCAGAGAAGGGTGATGACTCGCGCTATTGGCTGGCCTATGCGGCCGGGTTTTTGGTATTTGGCGTCGCGGCTGCCACGGCAGCATTTTTAGGCGGACACTGGCTGGTTGCCTTGGTGTATGGTGACGCATTTGATCAGGCTGATGTGTTGATGCGGGCGCTGGCACCAACGATTGCAATGGATGCGGTGGTTGCCTGCTTGGGTACATTACTTGTTATGCAGAATAAAGGAAAAACATCGGCAGTGACCATCGGCTTGGGCTGCTTCGCATCGGTAGCTGTATTTCTACTGTGCAAAGATTCCGGGCTAATGGTCGCGGTGTATGCCAAATATGCCGCATACACCACCTTGATGCTGGCCCAGCTGTTCTGTCTGATATTTATTGGCCGTGCGGCCAGCGGCACTCAACAGGCTTGATTGAATATGGATTACTTCGAACATTATAAGCGCGTTAATGACCTCAGCGAGGGCGGTCGTCGGAGTCATTGGAAGCCCTTTGAAAAAATACTTGGGCCTTTCCTTCCACAACAGAAGGAGGCCGTGATCGTCGATGTGGGTTGCGGTGCGGGAATTCTGCTGGAATGGCTACAGAGCAAGGGCTATAGCCATGTGTCAGGCATCGATCCAGATCAGGGCCAAATAGCTTTTTGCAAACAGCTGGAGGTGCAGGCAGAACACGTTGCGGACAGTGCACGTTGGCTAGAGGCCAAAAGCGGAATCGATCTGTTGATCTGTAAAGATATTCTAGAGCATATCCCGGAGGAGCAGGTGCGCGCGATCCTGGCCGCTGCAAAGCAATCACTCAAACCAGAGGGCAAGCTCTATATTTCTGT
>JBLHMO010000123.1:0-9125 GCA_047622145.1 Paracoccaceae bacterium | reverse complement strand
TCCGCCGGCCTCGCCGGGAATTACGCGCTGGGTGACGCCCTCAATTATCTCGATCAATTAAGCCGCGACGTCGCTCCCGAAGCGATTATTGACTACAAGGGCGAATCCCTGAACCTGAAAGAAAGCGGCGGCGATATTTACTTTATTTTTGCGCTGTCGCTGCTGGTGGTATTTCTGGTGATGGCAGCCCAATTCGAGAGCTTTATTCATCCCTTGGTGATTATGCTAACCGTGCCACTGGCGATTGCCGGCGCGTTGATCGGCCTGTATCTCAGCGGTCAAAGCATCAATATTTACAGTCAGGTTGCTCTGATCATGCTGGTGGGCCTGGCCACCAAGAACGGCATTCTCATCGTGGAGTTCGCCAATCAACTACGCGACGAAGGTCAAGGTTTTGAGCAGGCTTTATTGAACGCCTCCGGGCAGCGCCTGCGCCCCATATTGATGACCTCCATCACCACCGTGATGGGGGCCATCCCGCTGCTGCTGGCCAGCGGCGCGGGTAGCGAAGCCAGAATTGTTATTGGCATTGTGGTGGCAGCCGGTGTGAGCGTGGCGACCCTACTGACGCTGTTCGTGGTGCCGCTGGCCTACCATTGGCTGGCCCGCAACACCCACACCCCGCAGACGGTAAGCCGGCAACTAGACGGCGAACTCAGCGAGCTAGCAAAAACCCCTAAAAACTGAATTAACATAGGCTCAAGCCGGTCGCGCCAGCGCTTCAGCACGATCGGCAAGGGCCTGACTCATCTCCCGAAAACCCCGGCGTAAATTGCGTCCCAGCAAGACACCCACAACCGGCGCCAACCAGCCGCTCAACTGAAAAAAGGATTGGTAACGGCTACCGCCCTCGGGCAAGGCCGACAAGCGGTGAGAACGAAAACTCTTTAACGCCCCGAGCGGATCGCCCTTGATGCCATAACTCAGCAATGCTTCGGGCTCGTGCTCCATAATGAATTCGGTTTGCGGCTGCGCAAAAAACGGCAGTACTTTTACGCGCATCACGATCGGATCGCCCACCTTAAACGTGGATTCCGATTTAACAACAAAAGGATTCCACTCGGGGTAGGCCTGCTGGTCACTCAAGACCTTCCAAACAAGGGCGGATGGCGCATCAATGACATGTTCAAACTCAATGGTTACTGGCAATTTAATAATCTCCAAGGTTACAGCCCTGTGCATTTGCCGCCAATTTTGACATAGTTAGTCGCATTTCTGCCTCCATTAACTTTCAATGAGCGAGCATCGTGGGCGCCTTACTTCAAAACTCCATCAGCGACTGGCGAGATCAAGGTGATTATTTTACCTTCAACGAGCACACCATCTTCTTCCGTGACAGCGGCGAGAGCGATAAACCCTGCCTGTTCTTAATACATGGCTTCCCCACATCGAGCTGGGACTGGCTTAAAATTTGGCCCCTGTTAGCCGACCACTACCGCCTGATCGCGCTGGATATGCTGGGCTTTGGGTTTAGCGACAAACCCCTTGCCCATAACTACAGCATCCACGAACAAGCCGATATCGTCGAGGCGCTGGTCGGCGAGCTGAAGCTGGAGCGCTTTCACGTACTCGCCCACGACTATGGCGACACGGTTGCTCAGGAATTACTCTATCGGCAGAACGTGGGCAAGGGCTGCGGTCATTGGTTATCGGTATGCCTGCTCAATGGCGGCCTGTTTCCGGAAACTCACCGCGCGCGCCTCGTGCAAATACTGCTCGAAGGCCCGCTGGGTTCGTTTATTTCACGCTTATTCGGCAAAAAACAGTTTGAACGTAGCTTTATTGCAGTGTTCGGCAGCGCTACCCGCCCCAGTCAAGTAGAACTCGACGGCTTCTGGCAATTGATGAACCTGCGCCACGGCAACCAGCTAATGCACAAACTCATTCACTATATGGCTGACCGCCGCCAACACCGCGAACGCTGGCTGCTGGCACTGCGCGACAGCTGTGTGCCGATAATACTTATTAATGGCAGCGCCGACCCGGTGTCCGGCGCGCATATGGTGACACGCTATCGCGAGTTGGTGCGCGGCGGCGATACCATTGTTGAGTTAGCTGAAATTGGCCATTATCCTCAGGTTGAAGCCCCAGCGGCGGTCACCTCGGCCTATCACGAATTTCTGCAGGAGCTAAAATGAATTTCCAGTTCGAGACTTGCCGTCGCATAGTTTTTGAAGCCGGTGCCAGCGCGCAACTGCCGATGCTGTGCCGCGACTTAGGCGTGTCTCATCTGCTCCTCGTCAGCGACCCCGGCCTGCAATCAACCGGCATTGTCGAACGAATAGAGCAGCGACTGTTGAAAGCGGGCCTTAGCGTCACCCTCTATGGCGATGTGCAGGCCGACCCGCCGGAAGCCGTCGTACTCGCCGCCGCCGAACTAGCGCGGGATGCCCGGGTGGATGGCGTTATCGGCTTGGGCGGCGGCAGTTCCATGGACGTGGCCAAGCTGATCGCTGCGCTGGTGCCCTCAACGCAAACGTTGGCCGACATGTACGGCGTCGGTAATATCGCAGGCCGCCGGTTGCCGCTAATTCAGGTGCCCACCACTGCCGGCACCGGCTCTGAAGTGACGCCGATCGCCATTGTCACCACTGGCGAGACCACCAAGATGGGGGTCGTTTCTCCCGTCTTACTGCCCGACATTGCCCTGCTGGACCCGGAGCTTACCCGCGGCCTGCCACCGGCAGTCACTGCCGCTACCGGCATTGACTCGATGGTGCACGCCATCGAAGCCTACACCTCTAAGCTCAAGAAGAACCCCTACTCCGATATGCTTGCACGCCAAGCGCTGACGCTGCTGGCCGCCAACCTCCATACCGCCATTGAACAAGGCGACAACCTGAAAGCACGCAGCAATATGCTGCTAGGTGCCTGCTTGGCGGGCCAGGCCTTTGCTAACGCACCGGTGGCCGCGGTTCACGCCCTCGCCTACCCGCTGGGCGGCCACTACCATATCCCCCACGGCCTCAGTAACTCGCTGGTACTGCCCGCAGTATTGAAATTCAATGCCGGCCACGCCACCAATCACTATGCCGAGCTGCTGCCCTGCATTCAGCCCGGCGCGCAGGTGCTGTCGCCAAGTACTGCCTGCGATCAATTTATTACGGCAATGGAACACTTTGTAGCTCGGGCACCGCTGCCGCAAACCCTTAAGCAGGCTAAAGTGCCGGAAGCAGACTTAGCGATGCTGGCCAAAGACGCCATGTTGCAGCAGCGCTTACTGGTGAATAACCCCAGAGATGTGTCAGAGGCGGATGCCTTGGCAATTTATCGCGCGGCTTACTAACAAGCGGCTTACACGCAGACGGCAAGGGAGTGACTGTTATTTATGAGCGCATCATCACGCGAGCACTATCACCGCTTTTTCCCCATCACTACCCGCTGGATGGACAACGATATTTACGGCCACGTAAACAATGTGGCCTACTATTCCTACTTTGACAGTGCGGCGAACAGTTTTCTGATTCACGAATGCGGGCTCGATATTCACGGCGGCGAGATCATCGGCTTTGTGGTGTCGTCCGGCTGCGAGTATCTCTCTCCCCTTGCCTACCCCGATGAACTGGAGGCGGGACTTGCCATTGAGAAATTGGGCAACAGCTCGGTGCGCTACAACATCGGGTTATTTAAAAAGGGCAGCACACTCGCTTCGGCACACGGATTTTTCGTGCATGTGTTCGTGACGCGTAGCGATCAGCAAGCCGTGCGAATACCCGATCGCATGCGCACTGCAATGGCAGCCCTTCTGACTTCCGCGTAGTTTTTAATATCTAGAGCGCAACCGCGCTGGATTTTTCCGGCATCACCCGCTGTAAAAACCGCATCCCTTCCTTTACTGCCAATCCGCTGGTCAGAAAGGCGCTGACGTGGCCTTGCAAGCTCATCATATAAAGCTCAGAACGAACACCCGCACCTTGCAAAGCCTGATAGAAATCGGTGGCGTGGTCGGCGCTGACCAACATATCAATGCTGCCGTGCTAGATGAAAAACGGCGGTGCCTTGTCGTGGATATGCAACACCGGCGAAGCATCCGCATACACCTCAGGAATTTCCAGCAGGGTGCCGCCGAGAAACTGGGGCACCAGCGTACCCCCTTCAAATTTTCGCAAGTCGCTGGGAGTGCCGCCAGCAATAACCGCTGCTGGCCGAGTCAGCTCACCCCCGTAGGGCGCATCAAGCGCATCGCCGGTACCGGCAACCAGGCCCAGCAAACTGACCAAATGCGCACCAGATGAATAGCCGAGCGCGGCGATACGATTGGTATCCATGCGGTAGGTCGCAGCGTTGTCATGAATCCAGTGCATTGCCTGCTGCATATCGTAGAGTTGCGCGGGAAACTGATGCTCGGGGGCAAAACGATAGCTAATATTCACCGCCACAAAACCACGCGCAGCCAGCTGCTTGGAAACGCAACGCATATCGTCGCGGTGCCGCCGCGTCCAGGCACCGCCATGCACCACCAGCACTGCCGGGTGCAATTGCTCGCCCGCCGGCTTGTATACATCCGCGTACAGCGCCTGCGGCCAACCTGCAGGCGTATAAAGCTGATCCTCAAACACTTGGTAGCTGGTTCTAAGCAGTGTCGTGTCAGCCTGATTGTTAGCACTGTAATTAACACAGGCCGACTGAATCATCGCGAGCGTCAGCAAGCTCAGTGAACGTAAGGGGTGAGAGATGTGCAACACAAGCGTATACCCGTAAGTTGTTGAATTAGAGGCCTCTCCCTAAGGAGTTTCAGTGTGACTGGATGTCTCATTTACGAATCCGCAGCAAACCTTCCTGATTCACTACCGCCACCAATTGCCCCTGCCGATTGTAAATGCGGCCTCGACTCAAGGCGCGGCCATGGCCGGCCACATCGCTGTGCACTTCATAGAGCAGCCAGTCGTCAACCCGAAAGGGCTGATAAAACCACAGTGCATGATCCAGCGTAATCACCATCACATCAGGGCGCATATGCGACACCGCATGCGGCCTAAGCGCCGTAACCAGTATAGGGTTGTCAGATGCGTAGGCCAGCAGCTGCTGGTGACTGGCCAAATCATCACTGATCCGGTCAGTTGTTTTGAACCAAGCATAGGAAACCGGATCGCTGGGCTGCGGATTTTTTAAATCCTGCGGCGCCACCTGCCGAAATTCGATAGGCCAGTGATAGTCACCACCGCCGAAGTGCTGCCGATACAAGTCTTCGTCGCTGGCCAGCCCCTCCGGTCCCGGCACATCGGGCATAGGGCGCGTATGTTCGAGCCCCGTTTCCGGGCGCTGAAACGACAGCTCGGCGCTGAAAATTGCCTTGCCATACTGACGCGCCACCACCCGCCGAGTGACGAAACTGCGGCCATCGCGAATAGGGTCCACCTCATACACCACCGCCTCCTTGGGGTCGCCCATGCGCATAAAATAGGAGTGCAAGGAGTGCAAGGTATATTCGTCTGACACTGTGCGCTGGGCCGCACTCAAGGCCTGAGCCAGTACCTGCCCCCCGTATATTCTGGAGCCATTGCGGCGGCTGGAATGTCCGGAGTAGAGATTGACATCAATTTCTTCGAGCCGATTGCAGGCAATCAGTTCAGCGAGGGCGTCTTGCAAAGGTGACTCCTGATAGGCGAGAAGGTAACGCGGAATATTCCGTTTGCGAGAATTTTTGTCGCGAGATCAATTCACGAAAACAATAAAATGAGCGGCAGTTTAACATCGAGTCTAGCTTGATAGGGTTATCATCAAGATGCGTGTGGGCGGCAAGAGCAATGCCTCTATTAAAAACAAGCTGAAAGCCAACCGAGAAGACCGAATGGCATGAAAAAATGAACGGTCTCAAACCCGGGCTGCTGACGCTAATCAAAAAACCCTTGCCCAAGCTTGGCCAGTTTTTTAGCGCGCTTTAATTCTGCAGTATTGCACTTGGCACTGAGGTGTTTCTCAGCTAGCGTGGTCATCCCCACTTCTACACGGATCTCAGAATATGGCTATAACACTCTACGGCGCCCACATATCCCCATTTGTGCGCAAGGTGCGCGCTGCGCTGGCTTACAAAGGCTTGCAGTACGAGCATATTTTCGTCGTTCCCAAGGGCGACGATCAGCCCGCCGAATTCAAGGCCAACAGCCCGCTGGGCAAGATTCCTTTGCTGCGCGATGGCGATCACTACATCCCCGACTCCTCGGTAATCTGCGCCTGGCTGGATCGCCAGCATCCTGAAAAGCCGCTGCTACCTACCAACAATGCCGATGCCGCCAAAGCAATGTGGTTTGAAGAATATGCTGACTCCGCGATGACTACGGCGATGGGCGGCCATCTGTTTGCGGAGGTGGTACTTTCTAAATTGTTATTCAATCGCGAGCCCCTCCAAGCCGATATCGACAAGGCTATCAACGAAGAAATTCCCGTCATTTTTGACTACCTGGAGTCCCAGATTGCGGGTGATTATTTGCTGGCCAGCGGCTTTTCTCTCGGCGATATCGCGGTCGGCTCCATCAGCGTAGCCATGCTGCATAGCGGTCACCACTGCGATGCGGTGCGCTGGCCTAAAACCGCGGCCTATCTAACGCGCCTGCACGAAGGTGAGATCTTTGCGCCACTCATCGTCGAGGAAAAAGCCCTGCTCGCCAGCTTTGCTGGCTAGGCCGGAGTCCGTGCCGGCAACGCCGATGATTTATACCGGCCAGCGACAATTGCGCTTGTAGGTCGGTTTAAGCGCAGCGTAGAAGGCACTGGGCTAGCCCAGCGCCTTCGCCGGACAGGCATCAAATGAAGTCGTATTCCTCGGGTTTAACCGCGGCGGTCCACTCCCAAAAATCTCTCAGCCGCCAAGGCGACAACACCGTCACTTTACCGTCGTTATTCTGGTACCAACTGTTTTTTATCGAGGGATGCGACCACACCATATCGGACAATTCGTTTTGCAGGCGCTCTTGATAATCGTCGTGTACGCTCTGCTTTACCGTCATCGCGGCGCTGCCCTGCTGGAGCAAAGATTTGATAGCCGAGAGCGAATAACGCACCTCGCATTCGGAATGGAAAATCAGACTGCCACCAAAAGCCAGGTTGGTGCCGGGGCCGTACAAGCAGAATAGATTGGGGAAATTCGGTACGGTAATCCCAAGATAAGCCGCCGGTTCTTCGCCCCACTGCTCGTTGAGCTTGATGCCCTTGCGGCCAATGATGTCCATAGGCCATAAAAATTTGTTGGCGTGAAAGCCGGTGGCGAACACAATAATATCGGCTTTAAACAAGTCGCCGTTATTGTCGATCACACCGTGCTCGGTAATTTCGCGAATGCCGAGATTATTGAGTTCAACATTGTCTTTTTTCAGCGCCGTTAGCCAACTGCCGTTATCTTGCAGGGTGCGCTTGGCCAGAGGCACATAGTCCGGCACTACCTTGGCAAGTAGCGCCTCGTCATCGCCTACCTGCTGTTTCATCCAATCGGTAAACACCTCGCGAACCATCTCGTTCATTTCATTGATAGAGCGATCTTGATGCGGCCAGCTCGGATCGATTTTTAAACTCGGCAGCAGACCGTCGCAGGCCGGCCAAAACAGCAGAAACCGATACCAGCGCGAATAAAACGGCAAATGCTTCATACACCAATTGGTGCCATCGTCGACGGCGCGGTGATAGTCGAGATTGGGGAACATCCATGGTGCCGAACGCTGATACACCTGTAACGCTTTGACCTCGTCGGCAATGGCGGGCACCAGCTGAAAGGCGCTGGCGCCGGTGCCAATGACCGCTACCCGCTTACCGCGCAGATCCGCATCATTACTCCACCGGGCAGAGTGCATGGTGACACCGGCGAATAAATCTCGGCCTTTGATGTCGGGCAATTTGGGGCGATTCAACTGACCGACCGCGCTGATCATGGCATTGCTGCGCACATCACTTGCTGCACCGTGCTGGTCGCGCAGGGTGATATCCCACTGCTGACTGGACTCGTCAAACTCCGCCTTAATGACCTCGGTATTAAACCGAAAATGTTCGCGCACCCCAAAACGATCCAAACAGTCTTCAAAGTAGCGTTGCAGCTCTGGCTGCTGGGCGAAATATTCGGTCCAATCATGATTGGGGGCGAAGGAATAGCAGTAGAAGTGATTACCCACATCGACGCGACAGCCCGGATAGCGGTTCTCATACCAGGTGCCGCCAACGCCGGCATTTTTTTCGATCACCGTGAAGCTGATGCCGGCCTCTTTCAACCTGATCGCCGACAACACCCCCGACATACCACCGCCGATCACGGTGACGTGAAAATTCTCACGTTCAGCCGCGGGTATTTCGTCCCAGTCGAGTTGCCGCGCATCGCCGTCCAGCTCCATTTCCTCGAGCATCATGGGCACATATTCTATGGGCACTTCCTCGGCGACGAGAAAGCTCATCATGCGGCGTATGCTTTCGGGGTTTTTTATGGGAACCGCTTGGCAGCCGTTATCGCGGTAACGGGCAATCACCTCTAAGGCCTGAACCCGGATTGCGGCTTTGTCTTCCTCCGACATATAGCCCTGGACCTCATTGAGGTAGGCGCCTAGAGGCCGAATAGCGCCATCGAGCAGTGCCGTATCGCCATTCATGTGAATCATCGACAGTATCAGCGTAGGGATACTGGCATGTTCCAGCGCGGCCGCGATTGCGGCATTGTTATCCGTGATTTTTTCAGCGGCCGGAGCCAGCGCCTGAGTCATGAGGCTTTACCTTTCGTAATTATCATTGTGCGGGGAGCATACCCAGCCGCCACGGCACCGACAATGACAGCTGTGTTATGTGCTTACTTCGGCGTTTACTTAGGCAGGTCGCGATCACGGGGCCAGTCTGAAAATCCGAGATAAAACAGCAAGCCGATATTGACCAGCGGAATCAATGCCAGCAAGGCCAGCCAACCGGAGTAGCCCGCTTTTTCACAGATTTTCCACAGCGGGAGTACGATTAGCAACAGGCTGAACAAAAAGCCTAATTGAATTTCCATGTCTCTCTCCTATACACAAAGTAATGGTTTACACCGTAACGGTCGATTATGGCAGGCGGCTGCGTCCGCTACGTTAAGTGGCACCAAGCTCTGCCGCAAGGTAAAGTGCAATGTCTGTCCAGAACGTTGCCCATTCCATGAAAAAAGTCGCGCTTCACTGGCAAAT
>JBLHMO010000122.1:0-9312 GCA_047622145.1 Paracoccaceae bacterium | reverse complement strand
AAACACTACGGCGCTGGGACTCCTTTCTGCTGGTTCATCTGGCAGCCTCCTATTCAGGGGCGGTCATTTTGTCTAAGGCTCACGCCATCGCGATAGGCCAGCGCTTCACTAAGATGTGAGGCTTGGATAGCATCGGCCCCCGCAAGGTCTGCGATGGTGCGCGCCACCTTAATGATGCGGTGCTGTGCTCGGGCCGACAGCCCCAGCTTCCGCTCGCGGGCGGCGACTACGCGCAGCCTAATCTCGCGAGAGCTTTCCGCCACCGCGTCGTCTTGTATGCCACCGGGCGGCAATCTGGGTACGTGAACGAAGATGTCTATGCGATCTAGCAGTGGCCCTGAAATGCGTGTGCGGTAGCGCAGTATTTGATCCGGCGTGCAGCGGGTCGTTGTGATAGCCGCAATGGCCACTTCCCCCGACTCTAGCGGTTCGCGCAGAACGTCCAGTACTTTGCGCGGGTACTCGGATAATTCGTCGAGAAATAATACACTGCCGTGTGCCAGCGACACCTCGCCCGGGCGCGCTTGGCTGCCGCCACCGATTAAGGCGACAGCGGAAGCTGTGTGGTGGGGCGCGCGAAAGGGGGCGGCGCCGTTGGTAGAGAAAATCACCGTCGTCGGCGACAGAATAGATGGAGCAGGTTTCGAGCAGTTCCTTGCGGCTGAGCGGTGGCAGTATGGTCGGCAGCCGAGAAGCCATCAGCGGTTTACCGGTGCCCGGCGGGCCGCTGAATAGCAGGTTGTGGCTGCCGGCCGCGGCGATTTCGAGTGCGCGCCGCGCTGTCGCTTGTCCAATAATGTCGGCGAAATCACCTATGTCCTCGCTGCAGTTAGCGAGCGTATCGGAAAGCGCATCCTGCCGCTCTGGAGTGAACTGGCCCTGCAACAAAGCAGCGGATTCGCCGAGATTGCGCACCGCCAGCAGTCCTTTTTCGGAGAAGCTCTGGATTTCCCGAGCATTGGCGCTTGGCAACACTAGCTGTCGTTGTTGGTGTTCGCACTGGATAGCGGCCGGCAGGCAGGCGTTTATGCCCCTGAGCTCACCCGTCAGACCAAGCTCGCCAATAAATTCCAGGTCGCGCAGCTTGGCGCCGCTTATTTGACCACTGGCGACAAGAATGCCCAGTGCAATGGGTAGGTCGAAGCGGCTGCCGTCCTTAGGGATATCTGCCGGTGCCAGGTTGACGGTGATGTGTCGGTCGGGGAATTCAAATTGTGAGTTAATGAGCGCCGAACGCACGCGATCGCGGCTTTCGCGCACCGAGGCCTCGGGCAGGCCGACGATATGAAAGGCCGGCAAGCCATTGGACAGATGAACTTCGATGGTGATCAGTGGTACGTCGATGCCGATTCGTGCCCGGCTGAAGACGAGAGCAAGTTGCATAGCTTCCTTCCCTGGAAGTGATACGGGGTTTGATTTTTCGCCTCAGAATTAGCGCGCGTCAATTTCTGATTGCAGTGTCGCCAATTGCTGTTCGAGCTGCTCCAGTTTTTCCCGAGTGCGCGCCAGCACCGCCGCTTGAGCGTCAAACTCATCGCGAGCAACCAGATCCATGCGGTTAAAGGCGCCCTGCATCAGCACGCGCAACTTTGCTTCAATCTCCTGGGGCACCGGTGCGCTGCTGGCGAGTTTGCTGGCTTGTTGTATCAATTGTTCTATGAAGTCTGCTCTGGACATTAGGGCTTCCTGTTCACTGCGGGCAGTTTATCGTAAATTGTGGGCCAGTGTAGCCCAGCCTCGGAGTCCTATAGCGTGAAATATCGAATTATTACTTTGCTTTCTCTATTTTTGTTGACGGGCGATCTGATGGCTAAAGAGCTGCGGGTCGCGCCGGGTGAGATTTTGTTGATTACGGCGGAGCTGCAAACCTTAGAGCTGGATACGCTAGTGCTAGGTGACGATTCGATTGTTCGCTTCGCGCCGGGAGTAAAGCGCTGGCAGCTCACCGCCAAGCGTGTCCAGATCGGTAACCATGTATTGATCGATGCTCGAGGCGCATCGGGAGCCGTCGGTGTGCAGGGGGCGGATAGTGTGGCGGCGGCACACTGCGAAGGAGGCATAGCTGGCGTTAAGGGAGCAGCGGGGCATGACGGTGCGAGTGGCGTAGAGTTATCGCTGAGTTGGGGGGTCGCTGAGTTGGGTTCGATGCGTTTGGTGAGCGAGGGCGGTGTCGGTGGCAGTGGTGGCCGCGGTGGTCGAGGGCAGCGCGGCGGCGATATCAGTAAATGTCGTGGCGGCAATGGCGGTGCCGGTGGCGACGGCGGCGACGGTGGCGACGGCGGTCAAGCTGGCGAGATATCGCTGGTCTATTGGCCGATTGGAAGCAAGGTGGATATGTCGGCAATAGCGCAACGCCTTAGCGCCTCCAATGTGGGTGGGGAGGCCGGCGCAGGTGGCTCCGGTGGCGCAGGTGGCGCGGCGGTAGACGGTCGTTATATGAAGGGCAGTTTTGGAGGCAACAAAAAGTGGTTGGCGGGGGGCGAACCAGGACGGCCTGGAGCCAAGGGTAAAACGGGTGCCGCGGGCCAGGATTTGACGCCGCGGCTGCAGCAGGATTTCGCCAAGACGACCCAGCGCCGTTCAGCGTCCAGCGCGGTAGCAGCCGATTTTCCCGCCAAACAGAATAAAGCTAACGTAGCCCTGTCTCAGCGTGTGCAACAGCTTGAAAAGCGACTTGAATTGCTTGAGCGTAGGTTGCTCAAGCTGGAGCAGTAGTCGCGGTAAAGCAAAATCAAGGTAGGCCCCTATAAAGCTAATGAGGGTTCGCTAGAGATCGAGTGTAGATAATCTCCCGCAATGCACTGATTTGGTGCTTCTGGATTGGCCTGTGCTACATCAGCGGCCAGGGCGTTTTGGTAGTCGAGAGATTGCCCACTCTTTCCCCCCCCTCTCAATAATTATAAAAACTCAGCTGTATCAATAATTTACCATTTTTTTTTCATTTAAAGTCTGGATTTTTATTGCATTTTGTCCTAACTTGGTGCGTTGGGGGCGGAAGTGCACCTAAATTGGCCATGCTGTTGTAGGGCATTTTCCTCTAGTTGTGGTTAAAATTACGCTAAGTAGTTGTAAAATAAGTAGTTGGCTTGAATTGGCACGATCTGTGCTTTATCGAAACCAATGAAAGCTGCCGCAACGTGCTAGCACACAAAAGAAAATTTACGTGGAGAAACACACATGAAGAAAGTTAAAAATATACTTACGGCAAGCGCTGCAGCAGCAGCAATTGCGCTGAGTGCTGCACCGGCAATGGCTGAACTCGAAGCCAGCGCTGCTGTGTCAAACATCTATCTGTTCCGTGGTGTGGATCAAGGTGGTGGTTCTGCTGCAGTTTCCGGTGATCTGGTATACAGCAATAGTACGGGTTTGTATGCAGGAGCTTGGGTCTCCAGTGCCAGCAGCTACGGCAATGGCGGTGAGATCGATACCTTCGCTGGTTGGAGTGGCTCATTTGGTGATTTCGGGGTGGATGTTGGCCTGCTGGATTACTATTACCCAGGCGGCGGCAACGATAGCGACGACCTTTTTAGAGGTTTGACTGAGTTCTATCTCGGGCTTAGCTTTGCAGGTGTTGAATTTTACTATTACGATCAAATCACTGGTAAATCAACGGCTCTGGACGATAACACGTATATGAGTCTGGGCTACGGCATGAGCAAGTTTTCAGTCGTGTTAGGTATTGCTGATCCCGAAGAAGCAAAAGGACAGAAGGGTGACAGCGACTATGTGCACTTGGATGTGGGTTACGCATATAACGATAATCTTTCATTCACTTTGTCTCAGGTGATTGATAAGGATGACAGTGTTGTTATGGAAGACGACCTGCAAGTGGTTCTCTCCTACAGCATACCGCTGAACTAAGTTTACACCCCGGCCGACGCTTCCGTCGGCCGGACTCAACCAACCAGTTTCTTACCGGGCGTGTGTGCTAATCCATACACCTTTTAGAGGAGATTTGTCTCATGAAACTGATCACAGCTGTAATCAAGCCGTTCAAACTGGATGATGTACGCGAAGCGCTTTCGGATATTGGTGTGCAGGGTATTACTGTCACCGAAGTGAAAGGCTTTGGTCGTCAGAAGGGCCATACCGAACTGTACCGCGGTGCAGAGTATGTCGTGGACTTTCTGCCGAAGGTGAAACTGGAAGTTGCTGTCGCCGATAGTTCGGTTGAGCAGACACTTGAGGCGATCGCCAAATCGGCCAATACTGGCAAAATCGGTGACGGCAAAATATTTGTTTCCTCCCTCGAACAGGTCATCCGTATTCGTACCGGTGAGACTGGCGAGGAAGCAATTTAAAAAAGGGCAAGCTCATTGCCGGCCTCGCGGCCGGAATAGATGTTCAGTCTTTGGCAGAAGGCTGTAACCCTCAACAAGCCTGCGAGGTTTATTAAATCATGGAAAATCAAATATTTGAACTACAATATGCGCTAGATACGTTTTATTTTTTGGTCTGCGGCGCACTGGTTATGTGGATGGCTGCTGGCTTTGCCATGCTCGAAGCGGGCCTGGTCCGCTCCAAAAACACCACTGAAATTCTTACCAAGAACGTGGCCCTGTACGCAGTGGCCTGCACCATGTACATGATTTGTGGTTATTCCATTATGTATGGCGGCGGCGAGTTTACGATGTTCCTCGACGGTATCGTCGGTAACGGCGTGACCGGTGCAGAAGAGCCCGCAACTTACGCACCGTCTGCAGACTTCTACTTTCAAGTAGTGTTTGTGGCCACGGCCATGTCGATCGTCTCCGGCGCCGTTGCTGAGCGTATGAAACTCTGGGCTTTCTTGGCCTTTGCGGTGGTCATGACCGGTGTGATCTACCCGATGGAAGGTGCTTGGACCTGGGGCGGCATGCCCGTTTTCGGTCTGTATACACTGGGCGATTTGGGTTTCTCTGACTTTGCCGGTTCCGGCATCGTGCACATGGCCGGTGCTTCTGCTGCTTTGGCGGGTGTGCTTTTGCTGGGTGCTCGTAAGGGCAAGTATGGCAAAGACGGGCAGATCAATGCGATTCCCGGTGCGAACCTACCGCTGGCAACCCTGGGTACCTTTATCCTGTGGCTGGGCTGGTTTGGTTTTAACGGCGGCTCGGTCCTGGCTACGGCCAGCGTTGAAAGCGCTAACTCGGTAGCGATCGTGTTTATGAACACCAATGCGGCAGCGGCCGGTGGTTTGATTGCCGCGCTGATAGTCGCCCGTATCATGTTTGGCAAGGCTGACCTTACGATGGCACTCAACGGTGCTTTGGCAGGTCTGGTGGCGATTACGGCCGAACCCTCAACTCCTACTGCATTGCAGGCGACTCTGTTTGGCGCGGTTGGCGGTGTATTGGTTGTGTTCTCGATTCTGGCCCTGGACAAGCTGAAAATCGATGACCCGGTTGGTGCGATCTCCGTGCACGGTGTGGTGGGTCTGTTAGGTCTGCTGTTGGTACCGGTGACTAACGAGGGTTCCAGCTTCTCAGGCCAGCTGATTGGCGCTGCTACCATCTTTGGTTGGGTGTTTGGTGCCAGCCTAGTGACATGGGGTATTTTGAAAGCCGTCATTGGCATCCGCGTTACCGAAGAAGAAGAGTACGAGGGCGTAGATTTGTCCGAGTGCGGCATGGAAGCCTACCCTGAATTCACCCAGCAATAATCTCCCCCCGCTGGTGGATACCAAAGGCGCCTTCGGGCGCCTTTTTTCATTGCGCCGTTTGGTCGCCTAAGGCCGTGCCGAGAGTTGCAAGTCGCACGCCGCTGGGCTACCTTCGCTACTCTAATAGTGCCTGCTGCTAAGGAGAACAGGATGAAGCTGATCACCGCCGTGATTAAACCCTTTAAGCTGGACGACGTCCGTGCGGCCTTATCTGATGTCGGCGTTCAGGGTATTACCGCAACTGAAGTTAAAGGTTTTGGTCGTCAGAAAGGTCACACTGAGTTATACCGTGGCGCCGAATATGTGGTCGATTTTTTGCCGAAGGTAAAACTAGAAATTGCCGTGCCGGATGACCAGGTTGAACGGGTTATCGAGGCGGTATCCCAATCCGCTCATACCGGCAAAATTGGCGATGGCAAAATCTTTGTCAGCGCCCTTGAACAGGTCATCCGCATTCGCACTGGTGAAGCCGGTGAAGAAGCGATCTAAGCATCTTAAGCCCCTCTGAATTGAGGGGCGCTCTAGCCTGCAGTAATAAGTCGACGCTCCAATAGAACGAAAAAACTACCCACTTCCTGACTTTTTTATTGTTTTTCGTCGACTAACAACCATACTTTGGCTCAAAGCTTGTTGTCATTTAGGGTGTTGTAAAAAGCGAGGATTACAGCATGGGTGCAAGTCGACGAGGTGATATTGACGGTGCGGTGGACAGCATTGACGAGCGCGGGGGTTCCACCAGCGAGGACGCGCATAACCTAACGTCCAGAGAGCGGATACGTAGGCGCTTGGCTGCTGATATTGACGCCTTTCTCTCCAAGGGTGGGCATATTCAGCATCTCGACAACAGCGTTGAGCAGGTAGGCGATACCGATCTTTTTTAGGATGGTTGGCGCTACTTGCGTTAAAGCGGTATTGAAATGGCTGCGATACGTGCGGGCAATTCTTGCCAATGGGAAAAGCTGGTTTCATTCTGGGGAAACTTAAGGGTGATCGCGGCGCGCAGTGTGTGCATCCCCAGGGCCTGCGCCGGCGCGATGTCGTAGTAAGGGTCATCGCCAATGTGCAGGCTTTCTTCAGCCTTGCAACGGGCAATTTCTAGCGCCTTTTCAAACATATCCGGCGCCGGCTTACTGACGCCGATATCTTCGGCTCTAATTGCCGCGTTAAAATAACGGCCAACCGGCATTTGCCTAATGTCGGCATTGCCGTTGGTTAGTGCAATCAGCGTATAACGCGACGCCAATTCAGCCAGCACAGTCTCAGCGCCTTCGAACAGCTCGACCTGCTGACGCGCTTCCAGAAAAACGGCAAAGGCTTGCTCTGCAAGTTCGTCGGCTCGGCTGGCAGAAAGCTTATGTTCGCTTAAAAATAGCTTCAGGCTTTCGCGCCGCCATAAGCTCACGTTATGCTTGAAGCGGGGGTCTTGCTCGAACATTTCTATTCGATGATGGCGTAAATCGTCCGCGCTGATGCAGTCAAATATCGCCGGTTGCTGATTAGACAGAAAGCGATAGAAGCAGTCCTCTGCATGCTTCAGTGCGGGTTCGACGGGCCACAAGGTATCGTCGAGATCCAGGGTGATTAGTTTTAGCGTCATTCCTTATCTTCCCGCTCGCGCTTTCGGTTCGCACGTGGGTGTGCCTTGTCATAAACCTTGGACAAGTGCTGAAAATCCAAGTGGGTGTAAACCTGTGTGGTCGATAGGTTGGCGTGCCCCAGCAACTCCTGTACGGCACGTAAATCACTGCTGGATTCCAGTAGGTGGCTGGCAAAAGAGTGGCGCAGCATATGCGGGTGGACATGCTGGTACAGGCCGCGCTCTTGAGCGAGTTTGCGCAGGCGCTGCTGGACGCTGCCGTTACTTAAACGTGTGCCGCGCTGGCTGATAAACAGGGCCGGCTCGCCGGTGTCGCGGCATTGGAGATCGCGCACCTTGAGCCAAGCACGCACGGCCGCAATGGCCATTCGCCCCACTGGCAGCGTTCTGCTTTTGCTGCCCTTGCCCGTTACGGTGACGAGGGAGCTGCCAAACTGTATGGATTGCGTGTCCAGCGAGATCAGTTCGGCGAGCCGTAACCCCGATGAGTAAAATAACTCCGCTATGGCCTGATCGCGCAAGCCCAGCCAGCTATCATCGCCGCCGGCCAACATTTGCCCCATGTCTTCAGGGCTCAGGGCTTTGGGTAGGCGCTTGGGTGATTTGGGCGCCTGTATGCCAATTGCAGGGTTGTTCTCGCAGACGCCCTCGCGATTAAGAAAATTGAAAAAGCTTCTGAGCGCCGACAACTGGCGCTGAATAGTTCGCCCGCCGGCGCCGCCGCTGCGGCGCTGGCCGACAAACTGGCGAATCGCCGCAAGGTCGATTTTTTCGGGCGCGCTAAAGTGTTGCGCTGTACAAAAATCGACAAACTGGGTGAGGTCGCGGCGGTAGCTGCTCAGGGTGTGGGGTGAGAGGCGTTTTGCCGAGCGCAGGTATTCAATAAACTGATCGATTAACTCAGGCAGTGGCATGCACTTATTACTTCATTAATCGCGGTAGCGTGCGATTGATGACTTCGGCGATATAACTCAGGAACAGCGTACCCATACTACTTTGGAAGTGCTGAGGGTCGTTGCTGCCTATCGCGACGATGCCGAGCGGACGACTGTTGTGCAGCGGCACGACGGCGGCTGAGCCGATGCTGGCGGCTTTCTCTGCAAATAGATAGCGGTTTTCGTTCTCGCGCAGTACGCCGCAAATCGCCTTGTTGTTTTTCAGAATGCTGCCAATGTGCTTGCCAGCGTCGTCGGCGCTGGTGACGCGCAGGCGGGTATTGCTGATGCCGGGGTTGCCAAACACAATCAGGCTGGCGGCATCCACATCAAAATTTTCGGTGAGGGTGCGGCAGAAGGTATCGGCCAGCTCGTCGGCGCGGCGCGCTTCGAGCAGTGAAAGAATCAGGGCTTTGGTTTTTTCGAACAGGATGTCGTTGTGCTGGGCGTTTTCAAGCAGGCCGCTCAGACGGGTACGCATTTCCATATTGCGATCACGGAGAATACTGACTTGGCGCTCCAGCAGCGATACCGCTTTGCCGGTATCGTGCGCCAAGGTGATGTCCGCCAACAAGTCTTCGTGCTTGAGGAAAAATCCGGGATGGTTGCGCATATAGCGGGCGACGTCTTCTTCGCTGGGCGAGTCTTTTGATTTGTCTTTCACTGAATCCACTGCAATCTCCGCTTAAATTCTGACTTGCCCTTCGAATACGGTTGTAGCCGGCCCGGTCATAATAACGGGATGGCCCTCTCCCTGCCAGCTCAGTTCCAGCTCGCCGCCATTGAGCTTGGCCGTGGCGTGACTATCTAGCAGGCCCTGCTGCACGCCAACCGCCATTGCCGCACAGGCACCGCTGCCACAGGCTAAGGTTTCGCCGACTCCGCGTTCGAATACGCGCAGGCGGAAGTGCTGGCGGTCAATAATTTCCATAAAGCCGACATTGACGCGATTGGGGAATCTGGGGTGAGCTTCCAGCAGTGGTCCTAGCGATTCCACGGCTGCAGTTTCAGTATTGGCTACCTGCAAAACCACGTGGGGGTTACCCATAGACGCAGCGCCAACGTCAAGTGTCTGGCCGGCGACGTCAATGCTGTAGTGCGCAGCCTGCGCGTCGGCCATAAAGGGACTATCGCTAGGG
>JBLHMO010000121.1:0-9324 GCA_047622145.1 Paracoccaceae bacterium | reverse complement strand
TCCAATTCCGAACTCATAACCGCCGCCATAAATTCGGCCGGATAATGCGTCTTCAGCCAAGCGGTCTGGTAAGACACCAATGCGTAGGCTGCCGAATGCGATTTGTTAAAACCGTAGCCGGCAAATTTTTCCATCAAGTCAAAAATGTTGGAGGCTAGATTGGCGTCAAAACCTTTTTCGGCCGCACCGGCCTGAAACAAATCGCGCTGTTTGGCCATTTCTTCGGGTTTTTTCTTACCCATTGCGCGCCGCAATAGATCGGCGCCGCCGAGGGTATAGCCACCCATCTCCTGGGCGATCTGCATGACCTGTTCCTGATAGAGAATAATCCCGTAGGTAGGCTCCAGAATCGGCTTCAGACATTCATGTTGGTATTGTGGATGTGGATAAGACGGCTGTTCGCGCCCGTGCTTGCGATTAATGAAATCGTCAACCATGCCCGACTGCAAAGGGCCGGGCCGAAACAGCGCCACCAGCGCAATAATATCTTCAAATCTGTCCGGCAGGAGGCGCTTGATCAGGTCTTTCATGCCGCGCGATTCGAGCTGGAAAACTGCAGTGGTCTCCGCTCGCTTCAATAAGGTAAACGAGGCTTCGTCTACAAGCGGAATCGACATGATATCGAGCGCTTCTTCACCCACTTTCGCGCGCTTGCGATTAATGATTTTCAGCGCCCAATCGATGATGGTGAGGGTTCGCAAGCCGAGAAAGTCGAACTTAACCAAACCGGCATCTTCGACATCATTTTTGTCGTACTGGGTAACGAGGCCAGCACCGGTTTCGTCGCAGTACAGTGGCGAAAAATCGGTGAGCTTTGAGGGTGCGATGACAACACCGCCGGCGTGCTTGCCGACGCCCCGGGTTATGCCCTCAAGCTTGACGGCCATATCCCAAATTTCTTTGCCGGCCTCGTCAGTATCGAGGTAGTCGCGCAGCTGCTCTTCGGCTTTGAGAGCATCATCAAGGGTAATGCCGACCTCAAAGGGAATGAGCTTGGATAGCTTGTCGCCCACCATATAGGGCTTACCCTGCACCCGTGCCACGTCGCGAACCACCGCCTTAGCCGCCATAGTGCCGAAGGTAATAATCTGGCTGACTGCTTCGCGGCCATAATGGTCAGCCACGTAGGAGATAACCCGGTCGCGCCCTTCCATACAAAAATCGACGTCAAAGTCAGGCATCGACACCCGCTCCGGATTCAAGAAGCGTTCGAACAGCAGGTCGTATTCAAGGGGATCAAGATCGGTGATATTCAGCGAGTAGGCGACCAGCGATCCCGCACCCGAACCACGACCAGGCCCGACAGGGATACCTTGATCCTTGGCCCACTGGATAAAGTCCATAACGATGAGGAAGTAGCCGGGAAATCCCATTTGCAGGATAATAGTCAGCTCAAAATCTAAGCGATCTCGATACCGTTTTTGCGTTTCGGGGAAGTCCAGAGCCTCAGCATCGAATAAAAATGCGAGCCTGTTGTCCAGGCCATCGTGCGCGAGCTTGCGGAAAAATTCGTCCTGGGTCATACCCCCGGGAATAGGATATTCGGGCAGGTAGTATTTGCCGAGTTCAATTTCAACATTGCAGCGCTTGGCAATTTCCACCGTATTTTCTAGCGCCTCGGGGATGTCCGCAAACAATTCCGTCATTTCTTGGGGCGTGCGTAAATTTTGCTGGTCGCTGTAGCGACGCGGCCGCCTAGGGTCGTCCAGTGTTCGACCTTCAGCTATACAGACGCGGGTTTCGTGAGCTTCAAATTCTTTGGATTCGAGGAACTGGACATCGTTAGTCGCTACGACCGGGCAGCCACACTCAAGCGCCAGCTCGACGGCGGCATGCAAATAGTCTTCTTCATATTCACGGCTAGTGCGCTGCAGCTCGAGATAATAACTACCGGGAAATTGCTGCTGCCAGCGTTGCAAACATGCTCTGGCCTGTTCGGTCTTGCCAGCCAACAAATATTGCCCAACATCACCTTCGCGCCCACCTGAGAGCACGATAAGCCCGTCGCTATGATCTGCCAGCCAGCTGCGATGCAGATAGGGCTTACCCTGCTGCTGTCCCTCTTGATAAGCCTTTGATATGAGCAATCGTAAATTGGCATAGCCCTGATTACTGCGCGCCAGCAACACCAGCTGACTAACGTGGTCGGAATCTTCGTCATCGCGCAATATAAAGTCTGCGCCGTAGATTGGTTTTATGCCGGCGCCATAGCAGGCTTTGCGGAATTTAATCAGGCCAAAGAAATTGGCGCGGTCGGTCAACGCCACTGCTGTCATGCCCTGTGCGGCAACCGCCTTGACCAACGGCTTGATACGAACAATACCGTCGGACAGGGAGTACTCGGAATGCACCCGCAGATGCACAAACTCCGGCGCTCTCTCAGGTACCATCTCAGTCACACTCTCCGGCACTATTTCAGCCACTATCCGGCCTCCTCAAGAATTTTTCGAACAGGCGCGTAGGACTGCCGGTGAAAAGGGGTCACGCCGTGGTCACGCAAGGCCTGCAAATGGACCTTGGTCGGATAGCCTTTATGCTGGCCGAAGCCATACTCAGGGTAATCCGCAGCCAATACATCCATTTCAGCGTCGCGAGTGACCTTGGCGAGAATTGAGGCAGCGGCAATACAGGCGTAAAGGCTGTCACCCTTCACTATCGCCTTGGCCGGATAACTCCACTTGGGCAGTTTATTGCCGTCTACCAAAACAAACTGAGGTTGAACGAACAGGGTTTCTACGGCCCGTTTCATTGCCAGCAAACTGGCCTGCAGAATATTCAGGCTGTCTATTTCGATAATTGACGCACGGGACACGCTGAAGCTAAGTGCCTTGTCGCGAATCTCGGCGGCGAGAAATAGTCGTTTTTTTTCTGATAATTTTTTTGAATCATTGAGGCCCGCAATAGGCCGCTCCGGATCGAGAATAACGGCAGCAGTCACTACGTCGCCTGCCAAGGGGCCGCGGCCAACTTCGTCGACCCCGGCCGTCAGTACCGGAAACTCAAAGGTGTTGAACAAATCATCCATCGGCAGGCTCCAGCAAATCCCAAACCGCCACCGCTGCGGTATCGCTGGCTTTTAGCGCGATGTTGCGGTGCAGCTCGGTAAAGCGAACTTTAATCTCATCGACGGTCGCCCCTCCCCGCAAATGTTCGGCCAACAACGGCCCCAAGACCTCGGGCCGCACCTCATCCTGTATCACTTCTGGCACCAGCGCCTCGTTTGCCAGCAAGTTGGGCAGGGAAATATAGGGAGTTTTCACCAGCCGTGACAGGATCATATAGCTGAAGCTACCCATGCGGTAGGCAACCACCATCGGCCGCTTTAACAGCATGGCTTCAAGGCTGGTTGTGCCTGATGCCATCAGTACGGCATCCGCAGCGGCCATAACCTCTCGCGAGCATCCATCGATGATACGCACCGGAGTATTGCGTCCCGCCAATAAGGCATCGAGTTGCGCGCGGCGCTCATTATTTGCTGCAGGGATAATGCACTCTAACGCAGGAAACTCTTGGCGCAGCCAATCTAGGGTATCGAGAAAAGGTGGCGCCAAATGGCCGACCTCGCCACCGCGACTGCCGGGTAACACCGCCAGAACCAAGGCAGATTTATCAATGCCGAGGAATTGGCGTGCGTTTGCACCTTGGTCCATTATGGGTATTTGGTCGGCCAAGGGATGCCCCACAAATTTAACCGGCACTTGATGGGCGATATAAAAATCGGCTTCAAAAGGCAGTAGCGTTAGCATCAGGTCGACTGCGCGGGCTATGGTTTTGATACGACCTCGGCGCCAAGCCCATACCGAAGGACTGACATAGTGCACAGTCTTCACCCCGCGTTCACGCAGACTGACTTCGATATTGAGTGTGAAATCTGGAGAATCAATACCAATAAACAGGTCGCACTGCTGACTGAATTGCGCCTTCAATGCAGCGCGCATTCGTAGCAATTCCGGCAGTCGCTTAAGGGGTTCCGTCAGACCCATGACCGACAGGCGATCCATGGGATGAAAGCTGTGAAAGCCAGCTGCGAGCATGCGCGGCCCGCCTACGCCCTCAAACTGTAACGTGACGTCGTGCTTTGCGGCGAGCACGTATAAGGCCTGCATCAGGCTGGCGCCGAGAATATCTCCCGAGGCTTCACCGGCAACCATTCCGATTCGTAAAGATCGTTTAGCCATGTGCTCCAGCGATGTCTTATTTGTACTTGGATGTGGCAGGTAGAACTATTGCATCACCCTGCCGGCGGGGCTGAACTTTAACGGACTATGCCCCGTTCAGATTGCCGGACTGATTCGATTAGCACCTGAACTTCTGGCGTGGTAACGGCGATTTCGGCCATCGCCTCAAGTGCGGCATCTACCGTTAAGCCCTGCCGGTAAAGGATCTTGTAGGCCCTACGGATATCGGCAATTGCGTCGCTACTAAAACCGCGCCGTTTCAAGCCCTCAACGTTAACCCCTTTGGCTTCACCTGGGTTACCCGTTACGGTGACGTAGGCCGGTATATCCTTGCCAACGGCGGCGCCCATTCCCATAAAACTATGAGCACCGAGCTTGCAATACTGATGTACCAGTGCATAGCCCGCAAGTATCGCCCAGTCACCCATAATAACGTGACCCGCAAGTGCCGAATTGTTCACCAAAACACAGTGATTGCCAACAACGGAATCATGCCCTACGTGAGAGTAAGCCATGAACAAATTATGGTCGCCAATTGTCGTCTCAGCGCGATCCTGCACAGTACCGCGGTGAATGATAACGCCCTCGCGGATGACATTATTGTCACCGATGATAAGCGTTGTATATTCGCCCTGATACTTCAGGTCGGGGGTATCATCACCGACTGTCGAAAATTGGTAAATTTTGTTGCACCTACCCATGCGCATGGGGCCCTTGAGTACCACATGCGAGGCAATCACACAGTCGTCGCCAATTTCGACATTGGGGCCGACAATGGTCCAAGGGCCAATATCGACGTTTTCGCCGATCTTTGCCGAGGGATCAATAATTGCGCGAGGATCTATCATAATTAGCGTGCCCGATCCGCGCAGAGAATGGTCGCCCTGCAAGCCAGCGTGTCTTCAACATAGGAGCGACACTCAAACTTCCAGATACCGCGCCTGTCTGACACGTAATCAACTTTCAGTACCAGCTTGTCGCCAGGCACGACAGGCCGCTTGAAGCGAACATTGTCGACGCCTGCGAACATATAAATCGAGCCGTCCGAAGGCTTTTTATCCATGGTTTTAAAACCTAGAATGCCGGCAGCTTGTGCCATTGCTTCAATAATCAACACGCCGGGGAAAATCGGCATATCCGGAAAATGGCCGTTAAAGATCGCCTCATTGACGGTGATGTTTTTGTAGGCAGTGATTGATTTCCCGAGTTCGATCTCAGTAACACGATCAACCAGCAAAAAGGGATAGCGATGCGGGAGGTACTCCCGAATTTCATTAACATCCATCAACATGAAAGTTTATTTCCCGGAGTTCTGATTAAGGACTTCGTCCAATTTTTTCTCGATAAGGGCGAGGCGTTTATTCAGAGTGTCTAGCTGCAAGAAACGCACCGCACTTTTGCGCCAATCGCCGGTCGGCATCATCGGTGTACCCGATGAAAAGGAGGCACCCTCTTCTAAAATCGATTTAGTTACCAGCGTACAAGAGGTTATGTGCACCTTGTCGGCCACTCTTAGGTGACCGAGTATGCCAACGCCACCGCCTACGGTGCAGTTGCTGCCGACGACCGAGCTACCGGCCACTCCAGATCGGCCGGCAAAGGCCGAGCCATCGCCGATGACGACGTTGTGAGCAATCAATACCTGACTATCAAGAATGACATCGTTGCCAATAACCGTATCATCGAGCGCTCCGCGATCTATGGTTGTACCTGAGCCAATCTCAACACGATTGCCAATGCGCACCGACCCTAACTGAAACACCTTAGTCCAGGCTGCACCATTGGGCGCAAAGCCAAAACCATCGGCGCCAATTACCACGCCTGAATGTATGCGCACGTCGTCGCCGATAGAGACTTTGTGATACACACTGACATTCGAAAACAGCAAGCAGCGCTCGCCCAGTTGCGCACCATCGCCGATGACGACTCCAGCATGCAAGGTGCTGCCCGCACCAATCGCCACCTCTTCACCAATGACAACATTGGGGCCTATGGCCACACCATCACCCAGCTGAGCTGACGACGCAATGGTGGCAGTGTGATGTACCCCGCTAATAGCAGGTGCATCATCAAACAGTGCACTTGCCTTGGCAAAAGCCAGATAGGGATTGTCAGATAGTAAAGCGGGTAGCTCAGTACTGCCCGCCATATTGCGGTGCAAGATCACCGCACTAGCGCGGGTAGCGGCAAGCTGCTTTTGGTATTTTGGATTGGCAAGAAAGCTAAGCTCTCCTGCCCCGGCGCTAGCGAGTGTCGCCAGGCCGCGAATTTCCAGAGAGCTGTCCCCAACACAATCCAGCTGCAGCGTTTCTGCTAGCTCGCCCAGCGTAAGGTGTGAGGACTGACTCATGGATTACTTAGCCTGATTGATTTTATCGGTAACTTTGGCCGTTATATTGTAGTCATTGGTGACATGCAATGTGGCCTTGGCGTCGAGGATCATTCCAATCTTGTCATCCTTAATCATTTTGTTAACCACTTCCTGCAGTTTCGGACCCAGCTCCTGAACAACATCCTGCATTAGTTTTTGCTCGGATGCTTTCAGTTTACGGTAAACATGCTCGATATCCGCACGCTTCTCACTGATTTTCGCAGTCTGTACCTGCATCTCCTCCTGACTCATCACCGCACTGTCTTTTTTCAGCTTGGCAACCAGAGCATTGTGCTCTTCTTGGAGTTCCTCAACCTCCTTGATATTGGACTTGAATTCTTTCTTTTCGCGCATAGCCTTAAGGCGTTCTTGCGCAACATCGCTATTCAAAATCGCCGCTTGGACATCCAGCACAGCAATATTTTCTTCCGCCAATGATACGCCAGCTGTCATAGTCAGCAGTAAGGCCACCAAGGCTTTATTCAGTTTCAACACGGTTTATCTCCCGATTTAACTCGTTCGGTGATTAGAAAGTACGTCCCAGCGAAAACTGGAACACTTCGGTATCGTCAATAACTTCGTCGTTCAAAGCACGCGCCAAGCTAAAGGTCAGCGGGCCCATGCCGGTAATCCAAGTCAGACCGAAGCCGGCTGAGTAACGCAGATCAGACAGGTGCACAGTCGTGCAGTTTAACTGGGTAGAACGGCAACTGGTACTGAACACGTTCCCAGCGTCAAAGAAAAAGCCCGAGCGAACAGAACGCTGGTCTTTTACAAACGGCAATGGCACCAGCAGCTCTATACTCGTTTCCACCAGCACGTTACCACCGAAAGGATCGGTATCAAACTCGAACGGACTGGCAACCAATTTATTTGTCACCGGGTCAAGCACGTAGGCAACGGTAGGCGCCAATGCGGTGGCATTACCCGCGGCATTGATCGCAGTTGCTGCCTGCGACAGCCGATAGATTTGAGCTGGTGTACTGCGCGGGCCCAAGGTATTGCTCTTGTAGCCGCGAATTGAACCGAAGCCACCTGCGTAAAAGTTTTCGAAGAAGGGCAGCTCATCCAGTCCACCGTAGCCATCACCGTAGCCCAGCTGGGCTTTAAAGCGCAGTACAAAGTCGTTGATCAGCGGAAAGTAAGCCTGACCATCAAACATCAATTTGTAGTATTCGGTATCTGAACCCGGCAGCGCCAGTTCGAGGGAAACAGTTTGCGACGTACCACGAGTCGCCAGCAGCCCACGGTTCAGGGTCGAACGACGCCAGTTAGTTGAGATGGTGTAGTTGTTAAATCTGTCACCGTACAAATCGAGAAAGCCTGACTCCCCACGTGCCGCGGCTCCGGCAGGTAGTGCACTGACAGGCTGCAACACTTCGGCAGCCGAGAATGTGCCGGTACTGGGGTTAAATTGCGAGGTGTAAAACTCTCCAATAAAGTCGAATAGGCGAGGGCTAGAAATGATTTCCTGCACTGCACCTATCCCTGCATCTATTTCGGTGTTGGCGTAGCCCAAGCTGAAACCCAAACGCTGGATTTCCGACAGCGGATAGCTGAAATTCAAAGCCGCACCCGCCGTGTTGGTGGTGTAGCTCGCAATATTAACTTCGTCGAGGTTGGCCTTGCGGTAGTACACGCTAAAACCGCGACTGACACCGTCCTCGGTAAAGTACGGCTCCATATAATTGAAACTGATATTGGTCAAGAAATCACTGCGAGACAGGCCGATGCCAACCTGTTTGCCGGTGCCAAAGAAATTATTCTGTTGAATATTTGCGCCCAAAATAAGGCCACTGTCCTGCGAGAAACCGACGCTGGCGGCGAGGCTGCCGGAACTCTGCTCCTCGACCACGTACTGCAAATCAATCATGTCATCGGTGCCAGGCACCTCGGAAGTATCAACCTTGGCTTCTTTGAAAAAGCCCAGGCGCTCAAGACGCACGCGCGACATTTTAATGCTGGCCTGAGAGGCTGGCGCCGATTCCATCTGCCGCATTTCGCGGCGCAAAACTTCGTCCGAGGTGCGGTGGTTGCCGGAAAAATCAATGCGGCGCACATAGGTGCGTTTACCCGGGTCAATAAAGAACTTGAGATCGACAATGCGCTTTTCATCATCAATTTCAGGAATACCTGACACCCGGGCAAAGTTATAGCCTTCGTTTCCGAGACGCTTGGTTAGCAATTCTTCCGTTGCGGTTACACGTGACTGCGAGAATATTTCTTCCGACTTAGGCAGCAGAAAACGATTCAAATCCTCTTCGGGCAAAACCACATCGCCTGACAGCTCGACCTTACCAATCGTGTAAACCTCACCCTCGCTGATATTCGCCGTGATATACACAGACTCTTTATCCGGGCTGATGGCTACCTGAGTGGAATCGATGTTGAACTTGATATAGCCGCGATCAAGATAGTAAGAGCTGAGTTTTTCTAGGTCGCCCTTCAGTTTCTCGCGGGCATATTTGTCACTGCTACTGATCCAGCTAAACCAGCCAGAAGGTTTCAGTTCAAAGTCCGATAACAGCTCTCTGTCCGAGTAGGCGTGATTGCCAACAACGTTAATGTGCTTAATTGACGCCGTGCTGCCTTCGTCGACATGAATACTGACGGCGACGCGATTACGTGGCTGAGCGATAACATCGGTTTCGATACTGGCGTCGTAGCGACCCTGCGAGACGTACTGCCGCGTCAGCTCCATACGCATGCCCTCAAGCGTAGAGCGTTTGAACACCTGACCTTCCGACAGACCCGAATTTTTCAGACCGTCTAACA
>JBLHMO010000120.1:0-9375 GCA_047622145.1 Paracoccaceae bacterium | reverse complement strand
GACGATACCCCGGACAGCGCTCCCGACAGCTGGTATCAAATTCATATCGCCATTTTCGGGCACCGCTCGGAAACCGGTGAACATGAAGAAGTCTGGCGCAACAAGCTGCAACTGAAATACCCGCAGAACCTCTTTCGACTGAAAACGCGCGAACGCTACCTCGCTGACCTCTGTGGGCTGAACGCACCCGAGACTTCAAGGCAAACTGCCGCAGGCAACAACCGTTTACTTGATATTCTTGAGCGGGTGGATTCAGGAGAAGGTTATCGCGAGGAGGATTTCCCTGCATCTTCGCAAGCGGCCGAGCCCCCGGTACTGGACCCCCGCTGTAAAGAAGTTCGAGCCGACCTATTCCCTCCGGATAAAGAAGACATTGCAAACACCGAAGCGGCCGCCGTCGTGGCATCAGCTGAATCGCTGTTATCGGACGATGGCGCCAGCCCGGGCAAGAAAAACCCAGCCGCCGCTCAACGCACGTCGTATGTGCTTGAAAAGCAAATTAACGACGAAGAATTTGCTGCACTGGTCAAGAAATTAAGTGGAGCCTACCGATACCGTCTGCTGTTTTCCGGTAGCTGGCCACAATCGCTGCAGTCACGCGAACAAGCAACTGCCCTGCTAATAGAAGGCGGCGACGCGATTGGACAGCATCATGAACTTGAAGGCTATATTCGCGTCGGCTTAGAGCGCTATCTACACATTGATACCGATCTGTGGCTAAGCAAATTCAGCTCCCAACGACAAAATCGTCTGTACGCTAACAAAGCTGTCGGAAACGACTTCAATTCCGCGCATCAGAGCCCCGAAGAGGCACCGCAACGTATTAGCGAATTTCCTGCACTACCCACCCCCTTCCCGCTGAACGACCGACAAGCCACTCGCAGCGGGCCTGAGGTTGACGCCAGAGCCGACAATGACAGCTATCGCCCCAGCAGTAATCTAGATGTGCTCGCCGCCGAAGACAGTAGCTACCTTGTGGAGCAAACGGTTGTCATGCGGCAAAACCGCAGGATGAGAAGCAGCGAAGTGCATTATCTCGATCACCCCATGTTTGGTGTGTTAATCAAGATCACGCCTATTACGGCGTCCACACAAAAATAAGTGTGCCGGCGCTGATTCACCGCCTAAGACATTCAATCAGCGCTAATCGCGCGCGCCAGCAACTGTTTGACCAAGCTCATGCCGGTGTCGATGGCGCGTTTGATATCTTGCATGGTAATAGGCTCCTTGCTGAGCCCAGCCGCCGGATTGACCACTAGGCACAGCGCCGCATAATTCAGCCCCAGCTCACGCGCCAGGGCGGCCTCAGGCATTCCTGTCATCCCGACGACATCAGCGCCATCACACTTGAGCTTCTGTATTTCAGCCGCTGATTCAAGCCGTGGCCCTTGCGTGCAAGCATAGGTAGCCTGTTCGACCAGTGGCTGGGCTAGGCCCTCCGCAGCACGAATGAGGCGCTCACGCACCCTCTCACTATACGGCGAGCCGAACTCAATATGATCCAGCCGACCGTCGGTACCGTCGTAATAGGTATGCTCGCGGCCATGGCTGTAATCGATAATCTGGTCTGCCAAAACCAGTGCACCTGTGCCGCAACAATCAGCAATACCTCCGACCGCATTCACCGCCATCACCTCGTCCACTCCGGCGTGGTGCAGGGCCCAAATATTGGCGCGATAGTTAATTTTATGCGGAGGAACGCGGTGGCCATCGCCGTGTCTCGGCAGAAAATAAAACTCGGCGCCGGCAAATCGCATCTGCCTTAGCGGCGCGCTGGGCTCGCCGTAAGGCGTGTCCAAAACGCGGGTCGTTAAATGCTCTGCACCTTCCCAGTCACACAGTCCTGTGCCGCCGATTACTGCTATCGTCACGCTTGCTCACCCTTCTCGATACTCGCCGTCATTTCGGAATTCAAATGTATTGTCGATGTCGGGTAAGCCACGTCGGCATCGTGTTGGTGAATGATAGCGAGAATGTCGAGCAACACACCCTGTTTGATCTCGTGATATTTCACCCAGGCAGTCGTTTTGGTAAAGGCGTAAATAAAAAAATCCAGCGACGACGCACCAAAGCTGTTGAAATTGACTATTAGGGTTTTGTTTTGATCAATTTCCTCATGATCCTCCAGATAGCTGCGCACCTCGCTAACGATCTCTCCGAGTTGCCTTGCATCGTCGTAGCGCACACCGATAGTTTCATAAATACGCCGGTTCAGCATACGCGAGGGGTTTTCAACAGATATTTGAGCAAAGGTCCCGTTGGGCACATAGAGCGGGCGCTGATCAAAGGTTCGAATTCGCGTCTGCCGCCAGCCGACATTTTCGACGGTACCTTCAATATTCTGGTCCGGCGAACGTATCCAGTCGCCCACAGCAAATGGCCTATCGAGATAAATCATCAATCCGCCAAAAAAATTGGCCAGTAAATCCTTCGCTGCAAACCCCACGGCTATTCCGCCAATGCCACCAAAAGCTAATACACCCGATATGCTGTAGCCCAGCGACTGCATAGCCACCAACGTCGCAGTAATAATAATAGCGGTGCGCACCAGCTTACCCATGGCCATGACTGTCGTTGGGTCAAAAGGCTCATCGTCTTTGGTGTATTCACCAGAGAGCAGGCGCGATTCAATCTCTCGCACCAGCGAAACCATAAACCAACTCAGGATGAGCACTGCCAAAACAGAGCGCAGTGAATTCAACACCACGAATACCTGAGCGTCTGAGGTCTGAACAATTAATTGAATAACATAACTGAAACCGACCAGCCATATCATCCAGTTAGCCGGTTTACGCGCTGCAGCCAGTAAAGCATCGTCCCAAACCGTGTGCGTGCGCGCAAAACGTTCTGTGAGGCGGTCCAAAAATTTGGAGGCCGCATAATTGATAAGCGCAGTAGCCAGCACCGCAAAAAAAACCTGCCACAACCACGGATAGTCCTGCAGCTGAAGTCGCTGCAGCCACTCATCTATCATGAATATCTCCTGTTTTCTCTAAATTCAGATTGGTCTACAGGCGCCCTATTCGCCGACGCTAGATTATTTTATTACGTTAACATGATTAGTTATTCGATGAGCGCATAAAAAGACGGTATAACGATGCTTGATTTATCCACTATTCGGCATTAAACAGATGATAAACATGCGATTTTACACGACATACGTATCTTTGCGTACGCCTGTTTCGGTTAAATTATTTCGAAAAACAGGCTCTGTACTGCGGTAAAAGTAGTGGTACTTTGTGGGCTGGAATTGCGTCTTTAAAGGAAACCAATATGAATAATGTTACGCCGCAAATCGGCAGTTGGTACAAAGACTTGCAGGCCGGCTCAATCTTTGAGGTGGTAGCGATAGACGATGCTGTTGAAGCGCAACTAGTCGATGGGGAAATTTGTGAATATGACCTGGATAGCTGGGATGAATTACTCATCGAATCCATAGAAGTCCCGGAAGACTGGCGCGGTCCATTTGAATTATCCTCAGACGACTACCGCGACTCAAGTGACTACGTGCTTGCTGACAGCTGGAATAGCCCTCTTAGCAATATTGAACCTGAATTCACCAACGGGCTTACTGACGATTTCTGAGCATCAAGCCCCAATGCCTTCCTGCCGTCGCCCCACTCGCGGGCGCACGATGCGTTTCAGCAGCTTACTTGCCGGATAAGAGCCCTCTTTCCCGGCAAGTAAAAAAAGCTTGCAAGTGACCTTTCACTGTATATACTAACAGTAACTGTATATTCAAACAGGAAAGACCATGAGCAACCTCACTCCACGGCAACAGGACGTTCTTAGCGTAGTCCGTCGGTACATCGAAGATACCGGCTATCCTCCCACGCGTGCAGATATTGCGCGGGAACTGGGGTTCAAATCCCCCAATGCGGCTGAAGAACATCTGAAAGCGCTGGCACGCAAGGGCGCGATCGAAATGATCCCAGGAGCGTCTAGAGGCATTCGGCTTCCCGGTGCAGCCGGCATCCCTATCGTCGGTAACGTCGCGGCAGGCAACCCGATTCTCGCCGTTGAGCATATCGAGGACTATTGCGAAATGCCGGGCTCGATTTTTTCGCCACGCGCCGACTACTTTCTACGCGTTCGCGGCGACAGCATGATCGATATCGGTATATTCGAGAACGACCTACTTGCCATTCACCGCACCCAAACTGCCAACAGCGGCGATATTGTTGTTGCACGTATAGATGATGAAGTGACAGTAAAACGCTACAAACCCACTAAAAGTAAGTATCAAATCCTTCTGCTACCTGAAAACGCCGACTATCAGCCTATTGAGGTTGATTTACGCGAGCAGGATTTTGCCATCGAAGGCCTGAGCGTCGGCATACTACGGAGACACTGATTATGCCAGTACAAAACGAAATACTGCCTTTTGACGATTTATCCACCAATGTACGGGTCAACAGCAGCCGGATTGCAGAGCTACATATCCCTGCTGCTAATCAAATGTCACGGCAACTGCTACTAAGCGGCATACTCCGTGAACTTAATAACAATGATGACAGTCGCTGGGCCTGCTGGATTGCCAATACACCGGTTAAAAGTCTACTCAGCGAGTCAGCTCGAAAAACCGGCCATCACCTCTTACAGGTGCTGGCGAGGGAAACACATGAAATTGCGCCGCTTGCGATACGCGCGTTGCAAAGCGGCCGCAGTCACACCGTGGTTGTTCTGTTAAATCGTTTGCTGAATGACAGCGAATACCAGCAACTTGAACTGGCTGCGCGTAAAGGTGAGGCGGATTGTTTGATTATCCGAATCGACAGCTGATCCTTGAACCCGCTAAGTCGTAAACTCTAGAAACGTGGTATTAATGGACGGTTTTGCCGTCGGGCGGGATTGCCTCGACCAATAGCTCATCGTCTTCGATATCTTCTTCAATGGCCATGCCGCCGTCATCGGCAGCGACCTGAATACCCGCCTGAATCATAGCGCGTGCAACTTCCAGAGGCGGAGCCGTCATAAACTGGCGTGACTCCTCGGAAAAGCTGATCACCACGAGCGGCTCCCCATCGTCATCTGAACGTTTGAGTACGATGTCACCGTTGGGAAGCTCAGCGAGTTCTAGGTAGGAAAACACACGAAATACCTTGTCTGCTTGGGGGAAATGTCTCTGTAGCTGCAATTGTACCAATCAGGCGTGGCAGGGCCAAGGCAAACTGCTGCCTCTTCACGTGAAAAGGTCTGCGCCTGCCCTAGTACTCCTGCTGAGTCTCCCTGTGCCGCACAAACAGAGCTTTTAATTCAACAATCACCTGACCAAGCAACTCAGGGTTGCGAATATTCTTGCTGCTCTCTGAACGTGCAATCACATTCACATCCCCGCCAGGTAAGACACTGCCCGCTACTGCTGAGGATCCGGGAAGGAAGTTTTCGGCCAGTAATTGACCTAGCCAGCCCTCATTCTGCTCCCGTTCAATCAGCTCCTGAATTTCAGGGACAAATTCCCCTTGTGCGCTTGTGGCCTCACCGGCCTCCACTGCTGTACAAGGCCTCAAACTGAGTTGCCGCTGCTCGCATAAATCCGCGAGATGGCAGCGGTAAGCCAGCTGTAAACGAAACAACGCGGTATCGAGTGCCAGCAATTCCGCGTGCTCCCCCCAAAATCCGTCAAACGCGCCAGACATGAAGCCAGCGATCGCCCTCTCTGCCAGAAAAAGGTTCAAATTGGCGTGAGCCCTGATACTTGCTGCCATCGCTAAGTTTTTTTCGCTGGTGCTTTTTTGACAGCCGCTTTCTTCTTGGGTGCGGCCTTTTTCTTCGCTACAGCCTTTTTCTTGGGCGCCGCTTTCTTCTCCTGCACCAGCCAGCGATCATCGCGGAAATAAGCCGCCCAGCCGGTGGGCTTGCCGTCCGCTTCGGTCTGAACGTAATGCTCTTGGGTTTTTCGACTAAAGCGAATTACAGCGGGCAAGCCATTGCTGTCCGCGACTGGCGCGTCAAACAAATCGTTGTACTTCTCATCAATTTCTTTGCGGTGAGGCAGAATTTCGAGCAGCAGAGGAGCTCGGGTTTCGCGATTTTTCGGAAAACCCTTGGCAGCCAGAAACAGACCGGCTGCACCATCGCGTAGCACATAGTAGTCATCAACCTTTTGACAGGCCAGCTCCGGCATGGGCACCGGGTCCATCTTGGGCGGTGCGGCATCGCCACTTCGCAACAATTTGCGGGTGTTTTTACATTCGTCGGCTGTACAGCCAAAATATTTGCCAAAGCGACCGGTTTTCAACTGCATATCCGCACCACATTTGTCGCATTCGATCAGTGGGCCGTCGTAACCTTTGATTTTGAACTGACCTTTCTCGACTTCAAAACCGCTGCAATCTGGATTATTGCCGCAGACATGGAGCTTTCGATTTTCATCAATCAGGTAGCTATCCATCGCTGTATTACATTTGAAACAGCGATGGCGATTGATCAGCAGGCGTGACTCTTCCTCATCATCGGCGTCGGCGCGAATTACTTCGTCACCAGAGATCAAATTAATGGTGCGCTTGCAGCGCTCTTTGGGGGGTAATGCGTACCCGGAGCACCCCATGAAAACGCCGGTGCTGGCGGTACGTATTTGCATATTGCGCCCGCAATCGGGACAAGCAATATCGGTTTCCGAGGGTTGGTTGCTGCGCATTCCGTCCATCTCGGATTCGGCGCGCTCCAGCTTCTCGGAGAAACCGCTATAGAATTCATCAAGCACGCTACGCCAATCTTTTTTCGCGTCAGCAACTTGATCTAGCGACTCTTCCATTGTCGCCGTGAAACTGTAATCGAGAAGATCGCCAAAATTTTCTACTAACCTATCGGTAACGATATCACCCATTTTTTCGGCATAAAAACGTCTATTTTCAACCCGGGCATAACCCCGGTCTTGTATCGTTGAAATAATCGCCGCGTAGGTAGAGGGCCTGCCGATGCCACGCTTTTCCAGCTCTTTAACCAGCGACGCTTCTGTAAATCGCGGTGCCGACTTGGTGAAATGCTGGGACGGATCCAGCTTGAGCAGAGACAGGCTATCGCCTACTTTCACATCGGGCAGTTCGGTATCTTCTTCTTTTTTCGAGCCTGCCGACGGCTGCGCTCTCATATAACCGTCAAAGCGCACAACGCGCCCGCGGGTCTTGAGTTCAAATTCTGCAGCGGCAACGGTGATACTTGAGCTGGTAAATTCTGCAGGCGCCATTTGGCAAGCAACAAACTGGCGCCAAATCAAGGTGTACAAGCGCTCAGCATCGCGTTCCATGCCTTGCAGCTGCGTGGGTGAGGTTGTTACGTCCGACGGACGAATGGCTTCGTGCGCCTCTTGCGCCCCTGCCTTACTGCCATAAATGGTTGGCGTCTTGGGCAAATAGCGGGGGCCGTATTCTTTCTCAATAAAATCTCGGCACTGAGCAACCGCATCAACGCTGAGGTTGGTTGAATCGGTACGCATATAGGTGATGTAGCCCGCTTCGTACAAACGCTGCGCCATCATCATTGTTTTCTTGACGCCGTAGCCTAGCCTTGTACTGGCGGCTTGTTGCAGAGTCGATGTGATGTAGGGGGCCGAAGGCCGGCTGCTGGTCGGCTTATCTTCCCGATCTTTAACGGAGTAGACGGCATTTTCCAGCTCGTTGACCGCGGCCATCGTGTCCGCTTCGTTGCTGGGACGGAAATTCTCGCCCTTCTGTTTTTTCACTTCCAGCCGGAGCTGACCGATGGAGTGATTCAAGTCGGCATGTAGCTGCCAAAATTCGTCGGGAATGAAGGCGCGGATTTCTCGCTCCCGTTCGACAATCAGACGAACCGCGACTGACTGAACACGACCGGCAGACAGACCGCGTGCGACCTTCGACCACAACAAGGGTGAAACCATGTAGCCAACAACGCGATCCAAGAACCGGCGCGCCTGCTGCGCGTTAACCCGGTTGATGTCAAGCTCCGAAGGCTTGGAGAACGCTTCAGTAATCGCTTTTTTGGTTATTTCGTTGAACACCACGCGCCGATAACGACTTTCGTCACCGGCAATAGCTTCGCGCAAGTGCCAGGCTATAGCTTCTCCCTCGCGATCCAAATCCGTCGCGAGGTAGACATAGTCGGCGTCCGCGGCAAGCTTCCTGAGCTCGGCAACCACTTTTTCCTTGCCCGGCAGGATTTCGTAACTAGCTTCCCAGCCACGCTCTGGATCAATGCCCATACGGTTAATAAGCTGTTCGCGTGAGCGCTTGCGCTTGTGTACGATTTTATCTTCCGGCGACATTTTGCGGGTTTTGGCTGCCGCAAGTGCGCGCTCCTTGGTATCGACCGGCTTTTTACTGCTGCCGCTGGTCGGAAGGTCGCGGATATGGCCGATGCTGGATTTGACGATAAAATCCGGCCCCAGATACTTGTTGATCGTTTTTGCTTTCGCGGGTGATTCCACGATTACCAGCGATTTACCCATAATACCCTTCTAGCATTTTTGGAATTCTTGTGGCCAAGGCCACACGTAAAGAGGCGACATATATAAGACCTCGCTTGCGGTGGGTCAAGCGCAATGCAGTATTAGCTACCAAAAATGAGGGGGCTAACCCAAGCGTGCACCACGCTTACTGATCAAATATCGAGCGAAACCGGGGAATATTTTCGCCAGCAACCGTAACAGATTCAAGAAACATACTCAGCGGGCGAACCCACAGCGCACCTTCCCCGTAGAGCGGCCGATACACGACTAAACGTTCACCGGTCTCACTGTGCCGCGCGACACCAATTACCTCGTACTCGCCACCTTTGTAATGCCGATAGCGCCCAATGGGCAAGTCAAGATCCAATTAATTCCCCTCCCGCCAGTTCTCGTACTCGATTGAGCAACGCGGCTATGGCATCAACTGTTGCGCTGTCTCCGCGCTCGCGCCAAAAAACGCTATAACCGATTTCACTTGATTCCACCCCAACCATATCGGGCGACATCTGCTCCCGCAAGGATTGCAAGTACTCCAGAATGTTCGGCGGAGGCGTGTCTCGGGCTACGGGCTCGTCCGCCGGCTCCTCTCGCCAAACAAACCAGCGCGCGCGCTGCGCTTTCTTTTGACGCGCAATCCGTAAGGTGTAACTCACGCCCTGCTGCCGGTCTTCTTTACGCACTTTTGCGCGATGAGTCTGCGGCAAATCTACAATACTCACCATCAGACCTAGTTCACGGGCACGTTCACGCAAAATGACCTGCCGTTTTTGTGCCGAGCTTGGCATCATCCACATAACCGGCGCTGAAATTAACGCGACGACGACAAAAACAATCAGCCAGGTCAAATACTTACCCTCTGCAGCTGGACGAGACGCATAATTTGTACCTTAATATCATCAGTGGTCGCACTGCATACTGCAGGGCCGACCCAGTATGAGCACCACACG
>JBLHMO010000119.1:0-9560 GCA_047622145.1 Paracoccaceae bacterium | reverse complement strand
TCAAGCAGCCAACGTGAGGTGCGATTTTTGGCCACTCCAGGTGAGGCCGCCAAGTCGATTGCGGCTGAAACACAACCCAGTAGTGGCTCCAGCTCGGACACTGATCTTCGCGCTTTAGTCGGTACACTGCGTTGGGTGAAAACAGCAAGGCCTCGTGCGCTCGAACCCGATGCTCGCGCAGGCCCGCGCGCAAAGTGGCGCTACCTTCGGTGGTGTAGAGCAGGGTCCAGCCGGTGACTTTGTGGGGTTGCGATAACTCGTAATCAAAGGCGGTGCCTGCATTGCGCTTGGCGAAGCCTGCGGTCACGGCCCCAGTGATCATTGTGTCCATATCCAGCGAGGCCACATATTCCTTGTGGAAGACTTGGGCCTCGTCGTGGCTAAAACTGCTGCGGCCTGCCAGTTGAGCTTTCCAGCGCGCGGCCAAGGGTGGGAGTGCTTCCTGCTCAGTCAAGTGTTTACGAATGTGGGCAAAGAAGCGGCGGAAGGTGTCAGGGTCAACCGGCGATTCCGAACTGGCGAAATAGTCGGCCGCTTCCTGTATCAGCGATTCTTCTACTGGCTGGCTGTCGATCATCTTGAACAGGGCCAATGCTACATTTCGGATATCGGTCATTTCAGTAATATAGTCCAAGTATTCAGTAATATATTAATAGCAAAATAGCTATAAATGCCATTAATGTCCTGTAATAGGGTTTTGAACCTATCTTGGGTTCGACTGCGAAATGGGCAACGGAGAAGTAAACAATGGCAGATCAAAACAATAATTGGCTGATTCAGGGTGGCACAGTGGTTGATGGTAGCGGCCGCGAAGCTTACCAAGCGGACGTTCGTATTCGTGCTGGCGTCATCGCCGAAATCGGTGAAAACCTAAGTTTGGAAGCCAACGAGTCGGGTTTTGATGCCGCTGAGTGTATTGTCTCGCCGGGTTTTATAGAAACCCACACCCATTTTGATGGCGCCATGTGGTGGGATCAGGAATTGGACCCCTTGCCCGGCTACGGAGTTACCACCACTATCATGGGTAATTGTGGTTTTAGCGTCGCACCGGTTTCCGATGAAGAGGCCGCACGAAAAGAAGTGGTTGGGATTTTTTCTTTCTTTGAAGATATTCCGGAAAAGCCTTTCTTTAGCGAATTACCTTGGGATTGGCGCAGCTGGCCAGAATACAAAGATTCGATGGTGCGCAATTTAAAATTGCCCTCGAACTACGCAGCCTTCTGCGGTCATATCGCCTTGCGTTTGGCGGTTATGGGTTTGGAAGCATGGGATCGAGCAGCGACGCCAGATGAAATCGAACGTATGGCCTACATGCTGGATGAGGCGCTTTCAGCGGGAGCGCTTGGATTGTCCTCGAATTTGTTTGACCACGACGGCGATAACCGTCCGGTACCCACACTGCAGGCTGATGATGCCGAGTTTCGCGCCTTGTTCGAAGTGATGAATAAACACAAAGGCGTATGCTTTCAAGTCATCGTCGATGTATTTCGCGCCATGACCGCACCGGAGTCTATGGTCAGGATTGCCCGTTTAATGGAAGGCTTGGATGTCCGTGTGCAATGGGGCGGGCTGCCGACGCTTGTTTTCCAGCGTGACATGATGGGCATTCAGGCACCGCTTGTAGAGCTGCACGAGCAATTCAAGAAAGAAGGGCGTGATTTTTGGACGGCCTTTGCTCATATTCCTGTGACGTCAACGCTGAGCGTACAAAGCTCATTGATCTTTGCCCAGTCCAACGATTACGTGTGGCATGAAGTCGTCACTGCGGAGGGGGACGAAGCTAAAGTCGCCATCATGAAAGATCCGGACTGGCGCAAGCGCGCCCGCGCTTCTTGGGACAATGAAACGTTCGAGTTCTCGCCGTTTCCGCGTGGCCGTTCGGAAGAACTGTTGCTAATGAACAGCGATAACGGTGTTGGCCCCATCGGTGTCACCTTGGGTGAGTACATGCAGAAAATCAATGCTGAACACCCCTCTGACGCAATGGCCGAGTGGTTGATGGCAAACGGCCTCGACTCCACCGTAACAATGCCAGCTTTTGAGATGGATACCGAGATGGTGCTCAAATTGCTGCGCGATCCCAAAGCCGTTGGTAATGTCAGCGATGCCGGTGCACACGGCCAAATGCTCTGTGGCGGCGGTGAGAATATCAAGTTGCTCACAGAGTTCGTCAGGAAAAAAGGCCTACTTACGATTGAAGAAGCGGTTCACGCCCTGAGCGGAAAAATCGCCAGCCATTTTTCCTTGGCTGATCGCGGTGAAATAGTGATTGGTAAAAAAGCCGATATCACTGTGTTTCATATGGACGAAATTCAGGAGCGCGAAATGCACCGTGTTTATGACGTACCTAATGGCGAGGGCGCCAATACATGGCGTTGGACACGCGATGCAGCCCCTATGCGTTTGACGATGGTTAACGGTGTTCCAACCTTCCGGGAAGGTCGCTCTACAGGAACGCGACCAGGAGAAATGTTGAGTCCGGCTTAGTAGTACTGCTCACTGTCGTTAGCTCAAGGCTAGCGGCAGTGAGGCTACAGTTTTCTTCTTTACAATAAAAAGCCAGAGCTGTTGACGCTAAGCAGCTGGGATGAAAGGCAGGAGTGAGCGTGTGAGTATACAAATTCGAAGTGTATGGCTACCGCTAATGTCCATATTTTTATCAGGTGTTATTGCTTTCCCCGTTATTGCAAAACCGGTATTGGAAGAAGTGCTGGTAACGGCGCGCAAAAAGGAAGAAAGCTTGCAGGAAGCACCTGTAGCGGTATCCGCATTTTCCCAGGATGCGCTTCAGCAGTCTGGCATAAAAAATCTAAAAGATTTTAACAAAGTCGTTCCGGGCATGGATGTAAATGCCACAAACGGTGCGTCCCCAAATGCTAATATTTTTATTCGTGGGGTGGGGCAGAGAAACTCCGGAGCTAACATCGATTCCGGTGTTGGTATATATCTCGATGGTATATATCTCGCTCGGCCGGACGGTGCCTTGCTCGACATCAACGATATATCCAGCGTTCAAATACTACGAGGGCCGCAGGGTACCTTATTTGGTAAAAATACAACCGGGGGTGCAGTGGTGTTCACCACGACACGACCCAGCGACGAATACGAGGGCAGCGTGTCCATCGCAAGCGGTTCGTTGAATGAACGCAATGTCAGTGCAATGGTGAATATCCCCTTGTCTGATGCGTGGGCGTCGAGGTTTTCCTTTGTCAGTAAGTTGCGAGACGGCTTTATCGACAATGAACATCTTGATGTTGATGCGGTAAACGAAGACCGCCAGGCGGCGATGCTTAAATTTCGGTATATGGGTAGTGAGAGTCTTACTGCCGACATAAATTTCGATTATTCCAAAGTTGAGTCAACGCCGCGCCCATCAAAGTGTCAGATCGTACCGGGCTATACCGGCTGGCTAGCCGAACTGTTTGATGCGATCGCAATAACCCCGTCAACAGGCAGAAAGTTTGTAGATTTCTGTCAAGATTCGTTTCTCGCAGGCGGCGGTGATAAACGCACGGTATTGAGTGATCTCGACGGTCAGTATCTGGCGGAAGTGATGGGTGTGTCGCTTCAGTTTGATTGGGATATCGGAGATAGCCTCAATTTTAAAAGCATTACCGGTTATCGCAATACTGTGGCGGCTACGGATGGGGACCTGGACGGAACCGAAATTGTGTTTAACCAGAAACAGTCGGGTAATGATTTTCTTGAGCCCAAAAATACTGACCAGTTCACCCAAGAGTTTCAGCTAACCGGTGAGCTCTTGAATGGTCGCGTGCAGTATATAACGGGGCTGTTCTTTTTCTATGAAGACACTGACGACAGTATTCTTATGAATATTGCTGTGTCGCCGATGTCACCTGCGGTTGCAGGTCCCACATCATTTTTTCTATCGGCTACCGCTAGTCAGTCGCTGGCGACCAACGCATCAACTGCAGCTTTTGTGCAATTTGACTGGGAACTCTATGAGAAATTGCATTTGATCACTGGTTTACGCTATACCCGTGAAAAACGCGATTTCACCCTGCGAACTTTTGGTCCTGATGCGAGTACGCTGAACGGCGCAGAGGGTGGGATGGCGCCTATTGATTTGGGTGGCGGCTTGTACTTGAAGCCGCTCGTAGGTGCTTTCGAGTTCAATCACAATTTTGGTTTTTTGTTGAGAAACGAATTCGAAGACAGCTTGTCGAATGAAGCACTCACACCCATGATAAGTCTACAGTATGTTATTGATGAAACTGGATTTGTCAGTGGCGGTAATGCTTATGCCACCTACAGTAATGGCTTTTTGTCCGGCGGAATCAATGAAGCGCCGAGTGGGCTGGAGGAATTTCGTCCAGAAGAGGTCGACAATTTTGAAGTGGGTCTGAAAGTGGATATTTTTGATCGCCGAGTGCGCGTTAATACTTCTGTATTCAATACACTTTATACCGATCGGCAATTAACCACGTTGGTCATTGATCCGAACACGAGCTCTCCGGTAGGCGCTACAAAAAATGCTGAGAAATCGAGTATTAGTGGTCTCGAGCTGGAGTCGACGTTCCTCCTAAGTGAAAACCTTATGTTGCTGTACAACGGCGCATGGATGAAAGGTGAAATAGATGAATACTCGGATACTCGTATTACCTATGTCGGAGATCAAACGCAAGGCCCAACGGCGAATTGTAATCGTGTCAACTTGGTTTTCGTTGCGGTCGACGAATGCAAAATAGATCGTTCAGACGAAGACTTGCCCCGTTTGGCAGGTCGCACATCTTATGTCGCGCTTGAATACACCATTAATACCGGTGACTTTGGACAGTTTGTGCCTAGAGTAGAAGCTAGCTTTAAATACGATATTGAATACTGCTTCTATCGCGGGAGTTGTGAAAGTGGTGAGTTCAGTGCCGGAACTCAAGAATTATACGGTTTCAATATGGATTGGCACGCACCCGATACCGAGCTGCGTATCTCTGTGTTTGCTTCTAATTTAAAGGATGCAGATTTCATGGTGGGCGGTGTTCAGTTAACCGACGCGCTAGGTACCGGCACGGTGAATGCTGTTGCTCCGCGCATGTGGGGCGGCGAGGCGGCTTATCGCTGGTAGCTCTGCCGGTTTGGTTCGAGTACCTTTTTGATTGTTGACTGTATTTAGAGTGGAGAAAAGAGTGATGGGTTTGGTCGAGTCATTGCAAGCACGTTGGGAAATCGAGCAAGTACTCTATCGCTATTGCGTTTTGGTGGATGAGCGAGATTGGGAGGCGATGTCGTCGGTTTTTACCAGCGATACAGTGGGCGATTACAACGGATTAGAAGTGATCGGTCTGGCTAAGCTGGTCGATCAGGCCAATGCCAATATGGTGACGGAGAAACTGGTTGCTACCCAGCACAACATTTCCAACCCCAGAATACAGATTAACAGCGATGGTAAAGGTGCCCACGTGATTAGCAACTATTACGCCGTGCACTATGGTGGTGAAGAATTTGAAGGCCAGCTGTACAGTATGTGGGGTGAGTATGACGATATCTTTGTACTCAACGACGATGGCTGGCGTATCAAACACCGGACATATCGTACGGCTTTCACTCAGGGCGATGATCGTATGGTTTGGGATGGCGGTGATGTGGGTTGGGACAGCGATTGAGTCGCCGTCCCTTTCCCTTCATGATCAAGTGCTTTGGAGCGAACTTTCTCGGAAAATATTTTCCGAGAAAACTGGGCTCAGTAAGTTAAGCCCCCAGCCAACTTTGTCCGCACACTCGCACGATATTGCCGCTTACGCCGCTCGCGCTTGGGCTGGCAAAGAAGGCGATCGTTTCCGCAACATCTTCAGGCAGGCCGCCCTGAGACAGCGAGTTCAGGCGTCGACCCACTTCTCGGGTCATGAGCGGAATGGCGGCCGTCATCTGGGTTTCAATAAAGCCCGGCGCCACGGCATTGATAGTAATGCCCTTCGCCAGCAGCGATGGCGCCATTTGTTCGACATAACCGATAACGCCCGCTTTCGAGGCGGAGTAGTTGGTCTGCCCGCGCTGGCCGGCAATGCCGTTCATGGACGATACGCCGACAATTCGGCCACCGCTGTTCAGTGCGTCGGCGTCTAGTAAAGCTGCATTGATACGTAAGGCGGCGGTGAGATTGATGTTGATGGTCATGTCCCACCAGTGCTCAGGCATGTTGGCCAGCGTTTTATCGCGGGTTACACCGGCATTGTGCACAACGATATCAAAACCGCCCATCTCTTTTGCCAGCGCCACCAGTTGTGCAGGGGTGTCCTCACTGGTGATGTCGGCAATGAGCGCTTTACCCTTGAGCTTAGTCATCAGTGCTTCAATCTCTGCGCGCATGGGTTCTACGTCTAGCCCGATCACAGTGGCGCCGTCGCGGGCTAGAGTCGAGGCAATAGAAGCCCCAATGCCGCGACTCGCACCAGTTACCAATGCTTTTTTGCCTTTTAGCGGCGCGTCGGCGCTTGCTGCAGGCAGGTCGGCGCTAGTGACGCGAATAATTTGCGCATTCACGTAAGCGGACTTGTAGGAGAGCAGGAAATCCAGGCAGGCTTCAATATTGTTTTCAGCACCGGGCTCAACATACAGCAGTTGTGACGTTACCCCTTTTTTACCACTTTCTTTGGCTAGTGAACGACTCAGACCTTCCAGCGCGCGCTGACTGGCGGCGTATTCAGGGCTATCCACGTCGCGGTGTGGTCGAGCAAGGATGATGATCCGGCCGTTGCTCGCCAGTGACTTGAGCGCGGGCTGAAAAAATTGATAAGCCAGTTTTAAGCTGGCGGTATCGCGCAGGCCGCTACCGTCAAAAATCAGCGTCTGCAGTTTGTCACCGGGTTGTTCCTCGCTGCTGGCCCAGCTCTGACTACTGCTAATTTCAGCGGCGACCGCCTCGCCTGCGGCGTTCTGCGGGTGGCGAACGGGAAAGCCCCGCTTTTGGCAGTGAGCCGCCACTGCCGATAGACAGGCGCCGCTGTTGCTGCCCCCCAATAGAACATTTCCCTCGAACGAGGTGTTGGCGGAGTGGCGTATCAGGTTGGCCGGTTTACCCAGCCCCAGGTTGATCAGGGTATCTACGATCTGGCTCATAGTGGAGTTCTTCTCTTATATCCGGTCGGTGGGTTGGGCTGTGGTGAACAGCGCCCAGCTGGCAGCATGATGTGCAATGTGGCGGCATTGTAACGGCCAACGGTGTTTAGTGTATTGACGGCATCGCCGAGCAGTATTGGCAATTCAGCCAATGTGGCGGCGGCAGTGGGGAGTATACTCGCAGGCAATCTAGCAGGGGCACCAGATATGAACACTACAATTCGCCGGGTCGCCATTATTGGTGGCAATCGTATTCCTTTCGCGCGCTCCAACACTGCTCTATTTGGCGCCAGCAATAAAGATATGCTCACCGCCGCTATCGAAGGGCTTGTGCAGCGCTACGGTCTAGAAGGTAAGCGCTTGGGCGAAGTCGCCGGTGGCGCGGTTATGAAGCATGCCCGCGATTTCAATTTGGTGCGCGAAACCGTGCTCGACACCAGCCTTGATCCGTCCACGCCTTGTATGGATATTCAACAGGCTTGCGGCACCGGTCTTGCTGCAATCAATACGGTCGCCAACAAAATTGCACTGGGTCAAATAGACAGCGGTATTGCCGGCGGTAGCGATACCACCTCGGACGCGCCTATTGCAGTGAATGAAGGTTTCCGAAAAATATTGCTCGAAATCAATCGCTCCAAGACCACCGGGCAGCGTTTGAAGCAGCTACTGCGGCTTCGCCCTGGCCATCTAGCACCCCTCATTCCGAAAAATGCCGAGCCGCGCACAGGCCTGTCTATGGGCCAGCACACTGAAATTACTGCCAAGGAGTGGGTAATCGCTCGCGAAGCGCAGGATGAGCTGGCCTATCTCAGCCACAAACATTTGGCCGCAGCTTATGAGCGGGGATTTTTCACTGACCTGATTACGCCGTTTAAAGGTTTGGAAAAAGACAACAATATGCGCGGTGATACCACCGTTGAAAAACTCGCTAGCCTAAAGCCAGCCTTCGATCGAGAAAACGGTACTATGACGGCGGGCAACTCCTCAACCTTGACCGACGGTGCCTCCTGCGTGCTGCTGGCCAGCGAAGAGTGGGCTGTGGCGAACAACTTGCCCGTTAAGGCCTACCTGAGTTTTGTGGAGACGGCCGCAGTCGATTTCACCGGTAAGCAGGGCGACAAAGAAGGCCTGCTTCTGGCGCCGGCTTATGCGGTCCCCGCCATGCTAGATCGCTCCGGACTGACACTGCAGGATTTCGATTATTACGAAATTCACGAGGCTTTTGCCGCCCAAGTATTGGCCACACTTAGCGCGTGGGAAAGTGAGAGCTTTTGCAAGAATCGCCTGGGTCGCGATTCACCACTGGGCAGCATTGATCGAAGCAAGCTCAATGTGGTCGGCAGCTCTATTGCTACTGGGCACCCCTTCGCGGCGACGGGCGGGCGAATTGTGGCAACCTTGGCCAAACTGCTTGAAGAAAAAGGTTCCGGTCGTGGCTTGATATCTATCTGCGCGGCAGGCGGGCAGGGTGTTACCGCGATAATTGAGCGTAATTAAGTCACGAAGGCCCGTGCGAGTGTAGTTTTACTCTAAAACAGACGCTCAAAACCTGTTAACTTCGCTCCTTGGATGTTGTTTCAGGCTCTGAGGGAGTGATATTTTGCATACTCATATAATAAGAACTGACGCTGGTGAAATGCCGGTCGCCTTTTTCGAATCAGGCGACGCGGAATACATCGATACCGAAAACCTCAATGCACCGCTGATTGTAGTGCTAATGGACGCCATCGGTATTCGTGAGGAGCTGCGTGAGGTCGCGCGGTCTCTGAATGAGCTGGGCTATTGCGTAGCACTTCCTAATCTTTACTACCGTGAAGGGCGCTGTGAAGACATGGACTTCAGTACTCCTGATGGCCAGCAAAAGGTGATGAGCCTTTACACGGGCCTCAGCCACGAGATGGTGCGTGCGGATATGAAGTATCTGCTGGCCAGTTTGGCGCACGACCAGCCTGTGGGACTTCTTGGTTACTGCATGGGCGGCGCCAATGCCCTCGTACTTGCGGGTACTTACCCGAAATTCATCAAGGCGGCCGCAGCTATTCATCCCGGCGGTATTGTCAGTGATGCGGCAGATTCTCCAGATAAGATGGCACCCGCGGCGCAAGGTGAGCTGTATATCGCTATTGCCGACGAAGACCCCTATGCCACGGCAGAGCAGGTTGCTGTGTTGGATAGCGCATTGAAACAGGCTGGCGTCAGCTATGAACTGGAATGCTATCAGGGTGCGGCGCACGGCTTTTCCTTTAAATCCTTACCCAGCTACAACGTGGAAGCCGCTGCGCGGTATTGGCAGGCGACGGTAGCCTTGTTTGAGCGCACCCTCAGTTAAACGAAGTATGCAGGCTTGAAATAATAGGAAGGGGGGGTATGAATTGGTTGTTTCTTCTATCTTTTATCACCGCTTCCATTTCCCTGTTGTTTGCCTTGGTTTTTTTGTAATTTATCGGCTGCGACCAGAGCTTACCGCTATGCGCTAATGGGGTATT
>JBLHMO010000118.1:0-9685 GCA_047622145.1 Paracoccaceae bacterium | reverse complement strand
AGCGGCTGCGGTTTTTTTCTTGGAGACGGGCGTTGCTTTTGCGGGGCCGGCTTGCTCGCGGCTTTCCGCGAGCATTTTGTCGACGGTCTCCGCGTCGACGCGGTTCATCATCGGTTTGAATTTTTCAATGGTGTGATTCAGTAGTGGCTCGAATTGCTCGGGCCAGCTCAGTTCTGCATTGAGAAAGGCTTCGGTTTGTGCGGCCAGCGCCGGGACTACCGGTTTTAGGTAGGTCATCAGTACTTTGAAGATATTGATGCACTGGGCGCTTACCGCGACTGCCTGCGCTTCGGTGACGGGGTCTTTCGCTGTTTTCCAGGGTTCTTTGGCATCAAAGTATTCATTGGTGGCATCGGCGAGGGCCATAATTTCACGCACGGCGCGTGAGTATTCACGCTGCTCGTAGAAACCGGCGATTTCAGTGGATTTGCCGCTGACGCGCTGCCAAAGCTCGGTATTTTCTAGGCTTTCACTTAAAACGCCGTTATTGCCCTTGTGAATGAATTTGGCGCTGCGACTGGCTATATTGATCAGTTTGCCCACCAAGTCAGCGTTTACCCGCTGGGTGAAATCCTCGAGGCTCAGGTCGATGTCGTCGACACCGCCCGACAATTTGGCGGCAAAATAGTAGCGCAGGTATTCCGGCTGGAAGTACTTGAGGTAGGTGCCCGCATTAATGAAGGTGCCGCGGGATTTCGACATTTTTTTGCCGTTGACGGTTAGAAAGCCGTGCGCGTAAATAGCGCTGGGCTTACGAAACCCGGCGGACTCCAGCATGGCCGGCCAAAACAGGCCGTGGAAGTTGATAATGTCCTTGCCGATAAAGTGATACAGCTCGGCTTTGGAGTCTTTGCCCCAGAATTCGTCAAAGGAGCGGCCGCTTTTCTTGCACCAGTTGGCGCAGCTGGCCATATAGCCGATGGGCGCGTCCAGCCAGACGTAAAAGTACTTGTCCGGCGCGCCAGGAATTTCAAAGCCAAAGTAGGGCGCGTCGCGGGAGATATCCCAGGAATTCAGTCCGGCTTCCAGCCACTCGCCGAGTTTGTTGGCAATTTGTGGCTGCAGGCTGTCGGAGCGGGTCCACGCTTTCAGGAAGTCGCTGAACTCGGCCAGCTTGAAAAAGTAGTGGGTAGAGGCTTTCTCTATCGGGGTGGCGCCGGAAATAACCGAGCGCGGATTGATGAGGTCGGCGGGTGTGTAAGTCGCACCGCAGGCCTCGCAGTTGTCACCGTATTGGTCGACAGTCTTGCACTTGGGGCAGCTGCCTTTGATGTAGCGGTCTGCGAGAAAAAGTTCTTTTTCGGGGTCGAATAGCTGGGTAATCTCGCGCTTCTCGATGTGACCGTTGGCTTCGAGACGTTTGTAGATTTCCTGCGCGTACTGTTCGCACTCGGGCGTGTGGGTGGAGTAGTAGTTGTCGAAGTCGATCAGAAAGCCGTCGAAATCGCGCTGGTGGTCAGCTTGAACACGCTTGATCTGTTCTTCCGGCGTAATGCCAAGCTTTTCGGCGGTGAGCATAATGGCAGTGCCGTGGGCGTCGTCAGCGCAGAGATAGCTGCAGTCGTGGCCGCGCAACTTTTGGAAGCGGACCCAGATATCGGTTTGTATGGTTTCCAGTAGATGGCCGAGATGGAGCGGTCCATTCGCGTAAGGCAGTGCGCTGGTTACCAGTATCTTTCGTGTCGAAAACATGCTGTTCCTGAAATTGGTCTGGATTCACTGGCATGGCCCCCTTGGGCCCACCAAAGGCGCGATACTATAGCGTTTTTGGATCGATGGTGCATCCGTCGCGGGCGACGCGAGGCCTGCGCTAAACGCTGTGACCGCTATTCCGGCCGCGCGGGGGCTCGTTGTTCGTGCATAAGCAAGCGCGTATACTCGCCATCCAAATTTCCAGATCAGGCGCCAGTATTTTTATGTCCAAAGATATCGAGCAGGCGGTTCGCGAACAGTTATTGGCACAGTCGCTTCCCGTGCTGGGGGTGCCCCTGAATCTGGTCGGTTCGGTCGAGCGGCTTAAGGTCGGAGACACGTCGGCGGAGGCTGACATTCAATTACGCTTTCCGGCAAAACTCTCGGCACCGCTGATCGAGCAGGCGTTGTTGGCGGTTTTACGCTCTGCGTCGGGCTTCGATCAATGCAAGGTCAAGCTCAGTAGCAAGATTGATACCGCGCCGACCCAGGGTGAGACCCAGAATCTGGAGCGGGTGAAGAATATCATTGCCGTAGCCTCCGGTAAGGGTGGCGTCGGCAAATCCACAACCTCGGTCAACCTGGCGCTGGCGCTAGCGTCGGAAGGTGCCAAGGTCGGCTTGTTGGATGCGGATATATACGGCCCCAGCCAGCAGCTGATGCTGGGGGTGAGGGAAGGGCAGCGCCCGGAGCAATATGGCACGCAATACTTAAAGCCGATTGTTGCCCACGGTATTCAGTCGATGTCGATGGGCTATCTGGTCACCGAGAAAACGCCCATGGTTTGGCGCGGCCCGATGGTGAGCGGTGCACTGCAGCAGCTGTTAACTCAGACCTACTGGGATGATCTGGATTACTTGGTGATTGATATGCCGCCCGGTACCGGCGACATCCAACTGACGCTTTCGCAGAAAGTGCCGGTAAGTGGTGCGGTGATTGTGACGACACCTCAGGATATTGCGCTGCTCGATGCCATAAAAGGTATTGAAATGTTCCATAAGGTCGATGTACCTGTTTTGGGTGTCATCGAAAATATGGCGGTGCATATATGCAGTGAATGCGGTCACCGCGAGCATTTGTTCGGCGAGGGCGGCGGCCAGCGTATTGCAGCGGATTATAAAGTGCCGCTACTGGGTTCCCTGCCATTAACGCTGGAGATTCGCGAGCAGGCCGATCGCGGGCTGCCGGTGGTGGCGGAGAATCCGCAGTCAGAAACCTCACAAATATACCGAGAAATTGCGCTGCGGCTAGCAGGTGAACTCGCCAGACGGCATACCGGTGAAGCGGCCTTCCCCAATATAGTGATTAAGAATGATTAGAAAGCGTCGGGCGTCCGACGTCAGACGAATCTCAAACGTTTAGCAGAGCGGCTAGCGCGAAGACTGGCTCGCAACCTAGTTAAGGAGTCACCTAGCGACATGAGCATTAAAGCGGATAAGTGGATTCGCCGGATGGCGGAAAGAGACGGCATGATTGAGCCCTTCGAACCGGGTCAGGTGCGTGAGAACGAAGGCGGCAAGATTATTTCTTATGGCACCTCGAGCTACGGCTACGATGTGCGCTGTTCGGACGAGTTCAAGGTGTTTACCAATATTCATTCTGCGACGGTTGACCCGAAAAAATTCGACGAAAAAAGCTTTGTGGATATTAAGGCCGATTATTGCATCATCCCGCCAAACTCTTTCGCACTGGCGCGCACGATTGAATACTTTCGGATTCCGCGCAATGTGCTGACCATTTGTCTGGGTAAGTCCACTTACGCGCGCTGCGGCATCATTGTGAACGTGACGCCACTGGAACCGGAGTGGGAGGGGCATGTGACTCTAGAATTTTCCAATACCACCACCCTACCTGCAAAAATTTACGCCAATGAAGGCGTGGCGCAAATGCTTTTTTTTGAATCAGACGAAGTTTGTGAGGTCAGCTATAAGGATCGAGGCGGCAAATATCAGGGGCAGCGCGGCGTGACACTCCCCAAGGCTTGAAGCGAGATTTTGTTCTCGACGCGCTTGCCTATCAGGTGCCGGCCCGGGCCAAAGTGGCGGATTCCAATTGCATTTCATAGCGCTCGTCCTCGTCTTCCTGAACGATCTTCACTATTAGATAATCTAGGTCGGGAGCAACCCAGATCCACGTTTCTCGGTCTTTGCCTTCGGTGTGTTGGCGTAGTTTGATGGTGTGCATCTGGCGCTTGCCAAGGCTCAGTGTTTCTTCGCCGATTTTCTCTACGCGGTAGTGCTTGACCCGGCCGCGATCAACTAGCCGGTAAGATTGTGCTTGCTGCAGGCGGCCTGCGAGCAGGTCGAGACGCAATTGCAGCTGCAGGCTCAGTTTGTCGAAACTGGGTTGATCTAACTTGACGCTGCGTGTTTTGTCGTCGAGTTCAATCTGGGCTGTGCGTTGTTCCCAGTCGTAATGAATATCTTGATTTTTGTTTTTGCCGGGACCCTGACGATAGCGATAGTGGAGTGGCGTAATATGCCCGTTGTGCAGGCGGACGTCGGCGGATTCTTCAAGTTTGAAAAAGAGTATTCGCGCGGAGTCAGAAAGTCTCCAGCGCTCATCGGGCAATTGTTGCAACTCCCGTTTGACTTCAGCCACCATGCCGTCTTTGCTGATGCGATAGGTCGCGCGGTAGGGTTTAAGGTCGATGTCGGCTGCAACGGGTATGTTTGCAGGCTCGCCCTCCGCGATAGCGCCGCCACTGAGTAAAAAAGTTAGCCATAAAAAGCTAAGTCCCCCGATTTGTTTCGGCCATGGAAAAGGGTACGCCTGTTGGGGGGAGTTGTATGCCATCGAGTTGCGCCCGGTTACCCTGTAAAGTCAGCCTGTTTTCCGCAAACCACTGTGCTGCCACTGGGTATATGCGATGTTCCTGTTCGAGTACGCGTTGCGACAGAAGTTCCGGGTTATCGTTAGCAAAAACCGGAACCTTAGCCTGCAGGATGGGCGGGCCGCCGTCCAGCTCTTCAGTGACAAAATGCACCGTTGCACCGGTTTCATCGTCGCCAGCGTCAATGGCGCGCTGGTGGGTGTGCAGGCCGGGATACTTGGGCAAGAGCGATGGATGAATGTTGATCAGTCGACCGCGGTAGTGGCTGACAAAATCTGTGCCGAGAATCCGCATGAAGCCGGCGAGTATGACCAGCTCCGGCGAGTAGCTGTCTATGCTGTGCTTGAGCGCGCTGTCAAAGGCGTCACGGCTGGCGAAATTGCGATGATCCAGCGCCTGCGCGCTAATGCCGGCGTCACGGGCACGCTCTAGGCCGCCGGCCTCAGGGCGGTTGCTGAGCACGGCGCAAATTTCGACAGACAGCGCGCCGTTGGCGTGAGCATCGATAAAAGCCTGCAGATTCGAGCCGCTGCCCGAAATCAGGATGACCGTGCGGCAGGGCATTTACAGACCCTGTAGCTCAACCCGGCTGTCGTCGTTTTCTGAGCGTTGAATTTCACCGATTACGGAGGCTTCTTCGCCCTGCTGCTTTAACATGTCCAGCACTGCTTCGGCGTGTTCGGGCGCTACACACAGTACAAAGCCAATGCCGCAGTTAAAGGTTCGATACATCTCGTGGGTGTTGACGTTGCCCGCGGTTTGCAGCCAGTTAAAAATCTCAGGACGTTGCCAGCTATTGGTGTCGATGGCAGCGATAGTGCCTTTGGGCAGCACTCGGGGAATGTTCTCAAGCAGACCGCCGCCGGTAATGTGGGCCATTGCCTTGATGGGGTACTCTTTAATCAGGCGCAGAATCTGTCGGGCGTAAATGCGTGTGGGGGTGAGGAGTGTTGCCCCCAGGGTGCTGTCGCCAAAGGGCTGTGCGAGGTCTGCTCCGCTGACTTCGATGATTTTACGGATCAGTGAGTAGCCATTTGAGTGCGGTCCGGAGGAGCGTATGCCGATCAGCTGGTCGCCAACACGTGCTGAAAAGCCGTCGATAATGGCGGATTTTTCAACGACGCCTACGCAGAATCCAGCAAGGTCGTAATCTTCGCCCTCATACATGCCGGGCATTTCAGCGGTTTCGCCGCCGACCAAGGCGCAGCCTGACAATTCGCAGCCAGCACCGATACCTTCGACCACACTGGCGGCCATGTCGACATTGAGCGCGCCGGTGGCATAGTAATCGAGAAAGAACAGAGGTTCTGCACCCGTCACCAGCAGGTCATTTACGCACATGGCCACTAGGTCGATGCCGATGGTGTCGTGTTTGCCCATGTCCATCGCCAGACGCAGTTTTGTGCCAACACCGTCGGTGCCCGACACCAGTACAGGCTCTTTATAGCCGCTGGGAATTTGACATAAAGCGCCGAATCCGCCGAGTCCGGATATTACTTCCGAGCGGCGTGTTTTCTTGGCGATATGCTTAATGCGCTCAACCAGCGCATTACCTGCGTCGATATCGACACCGGCATCTTTATAGCTTAAGGAGGGAGAAGAATCGGTCATCAGCGGCACCCTATTGAGAGGCGGGCTATTTTAGGGCAACTGTGATCAATTCGGTAGTGCCTTGGCTTGAATGAGCACCAAATTCAGCAGTAAATTGGTACCTCTTGCGGCTGTATCCCGGCGCTGCCCTTGCTACAATGTTCGATGCTATCTTGCTGGTTTGCGGTAAGTTTATGAAAAACATTGCAATATTTCTGCTCATGCTGGTGGGGCTCAGTGCCCAGGCAGAGGTCATTAATACGCTGTACGAAGTTCGTGTAGCGGTTGAGGAACGCGGAGATCGGGCGCTCAAACGCGCCGCCACACAAGGTTTGGCAGACGTTCTGGTTCGGGTGAGCGGGCGCCGGGATATTGCACAAGCGCAGGGTCTTCAGCCGGGGTTGCGGGATGCACAGGGCCTGTTATTCCAGTATCGTTATGAAACAGAAGTCGATTCCAACGTGGAGACGCTGTTCCTCAATCTCAAATTCAGTGAGACGGAGGTCAACCGGCTGTTGATTCAGTCGGGATTGCCAGTATGGGATAAAAATAGGCCTCGAACCTTGGTGTGGCTCGCGATTGATGATGTGAACGGGCGGCGCTTTGTCAATGAGGCAGACGATTTGGATGTGATTGAAACGCTGCGTCGGGCGGCGAGTCAGCGCGGTGTTCCCTTAGTATTCCCGGTCTTAGATATAGATGACAAATTGCAGTTGACCACCGGCCAGGTCTGGTCGCTGGACATAAAGGCAGTGCGTAAGGCGGCCGAACGCTACCGTGCTCCGCAAATTTTAACGGGCCGCCTGACTCGGCTTTCCAGCAGTTGGATCGCCAATTTGGCTCACGTAAACGGTTATGGCGAAAATTTGCTGGATACGCAATCTATAAACCTCGCCACCTTGCTGGATCCGGTGGTTAATCAGCTTGCCGATGATCTCGCAGCGAAGTACGGCGTAGTGCGTTCAGGGCAGCGGGGGCTGAGCGCCAATATTGGTGTCAGTGGTGTCGACGATTTTCGTGATTACGCACGCTTGATCACCTATCTGGAAGGCGTAGCCGTTATTGAGCACGCCAACCCAGTCTGGGTTGCCGGTTCAAAAATGATTGTGTTATTGCATCTGCGCAGTGATATGGCAAAGGCTCGGCAGTTTTTTCTGCTGGATAAAAAAATTCTTGAAGATGAAAGCCCAGGCATGGCATTTACCGAGTCACACATACCGATGGAACAAGTGCATAGCTACTATCGTTGGCAGGATCCGCAGTGAGACCTCACGATGTTTCTTTCAGCGAGACTTTTTGATGTGCTTTTATAATGAGTAATAGGCGGCTATTACTGCTCCTATCTGCGCTGCTGGCGGCGGCAGTGCTCATTCATCTGCTGAAACCCATTCTCGCACCCTTTTTAGTTGGAGCCTTGCTAGCCTATCTGGGTGACCCTTTGGTGGACAGGCTGGAGGCTAGGCGCATTGGCCGCACAATGGCCGTCTGCATCGTTTTTTTCGCGCTGACGCTGTTAGCTGGTATTGCGCTGATAATTGTCTTGCCGTTGTTGATCGATCAGTTTCAATTGCTGGGTGTACGTTTGCAAACGCTGATGCAGTGGATTCAGGCGACCGTTTTGCCTGAAATTCGCGCCAAGTTGGGTGAAGGAGAATCTCTGGCTCAAGCGGGGCAGGCCTTGGGCCGCAATATTGGCTCGGTCGGGCAATTGCTGGCCACGGTCTGGGCTCGCCTGAGTGGTTCCAGTCTGGCAATTCTTGCTTGGCTCAGCACGCTGACGCTGATTCCGGTGGTGACTTTTTACCTGCTTCGGGATTGGGATATCTTGCTGGCTAAGATCGGCGATTTACTGCCGCGTAGCGTCGAAGGCCGGGTCGGCGTTATTGCGCGCGAGTGTGACAGCATTTTAGGGGCTTTTATTCGAGGCCAGCTTTTGGTGATGGCGGTGCTGGCCATCATTTATACCTTGGGCCTCTGGGCAGTGGGGCTTGAATTGGCACTGGTGCTAGGGTTGCTGGCCGGACTGGCGAGCATTGTTCCTTATATGGGCTTTATCGTCGGCATTGTTGCGGCAACGATTGCGGCTTGGTTTCAATTTCACGATGTCTGGGTGCTGCTGCAAGTGGCCGTTGTGTTCGGCATAGGGCAGTTGCTGGAAGGCATGGTGCTGACGCCGCAACTTGTCGGCGACCGCATCGGCTTGCATCCGGTCGCAGTGATATTTGCCTTGCTGGCGGGCGCGCAGCTGTTTGGTTTCGTCGGCGTGTTGCTCGGCTTGCCGGCGGCGGCGGTCATCATGGTGATGGTGCGGCATGCACACAGCAGCTATCTCGGCAGCGCGTTATACGGCGCCAGTAAGGGTATTATCACGGATGAGTGAGCAACTTCCCCTGGGCTTGGGCCCCGATAAATCTCTGCGTTTTGCGAATTTTCATACCCTTGCCCCCAACCGCCTGTTGGTAAATCAACTGTGCCTTCAGGCTCTCGGTGAAGGCGAGCAGTGGGTGTATGTGCACGGCGCGCGTGAAAGTGGTCGCAGTCATCTGCTCCAGGCCAGTTGTCAGGCGGCCGCGGAGGCGGGTTTGCGCACCGCCTATTTGCCCTTGAAAGAGTTACTAGAATTTCCGCCGCAGGAATTACTGTCGGGGGTGGAGCAATTGCACCTACTGTGTATCGACGATTTGGAACAGATTGCCGGTAATGGCCTCTGGGAAGAGGCCCTTTTTCACAGTTATAACCGGATGATGCTCAGCGGCAGTGCGATGCTGATTGCCGCGGCGGAGCCGGCAGCAACGCTTGCGGTTGTGTTGCCCGATCTGCGCTCGCGCTTAAGCAGCTTTAGCGTTTACCAATTACGGGGGCTGCAGGATGAAGAAAAGATGGCGGCCCTGAGGTTTCGTGCAGAATGTTTAGGAATGGAGCTTGGTCAGGACATTGTCGAATATTTGTACCACCGCACATCGAGAAATCTCGAGTCGCTCTTTGCCTGCCTTGAGCAACTTGACAGGGAATCTCTGCGACAGAAGCGGGCACTAACCAAGCCTTTTGTGAAGCAGGTTATGGGGTGGTAACCCTGCGGTGGTCGAGGTATCAATTTCTTGGTATAAATCCATATAATCTCGCAATATTTCCAATTATCGGCTATATATAGCCACTAACCATAGATGGTACGCTCTTCGCCCTTAATTCTATGCTGATTTTGGGTGGTGATAAGGGAGCATTCCAACTAAAAAAAAAAGTAATATCTGGTATCACGCGGGGGATTTACAATGAAGAAAATTTTAACCGGAATTGCGGCGGTCATGGCTGTTCTTGCAACTGCACCGGCCATTGCCGAGGGCGAGTGGTTGCTGAATCCAGCGATTGGTTACCAAGGGTTTGGTAGCGAACGCGACCTAGATAATTCTGCCACAGGTATCATTGGTGTAGAGAAGCAGTTGTCTAGTGATTGGGGCGTGGAAGCGCGGTATATGTTTACTGCGGCGGATCACAAGTACATACGAAATGCTGATGCAGAGCTATCACAGCTTCATATTGATGCTTTGCGCTATTTTGGTAAATTCGGCGGCG
>JBLHMO010000117.1:0-9892 GCA_047622145.1 Paracoccaceae bacterium | reverse complement strand
GATCACACGACGGTGCTACACGGCTGCCGCAAAATAAAAGAGCTGCGCGAAACCAGTGCTGATATCCGTGAGGATTACCAAAATCTGCTGCGTTCGCTAACAACGTAAGCCCGGCTAGGGCAATCGTTATTTTCTAGCGCAGGCTACTGCTTTTACTTGCTTTTAGCTGTTGTTGGGCATAGGACTTTTGGCTCGACTGCCGTATGATTAATCCCAATAAGTGAAACTATAAATCCAACAGGATCTGCACCCGATTATGAAATTTGTCATTTCTCGCGAGGCATTACTCAAACCCCTCAATTTGGTCGCTGGTGTCGTTGAGCGTCGCCAAACATTGGCCATACTGGCGAATGTGCAATTGGTGCTTGAAGGACAAGAACTGTCTCTTACGGGTACGGACTTGGAGGTCGAATTGATCGGCCGGGTTAGCCTAGCGACTCCACCCGATTCCGATGGTGAAATTACGGTTCCAGCGCGCAAGCTGGTCGATATTTGTAAATCCCTCCCTGACGGTTCGGATATCGAATTCACGCTGGATGAGAACCGTTTAATCCTGCGCTCTGGGCGTAGCCGTTTTACCTTGTCTACCCTGCCAGCTGCAGACTTTCCCAGTGTCGATCAGGGTGATGACGCCCAAGCCTTTTCCGTCAAGCAGGGAGATGTTAAGCGGCTGATCGAAAAGACCGCCTTCGCTATGGCGCAGCAGGATGTTCGTTATTACCTTAACGGCATGCTTTGGGAGGTCACTAGCAACCAGCTGCGTATGGTTGCCACCGATGGTCACCGCCTCGCGATGTGCACCCTCGCCACTGAGCTCTCTGTTGCCAAGGACTGCCAAGTTATCGTGCCGCGCAAAGGGGTTAATGAGCTGGCCCGCCTACTGATAGACGAAAGCCAAGACGCTGAAGTGTTGATTGGTAGTAACCATATCCGAGTGGTCACCGGCGGCTTTACCTTCACCTCAAAGTTGATAGACGGCAAGTTTCCGGACTACGACCGGGTCTTGCCCCGGGGTAGTACCAAAGAAATATTGGGTTCGCGTGATGCGCTTAAGCAAGCCTTCGCCCGCACCTCGATCCTGTCCAACGAAAAATACCGGGGCATCCGTCTGCAACTCACCAATGGCGAGCTAAAAATCCAGGCTAACAACCCCGAGCAGGAAGAGGCCGAAGAAGTGGTGGCGGTCGACTATCAGGGCAGTGATCTGGAGATAGGCTTTAATGTGAGCTATCTGGTAGATGTGTTGTCGGTTATCGGTGGTGAGAACGTTAAGATTTCACTGGCCGACGCTAACAGCAGCGCACTGCTCGAAGAGCCCGATTCCAGTGAATCGGCTTATGTCGTTATGCCTATGCGGCTGTAATGGCTTATTCCAAAATAAACTACCCCCCCCCCCAGAGGCAGCTCGGCGTACTGCCCTTTTTTGTGCCCGCCGCCGCCCCAAGTTCCGCTGTGCGCCCCGTATAACCCCATGCTGCATAAACTCTCCATTCAACAGTTCCGGAATTTTGGGCAGGTGGACCTTCAGGGCCTGGGCTGGGTTACGCTGTTTGTGGGTGAAAACGGCAGCGGCAAAACGTCGCTGCTGGAAGCGATTTATTGTCTCGGGAGTAGTCGCTCCTTCCGCACCCGTAAGTGGCAATCGTTGATTCGTCGTGATCAAGAGCACTTTGTCATCAGTGGCGAAATCGAGAGTAGCACCGGGCCGGAGCGCCTGGGTATTCGCCGGGTTCGAGGCGAAAAGGCACCGCTGGTCAAGCATCGCGGCACGGTGTTGCGCTCGGCCGGCGAGCTCGCCGGCGTGCTCCCCTTGCAGCTCATTGACAGCGCGGCCTTCCAGTTGCTGGAGGGCCCGCCCGACGTTCGCCGGCAATGGTTGGATTGGGGAGTGTTTCACGTGGAACAACGCCGCTTTGTTGATGCCTGGCGGCGTTACCGCAAGGCCTTGCAGCAACGTAACGCACTACTCCGACAGGCCAACCCAGCCACGAAGGCGCTGGCCCCCTGGACGGAAGAGCTGGTTCGCAGCGGCGAGTTGGTACACGGGCTGCGGCAGGCCCAGTTTGAGCGCCTGTTGCCGCTCATCGCATCCACCTACGAAGACATCAACCTTGGTGCCAGTGCCGCGGTGTCTCTGGACTACCACTACCACGCGGGCTGGGACACTCATCAGTATAATCTGGCGCAGCGTTTGGCGGCGTCCGACAGCAGTGACCGCGAGCTGGGTTATACCCGCCACGGCCCCCATCGGGCGGATGTCCGCATCAGGGTCGGTTCGCAGCCTGCTTTAGAGGTTTTGTCGCGGGGCCAGCTAAAGACCGTGATCTGTTGTATTCGCATCGCACAGGCGAAGTTATTGGCGCAATATGGTATAAAGAGTGTCTTCCTGATCGATGATTTGTCGGCCGAACTAGACCCCTATCGGTGCCGACAATTAATACAGGCCTTGCTGGCCCTGGACATGCAATTGTTCTTTACCAGCATACAGGCCGCGGATTTGGCGGATTGTTTTGAGGGTTTGCCGATGCAGGCGTTAAAAAGGTTTCACGTGAAACAAGGGGGGGTCTCCCCCCACGAATAAGTATAACTTTATGGCCCCTGTCTGTTGCGGGGGCTACGATGTTCAAGAGGATAGTATGAACGAAGCTAAAGAGTACGATTCGTCGAGTATCAAGGTATTGAAAGGCTTGGATGCGGTGCGCAAACGCCCCGGCATGTATATTGGTGACACCGATGACGGTACCGGCCTTCACCATATGGTGTTTGAGGTCGTCGATAACTCGATTGATGAGGCACTGGCAGGTTATTGCTCTAAGATTGAAGTGACGATTCACCCGGATGAATCGGTTTCTGTGCGCGACGATGGCCGTGGAGTTCCGACAGAAATTCATGAGGAAGGCGTGTCGGCGGCGGAAGTCATCATGACCGTGCTTCACGCAGGCGGTAAGTTTGACGACAATACCTACAAGGTATCTGGGGGGCTGCATGGTGTGGGCGTATCCGTGGTCAACGCCCTATCCAAAAAGCTGGTGCTGACGATTCGTCGCAACGGCCAGGTACACGAACAAACCTACACCCATGGCGTACCGGATACGCCGCTCGCGGTGGTTGGTGATACCGATGTCACCGGCACGGAGTTGCGCTTCCACCCTTCGGAACAAACCTTTAACAATATCGAATTTCACTTCGACCAGTTGGCCAAGCGCTTGCGAGAGCTGGCATTTTTGAACTCCGGGGTGAATATCCACCTGCTCGACGAGCGCAGCGGCCACAAGGAAACCTTCTGTTACGAAGGTGGCCTTAAAGCCTTTGTGGAATACCTCAACCAAAACAAAAGCCCCATCAACGAGGTCTTTCATTTCACGACCGAAGGTGAGGGTGGCGTCGGTGTGGAAGTGGCTCTGCAGTGGAACGACGGCTTTCAGGAAAACCTGTACTGCTACACCAATAATATTCCCCAGCGCGACGGTGGTGCCCACTTGGCCGGCTTCCGGGCAGGCCTGACGCGCAACCTCAATAATTATATTGAAAAGGAGGGTCTTGCCAAAAAGGCCAAGATTAGCACCACGGGCGATGATGCGCGTGAAGGATTGACCGCCATCATTTCGGTGAAAGTGCCAGACCCGAAGTTTTCGTCACAGACCAAAGACAAGCTGGTATCCAGTGAAGTCAAAACCGTGGTCGAGCAGGCAATGAGCGATAAATTCGCCGACTTTTTACAAGAAAAGCCCGGTGAAGCCAAAATTATCGTTCAGAAAATGCTGGATGCCGCCCGCGCGCGTGAAGCGGCACGCAAAGCCCGTGATATGACCCGCCGTAAAGGCGCGCTGGATATTGCTGGCTTGCCTGGTAAGTTAGCGGATTGTCAGGAAAAAGACCCTGCCCTGTCTGAAATTTACTTAGTGGAGGGTGACTCCGCTGGCGGCAGCGCCAAGCAGGGCCGCAATCGTCGTACCCAGGCTATTTTGCCCCTGAAAGGCAAAATTTTGAACGTTGAAAAGGCCCGCTTTGACAAGATGCTGTCGTCAGTCGAGGTTGGCACCATGGTCACCGCCTTGGGTTGTGGCATTGGCAAATCTGAATTCAACCTTGAAAAGCTGCGCTACCATTCCATTATAATCATGACGGATGCGGACGTTGACGGATCGCACATCCGCACCCTACTCCTGACCTTTTTCTTCCGGCAAATGCCCTCGTTGATCGAGAATGGTCATATTTTTATTGCCCAGCCACCGCTCTACAAAATAGCGCGCGGCAAATCGCACACCTACCTGAAAGATGCTGACGCGCTGAATGACTACCTGACAAACTCGGCGCTGGAAGATGCATCGCTGCACGTCCATGCTGATGCCCCTGGAATCGGTGGCGCGGGCCTGGAGCAGTTGGTTCGAGAATACCGTGGCGTGGAAAAAGTGATCGACCGTCTGTGTCGCGTGTACCCGGTGATTGCCTTGTGGCAAATGATGGACGTACCGACCATGACGCAGGAGATGTTGCCAGATCGCGAGGCCGTTGCCAGCTGGTGCGAGGCACTGACAGCCAGGCTGAACGAGACCGTGGAAGCCAAGCATAACCGTTACAGCATCACCGTAGACGAAGATACCGAGCGCCATTATTTCCGCCCTAAAATCACGGTTCTTGCTCACGGAGTAAGCACTGACTATCTCTTGACTCGTGAATTTGTAGGGTCTTCAGAATATCAAAAAATTCGTGACCTGGGTGAGACGCTATCCGGCCTGCTGGAAGAAGGCGCCTATGTGAAACGCGGCGAGCGGCGGCAGGACGCGAACGACTTTGGCGAGTCACTCGCTTGGCTGATGAAACAGGCTGAGCGTGGCTATACTATTCAGCGCTACAAAGGTCTGGGTGAAATGAACCCCGAACAGTTGTGGGAAACCACCATGGATCCGGAAGCCCGGCGTATGCTGAGGGTCACAATTGAGGACGCCATTGCGGCAGATCAGATATTCACCACCTTGATGGGCGATGTGGTTGAACCGCGCCGCGCCTTTATTGAAACCAATGCCCTTAACGTGGCCAACTTAGACGTGTAAACGCCTAAGCCGTCTGGGTGCTAAAAAGGCCGAGTAGGTATGTTCTACTCGGCTTTTTTATGGCACTGGCGTAGACGCAAATTGGTCGTGGTAATTGGTCGGCAAGCTCCATTACAATGTTTTCAGGGATAACACCGGCCTACCCCCCTGATCGAGGGTCTGGAATGACGGTAGAAATACTGATTAGCACCCTAGGTTGGTGCGCACTGATTAATATGGGCATCTTGCTGTTCGCAACCGTGACGCTGGCAGTGGCTCGCCGTTTTCCCCGACGCGTGCACGGAAGCTGGTTTGATCTGAGCGAGGACTTCCTTAATCAGGCCTACTTCCAGTTTTTGGCCAACTATAAACTGCTGATTCTGCTATTCAACGTTGTGCCCTACTTCGCGCTGCAGCTCGCTACTACTAATAACTAACAGGTATACAAACTTCGTGCTTGCTTTTCTACCCCACTGGTTGCGTGGCAGCTTGGTACTCTTGCTGATTATTCTGTCCACGCTATTCTGGGTTGTACCCATCGTCGGATTCGCCTTTGTAAAACTCTTAGTCCCAGTGCCGTTTATTCGCAGGCTGTGCACGCGTATCGCGATAGAATCTGGAACGCTATGGATTGGCTTCAATAATTTTCTACTGCAGCTGTTTAATCGTATCGAATGGGATGTGGACGGTGTTGCTGACCTGAGTCTGCGAGATTGGTATCTCGTTACCTGTAATCACCAGTCTTGGGCAGACATTTTGGTCGTGCAAAAAGTGTTGTGGCGAAAAACGCCGATGCTTAAGTTTTTCCTTAAGCAGCAGCTAATCTGGATGCCGGTGATAGGCCTGGCATGGTGGGCTCTGGACTTCCCTTTTATGAAGCGCTATACCGCCGAGCAAGTCAAAAAGAATCCTGCATTGAAGGGCAAGGATCTGGAGACCACTCGTAAAGCCTGTGAAAAGTTTAAATTCACCCCGGTGGCTGTTTTTAATTTTCTCGAAGGCACGCGGTTTACCCAGAAAAAGCACGATACTCAAGAGTCGCCCTACCGTTATCTATTAAAGCCTAAAGCCGGTGGGCTCGGTTTTGTGTTGGGTGCCATGGGGGATAAACTGCATACCCTGCTCAATATCACCATTCACTATCCTGACCAAGAGTATGGCTTCTGGAGCCTATTGAGTGGACGCGTTCAAAGGGTGGTGGTGCGGGTCGAAACTCTTGATATACCCCCCGATCTACTAAACCGTGACTATCTGCAGGACGAGGTCTTTCGCGGGCAGGTGCAGCGATGGGTGGGGGATTTATGGCTGCGCAAAGACGAAGCGTTGGCTGCACTGCATAAACAGTCTTCGAGTTGACGAATCCAGCACGCTTACCCGTATATCTATCACTTCTATAATATTGCGTTTGGGGCGTACACTTTTTATAGTCAATAGGCCTAATACCGACTCCGGATACTCATTATGAAGCCGCCTCAGATTCCTGCCAATGATGCGCGGCGTGTTGATGCGCTAAAGGCTTTGAATATTCTGGACACGCCGCCCGAGGAGCGCTTTGACTGTTTAACGCGACTGGCGTGACGTCTGTTCGATGTTCCGATTGCACTGGTGAGCCTGGTGGATGAAAACCGGCAGTGGTTCAAGTCTTGTGATGGCGTGGATGTTACCGAGTTACCTCGCGATATTTCCTTTTGTGGGCACGCGATTCACGATGATCAGTTCTTTGAAGTTGGCGACGCCAGCAACGACCTACGCTTTGCGGATAATTCTCAGGTTACCGACAATCCCTATATGTGTTTTTACGCGGGCTGCCCCCTGATGACCTGAAAACGGTGCAAGATTTGGCCGCACAAAGCGGAGCGCGAACTGGCGACACGACAAGTGGCCAACATTGACGAGCTGAGTGGAATCAGCAACCGTGGCGGCTTTATCATGTTGGCAAACAAAAGTTTGAAATATAGCGCGCGCAGGTATCTGAATTCTTCGTTAGTCTATCTGGACATCAAAAAATACAAGGCGATCAATGATAATAATGGTCACGCTGAAGGTGATAAGGCGATTATCGCGATAGCAGACTTGATGACGAAATTGTTTCGGGGGTCGGACGTGTTTACGTGCATCGGCGGCGATCAGTTTGCAGTCTTTCTATCCGACACTAATAAGGAAGGCCCTGAAAGTTTAATCCGGCGATTTCAAGCAGAGCTGGAATACTACAATTCGACCGCGGGAAACCACTCTGAGATCAGCTTTTCTTACTGTGTTATTGAATACGATCGTTTTAAACACACGAGCATCGACTTGCTGATGGCCGACGGTGATAAATTGATGTGTTGGAAGAAAGATAAAACCGCCGTAGGTAATCTCAATGGCGATAGCTCGCGTAGTTTGTAGCTGCGTTCTTGTGTGCCGTCTTAGAAGTAACGATTGTATTCCAGTTGCAGGTAGTCGTCGAAACGCACAGGGTGAAAATTGAGGTCGCTGGCGTCGATATTGTGAAACACTCTCGCTTCGACGCTGAGCTTACTGCTAGTGCTTAAGCGGCGGCTGTACTCAATACTGTAAAACTGGCTCTCAACGTCGCGATCAAACACCACACCGGCCAACAGCGTACTATTCAACGCATTATTAGCCGCCCAGCGCGCGCCGACAAAAACATCGTCTTGAAAACCACTGCCGCCATTTAGTCCGCGTTCATCCCAGAGATATTCGACGACCGTAGTGACGTCGCTGGCCGACTCGAACACGCCGTAAAAGCTGTATTCAAGACCGACTGTCGCGGCGGAATACGTATCCCGAGCTTCAATGACCGAGTTACTGGCGGTGCCCCGGTGGTTATATTCCTTGCGCCACAGCGCTTCAAGTTTCCACAACCAGCTTCCCGTCGTGTATTGGCCGTCAAGACTGAATTGATCCATTTGCCCGTAGTAGGGACGAAGCGACACGAGCTGGCCGCTAGCTGGTGTAAGTAGACCGCTGTCACTCTGGGCCAGTAACTGAATCAAACCTGCCAGCAGTGGAGTTGGAGCAAGCGCGGTGCTGCCGGGATTGATCACCATCGCACCTTGAACGAACTTTGGGTCGCGCTGGGTACCGGAAAACCAAGCTAGGCCATAATCCAGCCCCCCTACCCAACCCTGATGGCGAAGCGCCCAGTCGACGTGTTCTTGCTCGGCATTGGACTCGTAAAGGGGGTTGCTGTCGTCAACGGCGATAGGCGGCCGCAAGCGGCTGTGCTCGCCGCTAAATCGGCGCTCACGAAAATACGGCAATATGAATAATTGACTGCTGTTTCCGTTCTCGGCGACATAGTTCAGCCGCAACATCGGCTGCCCGAGTTTGTCCTCGCCGTCGATATTCTCGAGCGCGTCGTCCTGATTAATGGTGTCGACCAGATGCAACAATTCTGTGCGACCCCAGAAAACGCGGGATAGACCAAAGCGGATTTCCCAGGCACCGATCAGGCCCTGCCACTGCAGCTCGCGGAAATCGGTGTGGTTGCGTTCGTCATCGGCGGCATCGACACGGGCAAAGCCGGTGACCGTTATACTGCTCTGACCACCTCCCCACTCGCCATACCATTCAGGACTGATGGCCGCAGAGGCTTGGATATCTTTCTGCTCACTGAACAAGGCATCTTGCGTATAGCCGCGCAGTTCGAACTGTAAATCGGTTTCGATACGCTGATAAAACTGAGCCAGCGTAGTGCCAGAGCCAGCGGCCAGTGCCAATGTCGAGATCAAAATTAGGCTTGGGCGCACGATTAACGCATTCTCGCGAGGCCGGATTGATTGAAGTCGCGGTGGTCCATACCCGTGCCAATCTGATAATTCTGAAAGCCCAAGGTTGTGCTTTTCTTGGTTTGATGATTCGTCATTTCCAGTCGTGCCGCACGCCAGTGCTTGTTGAGGTACTGCTGATAGTCATGAAAGGTCAGGGTTTTCAGGTGGCTCTGCTTACGATCGTAGTAGTCAACTTTTTGTACGCGATACTCGGCTTTATCCAGCCACACATGCTGCCGCGAATATCCGGAATCTTGATTGACAGGAACGCGTTCGATCACAAAGCAATTGAGCCCATTGAGCATTTCGTCACGCAGAAATTTGTAGCTGTATTTTTCGACGTCCTGAGACGAAATATCTTCATAGGAAAATTCGGACGCCATAAACGGGCCGGATTTATTACTGGAGGCGATCCGTTTAACGACTTTCAAGGCGGGCAAATACAGCCACTGGTCGTCGTCTCCCGTTTTATGACTAAAAGTCAGCAAGGCGGTGCCGCGAATATCGCGCGGCACATCAAAAACTATCAGGTTCTTGTCGCCGTCGTCCGCAACTTCAAGTCCCTTGCTGCGCATTTTTCGTGTGGATTCCTGACCTTGGCGGTCGCGCAGCACCATCATCATCGTGGCCGTGGAATCGCGCCAGCCGGCGTCGCGTCGATCGGCTTCGCGGGCAATTGCCAAGCCTTTTTCTTCGACAGCTAGATTTTGGTCTTGTGCAAAACTCAGTGCTGAAACAGTAAAGATTAGCGCAGTCAGCAGTGAGCGCTTAGGGCGTAGAGCTTTCATAGCCGGCCTCGGTTGAAGGTTCAGGTTCGCGATCTGCCCACAGTAAAATAACCGGCAACAGGAAAAAGTCCGTAATCAGAGCACAGGCAATGCCCATTACGGTGAGCAAGGACATACTCGCAGTGGGATAAAAAGCAGAATAACACAGTACTAGAAAGCCCAGCGTCAATGTCAGCGACGTCACCAACAAGGCCGAGCCGACTGTGCGAAAGGTGTGAACGATGGCCTCTGCGGGCGAGAATTTTTGCTCGCGGCGTGCGCGTAGATACTTGCTTAAAAAGTGGATGGTATCGTC
>JBLHMO010000116.1:0-9925 GCA_047622145.1 Paracoccaceae bacterium | reverse complement strand
ATTGTTGCGCAGTGACGCGCTGCCGCCCGTCATCATCATGCTAAATTCGGGATCGCGAAAATCGGGGTGAAAGTAAGCATGCTCAATAACAATATCTGACGCCGGCATCGACAACTCTTCGGCGACGAGCGTGGTCAGGCCGGTGTATACGCCCTGCCCCATCTCGGCTCGCGGCAACTGGAATACCACGGCGCCATCAGGTCGTACTTGCAGAAAGGCATTCGGGCGCAAATCCGCCGTGCTCGCTCCCGGGTATGCCGCTTGCCCGCCGCAGCCGCTTAGGGTCAAACCAATCGCAACGCCGCCTCCAATCGTGGCGCTTCCTTTAAAAAACTCCCGTCGGCTCAGACTCATGACAACTGCTCCTTGGGCTCGAAGTAGCCAACCACGGCCTGCCCTTGCATCAATTCTGATGCTCGCTTCACTGCTGTACGTATACGCGGGTAGGTACCACAGCGGCAAATGTTGCTCATGGCACGATCGATTTCGACATCGCTGGGCACGCTATTACGCTCCAGTAACGCCACCGCGGCCATGATCTGCCCAGACTGGCAGTAGCCACACTGGGGCACACTGCCTTCCAGCCAAACCTGTTGAACCGGGTGGAGTTGCTCCGAGGACAGTGCAATGCCTTCTATAGTTCGAATATTTTTACCAGCCGCTAGACTGACCGGATAACTACAACTGCGAATGGCTTGGCCATCTAGATGAACCGTACATGCTCCACAGAGACCCTTGCCGCACCCAAATTTTGTGCCGGTGAGTGCCAGTTCTTCGCGTATAACCCACAGTAGTGGTGTATCGGCTTCAACGTCTAGCCGCTGTTCGCGGCCGTTCAGGGTAAATTCAATAGCAGCCATATTGGTATCCGAAAAGCAGGGTTAAGGTTGGGATTAGACTCTGGCTTATTACTGGCCCTAGAGCGGGTACGATGGGGACCAGGCAGCCGGTAGTGTAGCTGTTTTTGACTCGGTTTCGGAGCGCGACGGGCGTTACCATTTATCCACTTAATATTACCGACCACGGTATTGCAATGATAGGCTGCAAGTATGAATAATAAAGATCTTCGACACAAATTGTGCGCCATGCGTAAGGATTTGAACCAGACCGAAGCGAGCAGCTTAGAGGCTGCAGGCACAGTAGTACTGGATCAAAGTAGTGTCGGCCGGCTGTCACGAATGGATGCCTTGCAAGCTCAGGCCATGTCTATCGAAACCGGACGTCGACGGCAGAAGCTGCTGAAGGCCATTGCAAGATCTCTGGACGCGATAGATGATGGCAGCTATGGCTTCTGCCTGGAATGCGACCAGTCCATTGCCGACGAGCGTTTACTGGCAGATCCTGTCGCGAGCCTCTGTATCCAATGTGCCTCGCAGCTCGAACTGTAAAGAATCCGTTCCAGCAGCAACCAACAAGGGCTTAACCCCCAGCCTTGTCCGACTCGAACCGCAGTAATATGAGTGATTACTCCATGAGCGAAATCAACCTGTCTCATTTTATGAGTTTGCTGCGCTACCCACTGGTAGATCTTGGCAAAGGGCCTGTGACTCTCGCCTCAATTCTGGCTGGCATTGCCGTTGTCATCGCCTCGCTTTACGTCGCGCGACTGCTGAAAAAGAGCGTCCAGTCCCTTAATCGCGGACGCTACGCACTGACCCCCAGCTCTTTGTACACCCTGGAACGCTTTGCACATTACTTCGTGTTGATTGCAGGCTCACTGATAGGCCTCTCGGTGATGGGCGTCGATTTCGGCAAGCTTGCACTGATCGTGTCTGCGCTATCAGTCGGTATTGGTTTTGGCTTGCAAGCCATCGTTAGTAACTTTGTGTCGGGCTTGATCATCCTGCTAGAGCGATCACTTAAAGTAGGTGACTTTGTGCAGTTGGACAGCGGCGTCTTGGGCGTCGTGTCGGAAATTCGGGTACGCGCGACGGTCATTACAACCGTCGAAAATTCCGAAATTTTGGTTCCCAATTCCGAGTTTGTGAACGGTAAGGTCACCAACTTTACCCACACCGATAATTTCTCTCGACACCGGGTTCCCTTCGGTGTCGCCTACGGTACCGATAAAGACCTAATGACAAAAAGCGTCATAGCTGCCGCACTAGCTCAGGAGATGACCTTGGCCGACACGCCAGAGCGACAGCCGCAGGTTGTCATGAAGGCATTCGGCGATTCCAGCCTCGACTTTGATCTATTGGTCTGGACCAAACAGGAATTCTCATCACGCCCCGGACTGGTTAAAGGCACTTATCTAAACGCTATTGACGACGCCTTTCGTGATGTGGGTATTTGTGTACCCTTTCCCCAGCGCGACCTGCACGTTATATCAGATCATCGTCCACTCAAGAGAAGCGGCGCTGACTGATAAAGTCAGCCTTGGGCGTCGGTAGCAGCCCAGACAGTGCTCGGTAGCAGCACTTCAAAGGTACCGCCCCCATGGTTGTAGCGCTGTGAACTGAAATAAAGCCTAGCCCCATCTGGACTAAACGCCGGGCCGCAAATTTCCGACCCGGCGTGATGAATCGCCAACAGCGGCACGGCACCTTTATTTGGCAACACCACCATCAATCTCGCCACATCGCGATGGGGCGGATCTTCAGCCACCAGAATATCACCCCAGGGGCTGATGGTCAGATTGTCCACACTCTCGAAGGGAACAGCCATCTCGCTGTTGTCAAAGACCAGCTCAACGAGCTGATTGGCAACGTCCAACACCCACACCCGATTATCGAGTTTGGTGGTCCAAAATATCAATGTGTCCACTGGCTTGGCCGAAGAATGGGGACGCAATGTCTGGGCCGTTGAGAGCGGCACTTTATAGGCCCACAAGCCCTCACCTCCCAGAAAAACTGTTCCAGGCACGATCGATCGCTGTGATCGTAGTTGGGCCCGAACTTTGTCTTGCTGCTCGTTCGCCTGCTCTGCGGCTATCCAGCTGACGTGGAGCTGTCCTTGCACAAAGGCATCGGGGTGTGGGTAGCAATCATCGTGAAAGCCCTCGATATTCATAACCTCGAGCAGGCCCTGCTCCAGCGACAATCTTCCATTGTCGTCAAGGTCTTCAGCTGCCGCCGTCCAGCGGTAAAAACGGCCGTCGCCGATGTCTTCCGTGAGATAGACCGTGTGCCGTAGTGCATCCACCGCAATGGCTTCATGAGCAAAGCGGCCCAATGCGGGCTTCGCAAGACCTTGGCCGGGCTCGAAAGGATCGCACTCCCAGCACAATCCATCTTTACACTCCTCACACGATATCCAGGTCCGCCAGGGTGTCACACCACCGGCGCAATTCTGAGTGGTTCTTTTCAAGATTGAATAAGCGTTCACAACGACACCATCGGCATTAAACGCCAGCGCGCCGCAGCCGCCGAGTGGTAACAATGGGATTTCAGAATTCGACGTGTAGACCCAGCCACCGTCAGGCCTCGCAATCACTGCCCCGCCGTCTGGAAAGGTGTGCCACTTATACCCGCTGTGGGATTTGAGCCCTGCCGGAGTCGGCACCCGCTCCCCCGCCTCCGCAAGCTTGCGAACGCTAAAACCCTCGGGCAAGGCAATGCCAAGGCCGTCAACCGCACGCAATCCACCCAAGTTTGAGAGCCGCCCTGTCGGCAGCTTTATTTGATGTCGGCCCGATACTGGCGCGCACGTACGAGCCGAGGTGTTGCTCTGACTTGCAGCAAAAGCTGGCGCAATACCAATAGAAACTACAGAAAAAAAAGCCTGCTGGAGCAGGCTTCGTCTTTTTAATTGCTGCATAAAGAATTCGCTTTCTCTGTTGAACGGGCACTGTACCGAACTGTTCAGGCTTACCCTAGCTCAATCCGAGTTAGCCAAGTTCAATTTCGAACTTATATTTATAGGCCTCACTGAGCGAACTAATGTGCGACAGAGCAGGATCAAGGTCAACAGCAACACAAGCGCAATCCATGGCGATTGAATAGTCCAGATAACCGCTGTCAGACTATATCTCACCAACGCACGCATACGATCGCTATCGCGAATGGCCTCGGCGATTGGTGGTGACACTCGATAGTATTGTTCTATTAGCCAGCGTCCCGGTGGTGACCGGCGCAATGTTCTGTCGCGAAACTCTCTCAGTAAACGCACTTCTTTTGTCCAGTAACTACCGTAGGCAGCCGTCGCGATAAAACAACCGCCTCCGTCGCCACTGCTTCTGCCGCCCCCACTAACCGCCGCCGCAGTGGCAGCGGGCACGCTGTCAGTACTTTGCGGTGGGTTAGCTTGAAAGAAACTCATTGCGGCACTGGCATCAATCAAACCGGCACCGCTCACATCATCGGTTCCGACTTGTGCTCGGCCGCCACTTACATCGATCGCTGTAGCAATAAGCCCATCGGCAATATGTCGCGGTGTTAGACTAGGAAAAGCTTCTTGAATGAGTGCAATCACCGCTGCCACGTTGGGTGCTGCCGCCGACGTGCCAAAAAAATTTGGGGCCCCGTCTGGCTCACCGAAACCGGGGCTGGCATTAGCAGTAAAATCACGTCCAAAAAAACTTGTATTATTGCCGTCAACACCTGACAAGGTCGGTGCAAATCGTGACACCGGCGCAAAGTTTCCTATGCGGTCAAACTGTAGGGCAACATTCCCGGCGCGCGAGCTAAAGGGTTCCGCGGCCATAGCGTTTGAGCCTAATTGCGAAGGAGCATAATCTGGTGCCTCCCACCAAGGAACGGCAGCAACGCTAATAACCCCCTCGGCAAGTGGATGCCCCCAAGCCGGAGATCCATTAAATGGGTATTCGACACGGCTTAGGTCACCGAGAAAAACTAAGCGGAACTCCAGCGGTGTAGCTGAATTTTGAGGAATGGATTCCTGTGAGCCTAGGTAGTGATCAATCGCAATGAAAAATGTCGTGGCCGCCCCGGCATCAGCATTTAGTATCAAAAACTCCACTGCATCTCCCAGTGGTTGCCCAGTATCACCCTGGACGCTGACACTGCGGTCAACATGACCTAAGCCCAGTGGCTGCAAGGCGGCGACCTCTGCCTGGCTGGTCGCATACAAATCCAAATCAATCTGTGAACCATTGCGGCTGTTGACGCTGGCGTGAGGCTGATTCCATTGCAATACGACGATGAGCCGCCCTCCAGCAGGAACTTCAATCTCAAGAAAGCCGTCGCCACCGCCCCAATCGTGTAGATCAACCCCCGTGGGGCTTAACGGCGGTGATGCGGGAGCATCATCCAAAGCCGGATTAATATCGACATAGATCTGCCGATAGGCACGGTCACCGTCATTGCCAATCGCACTGACAAAACTTGTACCTCGCGCGACACAATCAGCCGCCGCCTGCGCAACCAGACCATCTTGATAATAGGCTTCCTGCACAAAACCGATATCATCAACAATGACATTGGCGTTACTGCCATCGCAGAGGGTATCTATAGCTGTGGCAAACGCTGCTCGCGAATTTCCTGCACTGTGGAATGTGATACCCAGCCCGGGTGCTATGTCATAGGCCAGCTCAGCCATTGCTGCACCTTCGTCAGTGCCATCAGCTTCACCGTCTTGGAGTAGCTGGATAACAGCCGGCAAGTTGCCGCTGTCTTGGGGGCGGCTGCCCTGCAATACACCCGACAAGCCGGCAGCGGGTGAGGTATCAGCGTCCCTAACCTTGGCGCTGCGGGCAAAACTGTCCGACAAGATACCCAGTACTCGGGTGCCGCCATCATGACCAGCAGATCTAAGTGGCGCCACACGCAGTGCCGCGGGTGCACGGCTACTCACCGTGCCAGCGCGCCTAATATGCGGTTCTCGACCCGCGACGGAAATAACCCCGGCCATGCGAGTAATGGCCAACAACTGCGTCGAATCTGTGACCGTTACCGTGAGAGCACGATACTTCGCTGAGAAGAAGTGAATTTCAGCACCAAGGCTGCGTATTTGTGTGAGCAAAGCCTCGTCCACATCGACCAACTGCAAATTAAGTGAAATTGGCTTTCGCGGGACCGCCCGTCTAGCCACCCCGCCGTCTAAAGTGGCTTTGGCATCCGACCCTTTGAAAAACTGCTCCAGTGGTTGCAATAAAACACTGGACCCAATCTCGGCCTGCTGGGCACGAAGTTTCGGGTTAGTCCACTCTGCAGCCGGAAGGCTGGGGTTAAGAAAAATCAGTCCGACAAGAACGCCAAAAATTCTGAAGTGGATCATGGGGGGTTATTTCGTAAAATGGGGGAGCTCATCGCCTCGATACGATAAACAGCACGTAAACTGATCACGGCATCCAAATCTTTGTAGGAGCGCAAACCGATATCAAGTCGCTGAAATTTAACAAATCGGTGCACAATGGGTGTCTGCAAGCCCTCCAAGACGGCTACTAAATCAGCTTCGCGCCCCTCATAGGCCAACTGCACACGCAAAAGCCCATCTTTCACCATTAGCTCGCGCTCACGCGCCTGCTTCAGCAGACCTGCACCTCGATGTTGGACTAAATAATGCATCTCAACGCCCAGTTTTTGATGAGGCTTGGCAAGTGGCGCCGCCAAAGGCTCGGCATGGGATGGAGATTGTTTCGGGGGCGGCTCTGACGATGACTCCGTCGCAATATTGCGGTTATCGATATTGCAGGCCGAAACAGTCGCTACCATTAGGCATACCAGCGCCATCGGACGAAATAGAGTGCTGTTGAAGCCTACACGCATAGTATAAGTCCATGATCAAATTGTGCAACCACCCCGGAAAATTCCCAAAAGTAAGGCGCCATCTAGTCAGTTGGTGTTATGCCTGAGGCGCAAGAATTTACTGTCCAGAATGCGATGAAATCAGCCTGAACAAGGTCCTTTACCATTTCCCCAGCCAAGGGCTTGCGGTGAAAGGCCTTCACAAGCGGCGAATTGTAAGCGCGTCGTTCGTCATCGGGGTTTAGCGAGGTGGTCAAGACCACGATTATGTGCTCGTTAGACGTAAATTCCTGAGAATACAGATCGAGGAACTCCCAGCCATTTACACGTGGCATATTCAAATCTAGAAAGATAAGCTGGACGGGAGACGATGAGTGTTCTGCCGCCCGGGCGCTGTCGCTGCGCAGAAAATCCAATGCCTTCTCCGCGTTATAGGCTTCATGTATTTCGCCCTTGTAGCCGATTTTGCGCAGCACTCGGGCATGCAAAAAATTTGTCGGATGATCGTCGTCAATCAGCAGTATAGACTCAAGCACCTGCATCAACGTCCTCCCATTCAAGCCAGCGGTCGGCTGCGGTGAAATGAAAGCGACTACCCTCTCCCGGTACGGATTCGACCCAGATAGAACCGCCAAGCAACTCGACAATCTTTTTGCAATGAGCCAAACCTATACCGGTACCTTCATATTCTTGTCGGGTATGCAGTCGCTGGAAAATCATGAAAATACGTTCCATGTACTGCGCCTCGATACCGATACCATTGTCAGTCACCGTAATCTTCCACATGCCTGCATGGAGCTTTGCGCTAACCTGTACGATGGGTTTCGCTCCCGGCGAATGAAATTTTATAGCGTTGGCAATCAGGTTTTGTAGTAGCTGCCTAAGTTCACTGCCATAAGTCACCAGCGTAGGCAGACCCAACCAACTGATTTCTGCGCCCTGTTCAGCAATAGCAACGTCCAGATCTTTGGTGATTTCAAGCAGTAGTTGCCCGCAATCCACTTCGCTAAGCTGAGACTGGCTGCCGATTCTCGAGTAGTCCAGCAAGCCTTTGATGAGCTGCGTCATTCGATGTGACGCATCGGAAATATAGTTTAGATAAGTGTCCGCCTCCGCTTCCATTTTGTCGCCGTAATCTTCCACCAACAAGTCGACAAAACTGGAAATTGTACGCAAAGGCTCCTGTAAGTCATGCGATGCAATATAAGCAAATTGCTCCAGTTCTTTGTTTTTACTCTCCAACTGCCGCGCGTAACGACTGAGTTCCCGTTCTTTGCCCTTGTGCTCGGAGACATCTCGAATGGCAGCAGACACCAACAATCCGGCTTTGGTTTCGAGCGGACTTAGGCTGATTTCAACGGGGAATTCACACCCGTCTTTCTTCTGCCCGAATAGTTCCAGCCCCTGCCCCATACCACGCACATTGGGTGAATTGAAAAAACTCTGGCGGTGGCCGGTATGCTTTCCCTGAAACCGTTCCGGCAGCAGCGTTTCGATTTTCTGGCCAACCAATTCCTCACTGCCGTAGCCAAACAATATTTCAGTCTGTTTATTAGCGAGTTCAATATCACCGGCTTGGTTGACGATTACCATCGCGTCCGGCGCCGAATTCAAAAGATCGCGAAACTTCTCGTCTGCTTCCCTGCGTTCGGTTACATCGCGTATCGCCGCAGAGACTAATAAACCCTGATCGGTATGCAGCGGACTTAAGCTGATTTCGACCGGAAATTCATCGCCAGAACTCTTGAGTGCAAAAAGATCAAAGTTTTGCCCCATTGAGCGCGCCGCTGGCGCCTCAAAGTAGCCCTTCCTGTGGCGAGAATGGTCTTTGACATAGCGCTGCGGAATTAACATTTCCACGTGCCGCCCAATCAATTCCGCCTTGCGATAGCCAAACAAAACTTCCACTTGTTTGTTGGTAAGCTCAATAAGGCCCCGCTCATTGACAATGACAACGGCGTCGGGGGCCGACTCAAGCAGGTTTCGAAACAGTATATCCTTGGCCTTATCCTGCTCCCGCAAGTTTTTTTGTTGTAACAACAGTGCGGTCGCAATGGCGATGGCCAGCACCGACATTACGCGGTTTGCCAACATGCCCCAGCTGATCTGATCTGGTCCGCTGGCAAAGGTATCCAGTATGACCAGGGTCACGCAAAGACAGGCAACGGACACTAAGTGCTCATGGCGCTCTGACTGCGCGAGCATAAAAATGACAATGACATAGAGTGTTCCCACCGCGATCGCGGGGGGAATAAGGAGATCCAAAACAAAGAAAGCGACAACAAATACCCAGGAAAACCAGATCACTTGGTTATTTCGATCAGGTTCCAGCAACTTCGACATCAGCCCACCCTTGAGAAAAACCAAGTCCGCATATCAGATAGTTAGCGCATTTTTAGTAATGGCTAACGGTAGCTAACCGATGTGTGTTGTTGCATCGTGAAATGTACCTACCCCGAGCACGTCAACAATGTCATTCCAGCCAATATTAACAGTGCAAAGGTCGCGATCGCGCCGGTTCGCGCAATCGCTTACAGCGCAGGGTGATATTCCGTGCAGTTCACGTTAGCATATTCCAGCACACGCGATATGTATGACGGCTTCCCAGTCCAACTGCGACTGGAAGCTAACAAGCGGTCAAAAATGAAATGGAAAGAGAAAATGGTCAATAACAAAGTATTTGTCAGTCGCACTATCTTCGCCCTACTACTGTCTGGCCCACTCTCCGCGGGTTTGTTTGACAGCGTAGACAAGGTGGTCAACAAGCCTGCGCAAGCCCTTACTGAAGTCCTTCCCGGCACTGATGCAGGCACGCTATTGAAAGTGTCGGACGCCCTGCCCAACCGCTATATAGTCGTCCTCAAGGACGGGCTCAATGTCACCCGCAGCGCCAACACGCTAATGCGAAGCTATGGCGGTCAGGCGGATCTGAATTTCTCTAGCGTACTGAACGGATTTGCCGCCTACCTGAATAAAGCGCAAATAAGCGCCCTCAGTCTGGACAAGGCGGTGAAGTATGTTGAGCAGGATGCCATTCAGCGCATATCGCTTGGCCAAGCCGCTACGCCCCAAGCCTCCTCTTCCGCCCAAGCCTCTCCTGCCGGGGACAAACCAGAAACGCAGACCAATGCCACCTGGGGCTTAGACCGCATCGATCAGGCTGGCCTTCCCCTCAACAAGAGCTTCACCTATACCTATAGCGGCAAGGGTGTGCACGCCTACATCGTTGACACGGGCATTCGCAGCGATCACAAAGATTTCAGCAGCCGTTTAGGCGA
>JBLHMO010000115.1:0-10129 GCA_047622145.1 Paracoccaceae bacterium | reverse complement strand
AGTGGAGAGAATGTAAGCAAGACAGCAATTGATCTGACCGCCCCAGTACAGCAAATTCCGCTGACGGAAGTCGAGAGTAAGAGAATTGCGATGGCATCGCCAGTTTAGCAGGGCAAGAATGATCTAGGCTGGTCCGTGGCATTTATGTTGCCAAGTAAATTCAATATCGATACGGCACCAATTCCAAGCAACGAAAGCATCTCATTAAGGGAAATCCCATCAAGATTAAATGCAGTAATCCGATATTCAGGAAAGTGGACACACAGAAATTTTGACAAGCAATCGGCACTTTTACAGTCGGCCATCCAAAAGCAAGGGATTGAAATCATATCTGAAGCGGAATTTGCCGCGTATAGCCCTCCTTTTATGCCGCCATTCATGCGTCATAACGAGGTTATGTTTGAAGTTAGCGGCCACCCCGGCAATAATCTTGCCACTATAGATAAATAGACAGTTAATTCGAATTGCCAGAACAGCGAGACCTTTAATGCTTACTCATCAAAAGAACATTCTCATAACAGGCGCCTCTGGAATGATTGGTAAAGCTCTAGCTAAATCTTTATCAGCTTCCGGCTATCGAGTTTATCCTCTACTGCGCAATGGCCGCCTTGACGGCCCCTTTTTCTACGACAAGCAAGCGGGAGTTGTGCACTTAGATCCAGAAATATCTCTCTTTGGCGTCATTAATCTCGCTGGTGCCAGCATCTCGGACAAACGCTGGAACGAGACACGAAAGAATGAAATTATTTCGAGCCGAGAGTTATTAACTAAAGCTTTGAGTGAAAGCTTAGCTAAACTAAGCAATAAACCTGCAGTGTATCTGTCCGGTTCTGCTATCGGGTATTACGGCCCCACTCCCACAAGCTATGCCACTGAGGCTAGTCCCGCTGGCACTGACTTTCTTGCGGAAGTTGCTAGGCGCTGGGAAAACGCCACATCGGCTGCCACCTCTTCAGGTATTCGCACCATTCATATGCGTTTCGGTATTATCCTTAGCGTCACTGGCGGCGTATTGAAGAATTTTCTTTTACCTATGCGCCTAGCTGTTGTCGGGGCTATTGGCAGCGGACAGCAAAAGATAAGCTGGATGAGTATTCACGACGTTGTGCGTTTAATCGAACTTGTTTTAACCGATGAAAAATTGAAGGGCCCTATTAATTTTGTCTCCAATAGCGCCGCCACAAGTGATGAGTTCTCACAAGCTTTGAGCAGTGCCAGTCGCCGTTTTCGCCTGCCAAAAATACCGGCGCCTGTTGCAAGGCTTATGTTCGGGGAAATGGCCGATGCGGCATTACTTTCGAGTAGCGATGTTCGATCAAAAAAATACAATGAGATCGTGTTTGAACTGCAACATCCTAAATTGGAAGCGGCTTTAAAACATCTGCTAGATACCAACACCTAAAGCATCTATCTGGTGACAAGCTAAGAACAAATATTATTTCAGGACCAGTGGCGAATAGCCAATCCCATCTGGCGCAGACCCTGTCTCATACTCCCCTAGTATTTCCCGGCTTTGCCGGTCTACCACCAAGACTTTGTCTTTTCCTGCCAAAGACAAAAAAAGCACTTTGTCGTTCGAGTGGAAAGGGTTCAACCCCGTTTCTACGGACGTACACTACGCTGGCCGCTTCAGCGCCGCAGCCATTAAGCTGAAGCCTTCTCTGTAGACCTCCTGTTCTGACCTAAAACAATTGCGCCATATATTAACCGCGCGGGCGATGCCGTGGTCGCGGGTGCCAAATGCTTCGATGACGACGCGTCCATCAAAGGCGCTTGTTGTGATCGCCTTAAAGACCACGTCCCAATCGACCGTGCCGGTTCCAGGTGTGCCGCGGTGACTTTCGCTGATATGGATGTGGTTGATCGCAGAGACATTGTCGGCAATAGCCAAGCCCTGATGCGCTTCTTCGATTTGGGCGTGGTGGGTGTCAAACAAGACGCCGACGTTGTTCAGACCGATGCCGCTTACCAGGGTGTTGGCTTGCTGGCAGTTGTTGAGAAAATAGCATTCAAAGCGGTTGAGAAATTCAACGCACAATTCGATGTTGAGTGTCGCGGCGTATTCGCCGGCCGTTCGTAAAATTTCAGTACACCACTTAACTTCCTCCGCGGTGGGACCTGTCCCGCTGAACAGCTTGTGCGCCGAATGGATGGGGCCGATCAGGGCCTCGGCGCCCAAGGCCGCAGTGAGGTCAATATCGGCCCGTAGCTTGCCTAGCGCGGCTTGGCGAATCCGCGCATCGGGTGAAATAGGGTTGCAGCGTTCGTCGAGTATGGTGGCCACCGTTCGACTCAGACCAAGACCGTCGAGCTCGGTGTTGAGTTGACGTACTTCCGAGGGGCTGTAGTCGGACCTGGGAATTTCAATCAGGCTAAATCCGGTTTCGGCGAGTTGGCTAAACAGCGGAAAGTGCTCGCCGCCGACGTGACCGGTCCACAAGAAAAGATTCATGCCCAATTTCATAAGACTGCTTTCTCCGGGGTAGGGCGTTAATCGTTGCAAACAGTGGCGGTAAGGGGAGGCCTGAAAAGGTAAGTCTGGCTGATTTGAGCAAATCTGTACACGATTACCTTGCTTCTTAAGTGTTCCGTCAGTGCTCCTGGAGAGGCTGGGGTGCTGACCGTGGTTGTTGTGGCCGCCTGCGGCTGGGTGCCGTGTCATTCTGCTGTGGAGTTACTGGCTTGTATTGCGCGGTGGATACTGTTAAATATGTAAACGATTACATGGTGGGTCGCGATCTTGCGCAAGAAATCGCGTCAGTAGCGCCGCAGGATAATAAAATTGAACAGGGAAATAATAATGAAAACCCCTCAAATGACACCGCTGGCAAGTCGTCTGTCGGCAGGGCTGCTAATGGTTGTGCTACTTTCGCCAGTGCAGAGCAGTACGGTGTGGGCCGCCCCACAATTGGAAGAAGTGATTGTAACGGCCCAGAAGCGTGAGCAGAATCTACAGGACGTGCCTATGGCCATCACGGCACTGGGCCGTGAGCTGCTCAAGGATGCGGAAATCGATAATATTGAGGACCTCACTAAGTTAGTGCCCTCTATGCGTTTTACCCCCGGTGACGACCCCACAAACTCCTCTATTCGAATTCGTGGGGTCGGTACCAACGTATACAGTATCGCCGTTGAGCCGAATGTGTCCGTGGTGGTCGATGAAGTGCCGCTGGCGCGAACAGCGCTGGCTAATTTTGAATTTGCCGATCTCGAGCGTATCGAAGTGTTGCGCGGCCCGCAGGGCACCTTGTTCGGGAAAAATTCTACCGCTGGGCTAATTCACGTTATTACCCGGGATCCGGCGCCTGAGTTTGAGGGCTTTGCCCGCCTGAATTATGAAAACACCCAGAATTTTCCGGGAGATCAGCGCAAGCTTGGCGTTGGCGTGAGCGGTCCTCTGAGCGACACCCTGGGGGTTCGCCTAACGGCTTTTCGCAAGTCGATTGACGGACATCTCGAAGATATTACCCAGAACAACATGACACCCAGTTTCGACGCTTTCGGTGTGCGCACGAAATTTCGTTGGGACCCGGCCGATAGTTTCAACCTGCGCCTGAGTCTTGAGCACCAGCGCACTGATGGCGAATCAACGCCGATCGTCTTCAGGAACGCTAATCCGGAGAAGGCGGCGCGCAGCCCTGAGATTAATTATGGCGACGAAAATCGCCAAACGAAGACCTTCGGAACGAATCGTGCCGACACCGTCAATCAGGCGGCCTCGGTCATTATGAACTGGGATCTGGAGGGGTTCACGCTAACGTCTGTGACTGGTTGGCGCGGCTATGAAATCCAGCGAGATTTGGCGTTTCCTGACTTGGATGGCTCGCGCATAGACGTCACCAAAAATGGCGGCGAACGCACGATTGAAACCCTGACTCAGGAATTGCGCCTGACCTCGACGGGTAGCGACAACGTTGAGTACACGCTCGGCGCGCTGTGGTTCGATAATCGACTGGACAATTACTTCGAGCGCCGTGTTGAAGATATTCCCTTTGACGCGGTAGCGGCGGCGGTAAGTCGCGATGCCCCCAGCTTGTTGCTACTGGGTGCTGCTCCCGGTGAAAGTTTCAGTCAATACGCTCTGGCGGACGGTGGCGTCGATACCACCAACCTGGGTGTCTTTGGCCAGTTCACATGGCATGTTAATAGTGAGTGGCACCTGACGGCCGGTACCCGCTATATCCGCGAGGAGCTGACATCGTCGGCGATTGCGCGGGCTTACACCACGCAAGATGCGACCGGCGCTAATATCGCCTCCAGTGAGGCCATCATTCCCGCTACGTCCATCCGCGATAAGCATGTTATCGGCACGGTCTCTCTCGGCCACGACTGGTCTGAGAACACCAGGCTATACGGTTCTGTCTCAACGGGGTACCGCGGTGGTGCCTTTGATTTGGCGAACAGCGATCTTGTGGCGGCTTTTGCTAATCCGGTCGACCCCGAAACGGCGCTGGCTTTTGAATTGGGCGCAAAAATGCGTTTACTGGACAACCGGCTTGAGTTAAACCTTGCCATTTTTCAGACGAATTTTAAAGATTTTCAGGCGCAAATTGTTGATGTTGGCGACAACGCCAGTCCGACCAACCTGGTGCCGGCCGCGCAATTTCGACTGGCCAATGCGGGGGAATTGGAAACCCGAGGCCTTGAGGTAGATTTCAAAGCTCAGGTATCGGAAACCCTGTTTGTCTTTGGCTCCTTCCTCTACAACAAAGCCGAATTTATCGAATTCGTGACCCAGTGCTTTGTGGGGCAGCAGCTCGGCGAAAGCGGCGGTGAAGATGTTAACGGTAACGGCCGCTGCGACCGCCAGGACGTCGCCGGCGGTGCTTTGCCGAATGCCCCGGAGAAAAGTGTGTCGATTACCGGGCGCTATGAAAAGCCGCTGCCCAGCGGCGACAGCATGGCTTACCTGCAGCTCGGTGGACGCTGGCTGGACGACATCCAATTCAGTGCTGAGCAGCACCCACTGGCCGTTCAGGAGGCCTATTCAATTTGGGACTTGCGCGGCGGCTGGCGCGGCATGGGCGATAAGCTGGAAATTGCGGCCTACGTCAACAACCTGTTCGCCCAGAGTTATGTGGTTGGGTTTTTCCCTTTGAGTCTGGTTAACGATCGCCGTGATATTGCCCACTTTCTGCCCTCAGATGCAGATCGCGTGATGGGCCTTAGTGTGAATTATGAGTGGTAAGCGACGTTTGGCTTAGGGTGGTGTCCGCGAGCACCGCCGGCAGGCTTGACTTGCTGGCCTGCCTTTGAGTCACTGTAAACGTTTACTTCCTGCGTGTTTAATTCTTTTGTTTACGTCGCCACGGGTGGCGTTGCCGGATCGCTACAGTAGCAACGGAGATTGTCCCGATAATGAATAAGCGAACACTGCGGCCCGCACCGCGTCGCCTAGCGCTGGGTGCGGCCTTGGCGGTCTACCTGTATAGCCTGCTGGAGCCGACTGCGTGGCTGTTCTACGAGTTATACCATCTGAGCGGTGTAGGTTTTATCTACTATTTTTACAGTGGCTTTAAGGCGGTGGCGTATTACTTCGGAGTTTGGGATTATCAATGGCTGGCTTGCCTGATGGCGGGCGTACTAACGGCTTTGCCGTGGTGGGAATTTTTGAAAGCTAGCCTAAGGAGGTAAGCATGAATCGCAGACAATTTCTGGAATGTGCCGCGCTGTTGATTGGCGGTGTCACTGCCAGTCAGGCTGGGTTTTCACTGAGTGTAGAGCAAAAAACTTATTTGGCTACCGCGCCCAATTATATTGCCAAAGCCGCCCATTATTTGAGTAAAGCTCAGCAGGCCACACTGGCTATGCTGACGGAAACTATTATTCCCCGTACCGACACGCCCGGTGCCATAGACGCCGGCGTCCCGCGCTTTGTCGAGCTCATGGTTTTTGAATGGCTCAATGAGGCAGAGCGCAGTATCTTTCTGGAAGGCTTTGAAAATTTGATAGTGTCCGTGCAACAAAACTACCAACAGCCCTTTGAAAAGCTGTCGCAAAAGGACCGCAGCGATGTGTTGAGCGAGCTTGAAGCTGTAGCCGGTGATACCCGCTGGTACGACATGGGCAGCGCTGCCATGCGCGACTTTATCAGTGATGCCCCCTTTATTTGCCAGCTAAAAGAACTCACGATTTGGGGCTTTTTTACCTCGGAGGTCGGATCAACGCAGGTGCTGCGCTACGAGGCCATGCCGATGGAATTTGATGGCCACCGCGCATTAGAGAAAGACGATAGCAGTTGGGCCACGCCCTTCATCTAAGGATTACCAGAATGTTGAAAACCAAAAATTATGATTTCGATGCTATCGTGATTGGCTCTGGTATTACCGGTGGCTGGGCGGCAAAAGAACTCACCGAGAAAGGCCTGAAAGTGCTGGTGCTAGAGCGCGGTAAAGATCTCAAACACGGCGTTGGTTATTTGGGTGAACACGCCCCAGATTGGAAGCTGCCATATCAGGGTAAGCGCCCGCGCGATTTGTACGAACAAGAATATCCGGTTCAAAGTACGAGTTATGCCTTTAGCGAGACCTCGCGGCAATTTTTTAATAACGACAAAGAAAACCCCTACGTCCGCGACGGTGAGAAACCCTTTGACTGGATTCGCGCTGATGTTGTGGGTGGGCGCTCGTTAATATGGGGCCGCCAGACCTATCGTTGGAGTGAGCTGGATTTTCAGGCCAATGCCTTGGACGGTCACGGTATTCCTTGGCCAATCGGCTACCAAGATATCGCGCCTTGGTATTCCTACGTCGAAAAATTTGCTGGCATCAGCGGCGAGGCCCTAGGCCTGGAAGAGCTTCCCGATAGCGAGTTTTTGCCGCCTATGGGCATGCACAAGCTTGAAGAAACGATCAAGGGCCGCCTCAAGAAAAAGGCCCCCGATGTGCACATGACCATTGGTCGGGCTGCCATTCTCACCCAAGACCACGAGGGTCGCGCTGCCTGTCATTACTGTGGCCCCTGCCATCGGGGCTGTTCTACGGGCAGTTATTTCAGCTCCCAGAGTTCAACTTTGCCGGCGGCTCGCGCCACGGGAAATATGACATTGCGGCCCAACTCGGTGGTGGACAAGCTGGTTTACGACGACGCGAGCAAGAGCATTCGTGAAGTACGTGTTATCGACAGCGTCAGCGGCGAGCGCCTGAGTTTTCGTTCACGGCTGGTGTTCCTGTGTGCGTCAACGGTGGGTTCTACCCAGCTACTGATGAACTCTGCCGCTCAGGCCTTCCCTACCGGTTTGGGTAATCACAGCGGGGCACTGGGCCACTACATGATGGATCACGCGATGGGACTGGCGGGTATGGGTATATTCCTTGATGACATGGATACCTATTGGCACGGCAATCGGCCCAACGGCACCTACATACCGCGGTTTCGTAACATCAAAGGTAGGCAGGAAAAGAATTTTGTCCGCGGCTACGGCTATCAAGCTCATGCCATACGCATGAACTGGCAATCGAGCTTCAATAAAAAAGGCTTTGGCGCAGAGCTCAAAGACTCCTTGCGTAAACCCGGGCCTTGGGTCTGGGCGCTGGCGGCTTTTGCGGAATGCCTGCCGGACGAGCGCAATCGTATGTATCTGCACGCCACCCAAAAGGATCGCTTCGGTATACCGCAGGTGGCTTTTGACGCCACCTGGCGAGAAAACGAATACAAACTTTGGGATGACGCTGTTGAGCAGAGTGACCGCCTGTTGAAAGCGGCGGGCGCTGTATTCAGCATCAAGCAGGAAAAGCTGGAATCGAATATGGGCGCGGGCATTCACGAAATGGGAACCGCGCGTATGGGCGATGATCCGATGGAGGCCGTTTTGAACGGCAATAATCAGGTCCACGGCATTCCCAATCTGTTTGTGACCGATGGCGCCTGTATGACATCGGCTTCGTGTGTCAATCCCTCGCTGACGTATATGGCGCTGACGGCGCGGGCCTGCGATTACGCCGTTAAACAAATGCAAGCAGGTCTTATTTAAGGCTTTGCCTGAATCTCGCGTTAGGCCTGATTAAGCGCTGCGGATCAGGTAGTTGAGCAACTAAACGCCCACGAACCATTAAGGGCATTGACTAAGAAGGGCACGCAATTGAAAATTTGGCTAAAACGTATTCTATTAACGCTGCTGGTTCTCGTGCTGGTGTTGGGGGGCTTTGGCTACTATAAATTGAAATCGATCGGCATTATTCCTAGCCATGATTACGATACGGTCGCACCGGTATTGCCCGCGTTCAAAAAACCGGCGGTGTTGATATTTACCAAAACCAACGGCTTTATTCATAAAGAGGCTATTCCGGTCGCTAAAACCGTCTTGGCGGAATTGGCTCAGGCCCAGGGCTGGGAGCCCTACCTAACAGACAACGCGGCGGTGCATTCTCCGGCCTTGCTCAAACAGTTCGACTTTATTATTTGGAATAATGTCTCCGGTGATGTCTTGACTGAGGATCAGCGCGCTGCCTTAAAAGGGTGGTTGGAAGCGGGCGGTGGCTGGTTGGGCGTGCACGCCTCCGGCGGCGATTTTTCCTACGAGTGGAATTGGTATGTCGATACCTTGATCGGCGCCCAGTTTATGGGTCACACCATGAAGCCGCAATTTCAAGATGCGAATGTTGAAGTGGCGGATACGACTTTGTCGATGACCGATCATCTGTCGACTCCTTGGAACCTGAAGCAGGAGGAGTGGTATGCCTTTGATCAAAATCCGCGCGACAAGGGTTATGAAGTCTTGCTGACGCTGGACGAATCCTCGTATTCAACCTCGGGAAAAAGCTGGCTGGGCAACGACAGTATGGCCGGCGAGCATCCGATTGCTTGGCGCCATCAGCTCGGCGAAGGGCGCGTGTTGTACAGTGCCATTGGGCATCAGCCCCATACCTACAAACTTGCTGAATATCAGACATTTTTGAGTAAAGCCATGCAGTGGGTTAGCGGCCAATGACATTGGCGAGAAAAATACGCATGGGCATGGTGGGCGGCGGCCCGGGCTCGATGATCGGCCCGATACACCGTATTGCGGCGGTCATGGATGGACAGATTGAACTTGTGTGTGGTGTCTTTTCGTCCAGCCGCGAAAAATCGCTGGTTACCGCGTGTGAGCTGTTTCTGGCGGAGGATCGCATTTACGAGAACTATCAGCAAATGATGTTGGCGGAAGCATCGCTACCCGCAGACAAACGCATGGATTTCGTCGCTGTGGTCACACCCAATCATGTGCATTTCCCGGTCGCGGTCGCGGCCTTGCAACAGGGCTTTCATGTGTTAAGTGACAAGCCCGCCACCTTAAATTTGGATGAAGCACACAAGCTCAGCGAACTTATTGATAGCACGGGTTTGTTATACGGATTGACGCACACCTATGCGGGTTATCCGATGATCAAGCAGGCCCGCGACATGGTGCAAAACAAGATCTTAGGCGCTGTGCGAAAAGTGCTGGTGGAGTACCCGCAGGGTTGGCTCGCTGGCAGTGACGTCGAGCACAGCAGCAAGCAAGCCGCATGGCGCTTAGACCCGGCTCGCGCCGGCGTGAGTAGCTGTGTGGGCGACATAGGTTCCCATGCGGCGCATATTTGCGAATACGTAAGCGGCGAGAGCATCAGTGAGATCTGTGCGGATCTGGGCTCGGTGGTGCCGGGCCGCGCAATGGACGATGACGCAACGGTATTATTGCGTTTCGACAGTGGCGCGCGCGGCGTACTGGTGGCAAGTCAGATCTGTGCAGGTGAAGAGAACACCTTAAAGCTGCGCATTTATGGCGAACAGGGCGGCTTGGAATGGTCGCACAGCGATCCGAATACTTTATTGCATAAGCCTGCGGATCAGCCGGTGCAGATATTGCGCGCCGGTGGACCGGGTTTGGGTGCGTTGGCGGGAGCCAACTGTCGTACGCCGGGAGGACACCCCGAGGGCTATCTGGAAGCGTTTGCCAATCACTACCGTAACTTTGCCGGCCAGATTCGCGCGCGGCTGGAGGCGCGAGAGCCCAGTGCGGTTGAAGCCGATGTGCCGGGCATTGCCGATGCAGTGCGCGGCATGCGCTTTATAGAAAGTACGGTAAGGGCTTCGGCATCGGATCAGAAGTGGCATCGGCTGCCGGCTTTGCTTTGAATTGAAAAGATCGGAATTGAATAAGTGAGAAATT
>JBLHMO010000114.1:0-10206 GCA_047622145.1 Paracoccaceae bacterium | reverse complement strand
GCGTTGAGAGGCTGTTTTAACAGCCTCTTCGTGTTTTTTGGCGATTTTTGCCGCCTGTTCAACGACGTTGACAGCTTTTTTTAACTGCTGTTCTTGCGTGTTGAACAGTTTTTCACGCAGTGCGGTAAGCTTCTGCTCGAGAGCTTCCACGCTGCTTGCCTTCTTATTATTTATTGGCATGCTTCCTAACCTTCCGAAAATGTTTAAAAAAACATCAAATCCATTATACAAACTTGCGAAGGATTATCTATTGTCGGTCACCCAAAATGTGGCAGACTGTGGCCTTTCACGTGTCGGGCGACTGACACACAATTTCAGTAAGAGTAGACGAGAAGGTACTGTAATGAAAAGAAAAGTCTTCGCCGTTATGACAATGGCCACAGTTTTGGCTGCCTGCGACGGCGCAAAAGAGTCCGGTAAGGTGCCCTTAGACTCGGAAATGCAAAAAGTGAGCTACAGCTTTGGCGTGGATTTGGGTAAGCGCATTGGCGAGAACATGGAGCTGGATATCGCGGCGTTTAGCGCGGGAGTGGGCGCGGGTATAGGCGGTGGCGAAACGGCTCTGACCGAAGAAGAGATGATGGCTACTCTGCAGGGCTATCAACAGAAGAAAATGGCTGAGATGGAGGCAGAGGCTGGAATGAAAGCTGAGACCAATACGCAGGAATCTGAGGCCTTTCTAGCCGCAAATGCCGGTAAAGATGGCGTGCTTACCGTAGAAAGTGGGCTGCAATACAAAGTCTTGGAGGCTGGTGAAGGTGCCAAACCCAGCGCCGATGACGTTGTTGAGGTACATTACCGCGGCACGCTGATTGACGGCACCGAGTTTGATAGCTCCTACGCTCGCGGCGAAAGTATTACTTTTCCGGTTAATGGCGTGATTCAGGGCTGGACGGAGGCATTGCAACTCATGCCTGTGGGCAGCAAATGGGAGCTTTATATCCCTTCAGACCTGGCCTACGGCCCCGGTGGGACTCAGGGCGCGATTGGCCCGAACCAGGCGCTGATATTTGAGGTTGAGTTGCTGAGTATTGTTGATGAGTCGGCTGACGAAGGCTGAAATCAATCTAAAAGTTGGTACTTACATACCCTATGCCCGGCTTTAGCCGGGCATTTTTTTGACTGTAAGTTTGAGGTCAGCGTAAAAACTATCCGGTAAGCGGGCGCCTGTTCTTGCCTAAATAATAGTTTTAACTCTGACCCCAGCGCTACTGAATTTAGCGCAGCAGATGCAGGGCCAGCGGAATAAAGACTGCGCTATAGGTACCGGTGAGGCAAAGCGCCAGGCTGGAAAATGCGCCCGCGACCGAGCTGCGCTCGAAGGCGCGCGCGGTGCCAATGGCATGTGCGGCCAAACCAAGGCTGAAGCCCCAGATACGATCATCATCTATCCGGCACACTCGCATGATTAGGTTTACCGTCACGATGCCCACCACACCGGTCAGAATGACTGCGCTGGCGGTGATGGTGGCGATGCCGCCAATGCTTTCTGAAATCCCGATCGCGATAGGGGTGGTCACCGACTTGGCCGCCAGCGACAGCAGCGTGGTTTCACTGCCGTTCAGGTAGTAGGCAATCACTAGCGCAGAAAGGCAGGCAAATGCAGCGCCTGTGATCATTGTGAGCACCAGCGCACCGGCCATCTCGCGAATTAGGTGTAACTGCTTGTAAAGGGGTATGGCCAGCGCAACCGTGGCGGGGCCCAGCCAGAAGTTGAGCCAGCGTGCGCTCTGATTAAATTCAGCGTAGTCGATATTTGCAAAGGCCAGTACCGCCGCCACGGTCACGGCGCCGGCAATGGTTGGATGCAAAAAGGGCTGTTGGCCGCTTCTGCGGTACAGCATAAGGCTGAGCTGGTAGGCCGCCAACACGAGGGTTAGCGCGAACAGCGGAGAATGCAGCAGAGAATGCAGGGCGCTATTCAATTTTGCCACCCCTGCCACCGGCGAGAAATTTCATTAGCAGGGCGCTGAATAGCAGAGTCAGGATAGTGCCACCGACGATGGCACCGACAAATGCGGGCCATTGGCTACTGAAACCCGCTCCCAAGAAGAAAACGCCAGCTGAGGGCGCAATCAGTAGCAACGGCAGTAGGCCGATCAGGAAGCTCCCTGTTTGCTCCAGTGAGCTGCTGGCGCCGCCGCGAAGCAACAGTGCGCTAAATAGCATCAGCAGGCCAAGCACGGCGCCGGGAATGGGTAAGCCACTGACGGCGACCACGGCTTCACCGGCGAGGTGAAAGCACAGCAGGATGAGGAGGTCGGATAGTTTCATTTTGCGCGCAGAGACGCTAGCGCGGCGGCGGCCAGCAGCGCAAAGCAGATAAGCGACCAGTTGGGCATGCTCAGGCCGAGAAAGGTCCACACGACCTCCGCGCAGTTGCCGTCACCCATCATCAGCGTGGTGAAGGCTTCAGAGATGGGCAGGGTGTCGAGTAGGTATTCTAGGCTGGGGCCACAGGCGGGCACCAGATCTTCCGGCAGGTGCTGCAGCCAGACTTGGCGGCCAGCGACGGCGGCGCCGAAAGCGCTGGCACTGCACATCAGTCCGACATAGATCCTGCGGCCGATTTTGCCGGGATTATGGATGGCTGCGAGCAGCCCAAACAGCGCGGTAAGCACGTAAAAGAAGCGTTGGGTCATGCACAGGGCGCAGGGGATCAAATCTTGAAAATACTGGGTGTACAGGGCATAGCCAAGAAGGCCTGCGCAACACAGCACAATGGCAATATGGGTCTGGCGGGCGCTTATAGGCATAGTGGTACCGTTTTATGGCTGGCGTTAAGCTCGGATTTTGTCGTTAGTCAGTAGGTCGAGCAACTGAGGATAGAGCCGCAAAAAATGCGCTTCAATGTCCACTAGCTGATCCTGCAATACCGGTGCGCTGCTGGCGAGCGGGTTGTCGCGCTTCAGTCGCTGGCCAATCCTGGTAAGCATATTCTCCACTGTCTGCCAGTTGCCCATATTGACTAACACATTGTAGCGCGCAAGACGCTGCGCCTGCTTGCGTGCGGCGGCTGGAAACTCGGCATCGTTCTGCCCCAGCGCGGCATAAATTTGTTGAGCAAAATCTGGCAATGGCTCCGGATGAAAGTTCCCCCAATGCTGCACTAGGCAATAATCAAAGCAGACGTCGAACATAATGCCGCCGTAGCGGCGATAGTTGCCTGGCAGGCCGGTTAGTAGGGCGGAAACTTCGGGGTGACTGTCGGTGAGCGCATCAATGCGGCGATGCATTGCTATTCCGCGCTCCCAGCCACCGGGCCACTCGTTCTTTAAGGGCCCCTTAATGAAATCACCGAGCAGGGCGCCGATAATCAGGCCATTGTCGTCATCGCCGCGCTGCGCGCAGCTTGCTAAGTGAAAGTGAGCGAGATAGTTCACAGCAGATCGTACTGGCTATAATAATCACGCAGGTATTGATCGAAATCCACGCTGTCGGCGCTTTCGATGTCGCGCTGCTGGGTCAGTGATTCCTCGGTGGTCTTGCGGGCGGCCAACAATTCGGTCGCGCTCAGTGGCTGCTTGGCATAGTGCTGCGCCGTTGCACGGGCGTGCTGCATCATGTAGTCGAAATAGGACAGGTTTTGATCGCGCAGGGTGGCGAGCATTTTGGCCGAGGGTGTGGAGTCGGGCTCACGCACGGTGTCGCGCATCTGCGCGACGATGTCCTGGTAGCTGCTGCTGTCGTGGGCGCTATCCAGTGCCTTGGCTGTGGTGTCGACGCCATCGAGAATAGACTGGGCCCAGTCGGCAAGCGATACCTCATTACCGTGGTTGCTCAGCATCAATCCGGGTTCGCGGCCGCGATCTACGACCTTATGCATGTTGGCGCCAATTTCTGCATAGACAGTTTCATTGCAAATGGGGCTATCTGCGAGCAGGCAAAAAAGCAAAAAGGCATCGAGAAACTGGATTTGCGCGCGGGTAATACCGGCAGGCGTTTCTGGGTTTACGTCGATGCAGCGCACTTCTATGTATTCAACGCCACCGCGTTTGAGCGCGCCCAAAGCCGTTTCGCCGGAGGCGGCGACGCGCTTGGGGCGAATAGGGCTGTAGAACTCATTTTCAATCTGCAGCAGGCCGGTGGACAATTGCTTGCTTGCCGGTATCTGTAGATAGTCAGCGTGCGGCGTCACGATGGCAGATTTTAAGGTGCGCACGTAGTTCTCGAGGGTGTTATAGCAGATGCTGAGGTTGCTTTGGGCGTTGCTTTGGTAGCCCAGATCACCCATGCGCAACGAGGTTCCGTGTGGGTGGTAAAGCGTACCCTTGTGCAGGGTTTGCAAGCCGTTGTTTTTGCCCTCCAGAAAACAACTACACACGGCCGGCGCTGCGCCGTAGAGATACACCAATAGCCAGGAGTAGCGGCGGAAATTGCGAATCAGGCCAAAATAGCTTTCGGTTCTGAAGTCTTGATTGTCGCTGCGGTCTCTGGCTTCGGCTAACCATTGCCAGAGGCTGTCGGGCACTGAGAAGTTATAGTGAATACCGGAGATGGTCTGCATTCTGCGGCCGTAGCGCTGCCCCAAACCTTGGCGATACAAGGCCTTCATGCGGGCAACGTTTGAGCTGCCATACTGGGCGACAGGGATTTCCTCGTCTGGGCCCAGCAGGCAGGGCATACTGCCCGGCCACAGCAGTTCATCGTCGAGTCTGGCATAGACGAGGCGGTGAATATCAGTGAGCTGGCCCAGCGTTGCGTCAATATCGGTGCTGACCGAGGTGATAAATTCTAGCAGGGCTTCGGAAAAATCCGTGGTGATCTGCGGGTGGGTCAGCGCTGAACCCAGTATGGCGGGATGCGGTGTTTTGGCCAGTTCGCCGCCTGGATCAATGCGCAGGCTTTCTTTTTCGATGCCGCGTCGGAGATCGCGAAGTGTAGCGGCATTGGCGCTTAGGGCGTTCAGGGTAGCGGGGGTAGTACTTGGCAAGACCTTAATCCTCAGTCGCGGTAGCGCAGCGCAGGCAAGTGTAATCGCGGCTTTGGGACGGTACAAGTTATAAGCGCGCTCGTGGTCGGTTCTATGCATTGCAAAAAAAGATAATGCTTCTGCCTGTGCGCACAGAGGCGATGTTTGAGGCCTACGTTTTTGAATAATAACGAAATGGTCATCCGCAGAGAGCGTTAACTACACGACTAATGACAGCGCCTTTGTCAGAATGGGCGACACTAAACCTAAACTTGCACATGGGCGGGAGCACAGGCATGCAACTCAACGAGATTGATATCTACAACCCGGACAATTACATGGCCGAGGTTCCGCACGAGCAATTTCGCTTGTTGCGCGACGAGGCGCCGGTATTTTGGCACAAGCACCCAGATGGCGGCGGCTACTGGGTGATTAGCCGCTACGAGGATGTGCGTAAAGTCTCCCGTGACAATGCGACGTTTTCCGCCCAGCGTGGTTTCGTGATGGTGGATGAATTACCGCCAGAAATACTGCCTATGGTGCAAGGCCAGCTGCTGGGAATGGATCCGCCCAACCACGGTCCGATACGACGCGCAGTGATTGAGCGCTTTACCTCAAAAATGCTGCTTGAAATGGCGCCCATGGTGCGCGAAATTGCACGCGATGCGTTGCTGGCGGCGCGCGACAAGGGCGAGTGCAACTTCGTGTTTGACGCGGCCGGTGATCTTCCCACTGCCGTTATATGCAGCTTGATGGGTGTGCCGCGTGAGATGTGGGGCCAAATCAGGCATTGGTCTGACAAGCAAACTTCGGCCGGAGATCCTGATCTTGGGGGCACTCCCGAAGAAACCCAACAAGCGGGTATGGACATGGGTATGTACGGCTACCAGCTTGCTAGCGAACGCAAGGATGCCGGCGGCAGCGATCTGATTTCTCTGCTGATCAATGTTGAGGTGGAGGGCCGCAAAGTGACGGCCGAAGAATTTGCCTCGCTGTTTCTCCAGATTACGGTGGCGGGAAACGAAACCACGCGCTCGATGATTGCCTCGGGCATGCACGAGTTGCTGAAGCAGCCGGAGCTCTACCGAAAGCTGGAAGCCGATCCGAGTTTGCTGCCGGGTGCGGTTGAGGAAATGCTGCGCTGGTCGACGCCGCTGCATTATTTCCGGCGCACGGCGACCTGCGATACTGAACTCCACGGCCAGAAAATTCGAGAAAATGATCGCGTAGTGATGATGTATTCCTCGGCAAACTTCGACGACCGGGTATTTAAAGCACCTGAGGTATTCGACATTACGCGCTCGCCCAATCCGCATCTGGCCTTCGGCCACGGCATACATTTGTGCCTTGGCGCCAATCTGGCGCGGCTGGAGGCGAGAGTATTTTTCGAGGAATTTTTTAAATTGTTTGCGGGCGTGGAGTTGGCTGGAGAACCGCGCCGAATCCGCTCAAATCTGGTTAACGGGCTAAAAGATCTGCCAGTGCGGCTGCTGGCGCGTTAGCGCTTAAATAGTGCTGGAATTGGGCGTCAGGCGCTAGCATAAGCGTGTTTAGCGCCTACTTTTTCGGCCCGCTGGCGTTGGGCGGTTTCGCGGGAGGGGTAAATTTCTACGCCGGCCCGATGCTCGTGACCAACTTTGCTGGCCCACTTGACCTCGCCGACCAGGCTGAGCGGATACGCGCAGCCATTATCAACGGAAATTCGCAAAATTCGCTCGGCATTGAGTGATTCTTTTGTGGAAATCAGCATGCCGGTAGCGGAAATGTCCAGAGTGCGTGCCAGTGCGAGTTTTGCCGGCTGGAGCGACTCAGGCTGAGCAGCTTCGAACTCAACAAAGACCAGCGAGTGGTCGTCAAAGCGAATTTGTCTGCATCTATTCTGATTCATGTCGGCGTCCTGCAATCACTTTGGGCATCGGCATTGTAGTGCCAGAGACTCAGGGTTCTCTAATGCGTCCCGATAAATATTTTTTAATTCAAATGGTTGCGTGACTTATGCAGCCCGCAGCAGGGCCGCGCGAATGCTTATGTCGAGATCGGATGCGACGGCCTAAAGGCCTTTTTGGCCACGGTATTGGTGTTGCGTGCTAAATCAGGTTTCGGTGGGGTTCCAGATTCGGCGGCGGGGGGCTTGCGCAGACTAAAATAAAAACAGCTGTCCTTGCCAAGCTCGGATTCCAGCCGGATCGATCCGCCCATGGCGTCAACGATTTTCTTGCAAATGGCCCGACCGACACCCGAGCCAGTGTATTCATCGGCGGAGTGCAGGCGTTTGAAGGGTTGAAATATGCAGCGGTGGTAGGCGGGATCTATGCCGATGCCATTGTCGTGCACGTAAAACTCCTCGTGTTGTTCGTGCTCAAGCGCTCCAATAGCGATATGCGGTGCGACTCCTGTACGGTGATATTTAAGCGCATTGCTCAATAGATTTTGGAGCAGGCTTTTGACGCGCAGCGGGTTGACGGTTATGCGCGCTCATTAAATGGAAGCGCTCAATGACGGCCCTATCCAGAGCGCTTCCGGAGGTATGCTACTCGGCTGGCTCGGTAGCAAGGGTTCCTCTTGGGCCGGCGAGGGCGGCATCTTGCTCAGCCAGTACCGTCAGCGTTCAGGCTGACAGACATTCGTCATGATCGTCAGAGTCGGCTCGTGCCAGCAGCAAGCGGCTTAGTCGGTTTTGCCACAAGAGGTAGTCGGTGCCCAGCGTGTCTTCTATTTTAAGGCCCATCAAAAAGCGGTTTTGGGAGCCCTTAACGGCCCAGCGCACGGTGCCAAACAGGGATAGCTCACTGCCAGATTCAAAATGAAAACGCAGCCGGAACTGCTCGCGCTGTTTCAGTTTTGAGTCGCAGCAAACCATTAGCCCATGCTTGGAAATGTTTAAAGTCTGACACTCCTTGCTTCCGGCGGCTAGTTGGAAATCCTCGCCCACGAGGTAGATGTCCAAACAGTCTGATTGTCCCAGCGGCAGCCGGTTTTCCTCACGATACTCCAACATGTTCATGTTCATGGTCGCGTCGGTCTCGGTGATCCTATGGAACCATCGACTCTACGGGAGCCGGGGTCAATTCATAGCCGTATTTCTACGTAGAATGGGGTCTTAGGATCAGCGCAATATCGTCAGCAGCCGGTCCAGTAGGCGTTCCAGCTTGGCGAGGGAGTTGCACTCGGCGACATAGTGGCAGGCACTTTGATAGCGTTTTATTTCAGAATCGCCGGTATTCCAGTGGCTGCGGGGTTCCGGGTTGAACCAGAGCAGCAACTTGGCGCGATGATAAATTTGGCGTAAATCCTCAAGGCCAGGGTCGGCGCTATTGGCACGGCCATCGCCTAGAATAATGACGGTGGTATTGCGGTCGATGCGGCCGCGATGCTCATCGGCAAACTGCTTGAAGCTGCTGCCGTAGTCGCTGCTGCCACGCGCCCAGCGCTGGTTGACGATTTCAACCGCCCGTTCGGCGGGGTGGCGCTCAAACAGTTCGGATACTTCGTAGACCTGGCTGGTAAACACGAAGCTGCGTATTCGCGGCATGACTTCGCTCATGCTGTAGAGAAACAGCAGCAGAAAGCGGGCGTAGGTTGATACCGAGCCGCTAACGTCGCACAGAACATAGAGCTTGGGTTGATCGCGCCGCTTCTTTTTCCAGTAGGTGTGAAAGGGCACGCCGCCGTAGGCAATATTACGGCGCAGGGTTTTGGCCATGTCGAGCTTGCCGCGGCGGTCTATGCGGCGGCGCTGGCGGTGTCGGGTTGCCAGCTTTTTTGCCAATGCTCGAATGAGCGGTGGCAACTGCTTGAGATGGTAGTGTTCTAGTGCCGACAGGCGGGTGTTGCGCAGTGCCTGCTGTTGAATACGGCGGCCGGCGGCATTGGCGTTCAGTAGTAACTGGTGCTCAACGGCGTCGCGGGCGGCCATGTCCATTTCGTGGCGCCGTTGCTCCAACCACTCGATGGCGCCGTCTACAGATTCGGATTCAATTTGTTTCAAGGCCTCTATGGCTTTGTCGAGCTGACCGATACCGGCGGCTTCAGCCAGACGACGGCGGTAAATTCCTTTTTGGGTGTTGAAGCGTATGCCTTCAAGCTGCATATCGTCGGCGGCTTCCTGAATGGCAACAGCCAGAGTCGATGGTCGGCCCTGAGTTGCGGCGCGCACTAGCGGCGCGTCCATGGCAGCTGCTACATGAGGGTCAGCAGCGACTGCGTCGGGCAGTAAAAATTCACTCTGCGGGGCGGGTGAGGGCTTGTCTTGTGGGGCGGTAGTTTGCGGCTCCCCGCGCGGGTTAAAAAACAGGTCGAAGCAATACTCAAAGCGCTCTTTGTCCGCCTGTGTTTTGGTGAGGGTGGCGGCTAGGCTCTGGCGCAGCAAATTTTGGTCTGCATAGCCCACGACGGCGGCGGCCTTGAGTGCATCTAGTGTCTCGCTGGTCGATACCCGCACGTCGTGTAGGCGCAGGGTATTGATGAAGCTCAGCAGCGACTGCTCCACGGTGCTACTTCAGACCTTTAAGCAGTTCGCGGATCTCGGGTTTTACCAATTGAATGTCCTCTTCAAATTTCAAGATGACATTCAATGTGGTTTCAACCAGTTCCCGAGACAGTGAGTTGGCGTGCAGCAGTAGTAGGGCGCGTGTCCAATCCAGTGTTTCGCTGACGGCGGGTGCTTTTTTCAGATCCAATTCGCGGACCCGCTGGATGAAACCCACCAGCTGTTCGCTGAGCGCTAACGGCACCTCGGGAACCCGGCTCTGGACAATGCGGGTTTCCAGTGCGCGATCCGGGAAGTCGATGTACAGATGCAGGCAGCGACGCTTTAGCGCGTCGCTCAGGTCGCGGGTGTTGTTGCTGGTCAGGATGACCGTAGGTTTGGTGATCGCCGTTATCGTGCCTATTTCAGGAATCGATACCTGATAGTCGGACAATATTTCCAGCAACAACGACTCAAACTCGTAGTCTGACTTGTCGATTTCGTCAATCAGCAGCACGGCGCCTTTGGGTTCGCGCAGGGCCTTGAGCAGCGGTCTCGGCTCGAGGAATTCTTCAGAATAAAAAATGTCGCCGAAGCTTTTCAGGCGTTCGACCGACTCGGTCAGGCCTTTGGCACCTTGCAGAATGTCGTGCAACTGCTCCTTGAGAACCTGACTGTAGAGTAACTGTTTGGAGTATTTCCAGTCGTACAGCGCCTTGCTTTCGTCCAGACCTTCGTAGCATTGGAGGCGCACCAGCGGCAGCGCGCAGTGCTCGGCGATGGCTTTGGCCAATTCGGTTTTGCCAACGCCGGGAGGCCCTTCGAC
>JBLHMO010000113.1:0-10282 GCA_047622145.1 Paracoccaceae bacterium | reverse complement strand
GGTGCGCATGTCGCGGCGGTTTTTACCTTAAATCGGTTTTGCGCTGCGCCGGTTCATGTGGCGCGCGAGCATTTAAGCAAGCAGCTGCCTCGGTATTTGTTTGTGAATACGGGGAACGCAAATGCAGGTACCGGCAGCTTAGGTATGGCAGCTGCTCGACAAACCTGTACTGCCGTTGCTGAATTGATGAATTGTGCACCTGAACAGGTACTGCCTTTCTCGACCGGTGTGATTGGCGAACGCCTGCCGCTTGAAAAAATAGAGAATGCTTTGCCGACATTACCCGAACTGTTGGATGACAATAATTGGTTGGCAGCTGCGCACGGCATAATGACCACTGATACACGGCCTAAGGGTAGTTCGACAACAGTTGAATGTGGTGGCCGAACGATCACTATTACCGGCATCTCCAAAGGTGCGGGCATGATTAAACCCAATATGGCCACGATGCTGGCCTACGTCGCAACCGATGCGCCCGTAGAAAATCGTCTCTTGCAAAGCATGCTCGAAGTGGCGGTGAATTGCTCTTTCAACCGCATAACGATAGACGGCGATACCTCTACCAATGATGCCTGCGTTTTGGTTGCAACCGGTAAGGCCGGGGGCGAGTTAATAGCGTCCGCCGATTCACAGGACTACCGTGAATTGCAGCAGGCGCTGGAACAGGTTTTTATTGAACTGGCTCAAGGCATTATCCGTGATGGCGAAGGTGCGACAAAATTCGTTACAGTGGAAGTGACTCAAGGGCGCAATAACAAAGAGTGCTTGCTGGCCGCGTTCACCATTGCCGAGTCGCCACTGGTGAAAACCGCCTTGTTTGCCAGCGACCCGAATTGGGGGCGAATTCTAGCGGCGCTCGGTCGGGCTGGAATTGATGATCTCGATGTAGGCAATGTGGGTGTTAAAATTAACGGTGTTGTTGTTGCTGAAAATGGAGGTCTTGCGGAATCCTACACGGAGGCCCAAGGCCAGGCCGCAATGGCCGAAGAAAACATTGTGATCCGGGTAAGCCTTGCTCGTGGTGCTGCCACGGAAACGGTATGGACCACCGATTTATCTCTCGATTACGTAAAAATCAATGCTGAATATAGAACGTGAGATAGCGCTGCTTCATGTTGCCGCAGGGGTAATATTGCGCGACGGACAGCTACTGCTGAGTAAGCGCCATAAACACGCCCATCAGGGCGGATTGTGGGAATTCCCCGGTGGTAAGCTTGAAGTGTCAGAGTCCACTGAGCAAGCGCTCGCACGGGAGCTGCGCGAAGAGCTAGGGCTAGTCGTCAGACGAGCTGAACCCATGATGAAGGTCGAGCATGATTACGGCGATAAAAAGGTGCTACTCGACATATGGTGGGTATTGGATTTTGATGGCGAGGCTAGTGGTCGAGAGGGTCAGCTAGTGCAATGGTGTGCATTGGCTAACCTTGCGGAGCTTAGCTTCCCCGTCGCAAACCAATGTATTGTAGATGAACTGCTGCGGTTGAAGGCGGCCGGTGAAATCTAGTCAGACGACCGTTTCTCCTGCGTAGATATTCTCATATTTCCTGAAAGTGTGGCTTAGCTAATATAGGCGTTCGGTGCTGCCTTAGAACTCTTCCAGCTGGTCGGAAAAAACATCGCTGACGCTGCTGTCACCAGCTATGGACTGTTCCTCATGTGCCCATGCGATAAAGTCCTTATTTTTACAGCGTTCTGAGCAAAACGGCCGATAGGGGTTGTCGGTACGCCATTCGATTCTGGCTTTGCAGTTTGGACAGTTAAGATAGCTGGGCATGTTCACTCGCGAGTGCTAGATAATGTTGGTGAAGTTTGTCGGCGGCGTGGTGGAGATCATCTAGCCCCAAGTCGTTACAAATAACGTCGTCTGCTTGGGCCAAGCGGTCTTTTCTCGCTGCTTGCGAAGCAATGATGCGCTCGACTTGTGCACGCTCGTTATTGTCTCTCGCCATGGTCCGCTCTATTTGCAATGCTTCTGGGACGTCGATGACTAACAAGCGTTGGCACAATATTTTTTGCCCAGACTCTACTATAAGTGGTGAAACGAATAGCGCGTAAGGGCTTTGCGCTGCCCCTAGTTGGCGCATTGTCTCTGCACCAATTAGCGGGTGGAGTAGTGATTCGAGCCAAGTTTTAGCTTCGCTGGATTGAAAAATAATTTTCCGAAGCGCCGCCCGGTCCAAATTGCCGTCAGCTTGTACAATGCTTTTTCCGAAGCGCTTTCCGATGCTTGCCAGTGCTTCCGTGCCCGGCTGCACGACATCTCTGGCTATTATGTCAGCGTCTACAGAGCATGCGCCCAATGCTTCAAAGCGTTGTGAGGCGGCTGATTTGCCGCTACCTATGCCACCGGTTAAGCCTACAACATACATTAGCGCAGACCAGCGAACTGCAGATAGTTGTCGACAATGATTTCGCCCCAGAACAGGGTAATGAGTCCGGCGCCAGCAAGGTAGGGGCCAAAGGGAATTGTTTGGCCGCGACTCGATTTGTTGAGCGCCATATAGAGCGAGCCGAGGATCGCGCCTACCAGTGAGGATAGGATGATAATGACAGGTAGCTGCTGCCAGCCCATCCACGCCCCCAGCGCGGCGAGTAGTTTGAAGTCGCCGTAGCCCATGCCTTCCTTGCCGGTGATCAGTTTAAATAACCAATATACGGACCAGAGGCTTAAATATCCTGCGGCAGCGCCTATGACCGCATCGTGCAGTGAAATGGCACTAATTCCTACCGCGCTAAGTAGCAAACCTGCCCAAAGCAAAGGAAGAGTCAGTTGATCTGGCAGCAGTTGGTGGTCTATATCAATGGCCGTCAGTATCAGCAAGACCCAGCATAAAGCGGCTGTCGCAAAGCCGTAGGCACCGAGGCCAAACAGTGCTAGGCAGCCGACACCCAATAATGCCGTGGCTAGCTCTATCAAGGGGTAGCGTATGCCGATGCTATTATTGCAGGACGAGCAGCGGCCTTTCAGCACTAGGTAGCTGATGATGGGTATATTCTGCCAAGGTTTGATGGGCGTTTTACAGCTGGGGCAGTGTGAATTTGGAATGGCAATATTAAAGCTGGTTTGTTCAGATTGCGCGTTTGTATCATCGCCAGTGTTGAGCAGTGATTCGTATTCCCGCCGCCACGCCGATTCCATCATTAGTGGCAGACGATAAATCACAACATTGAAAAAACTGCCGAGTGCAGAAAACACTACAAAACAGGTCAAATAACTTACTAGAATACTGTCAGGCATATTTATACGGCCGCGCCCATGGCGAAGATGGGAAGATACATGGCAATCATCAGACCGCCAACCAAAACTCCGAGCACAGACATGATCATGGGTTCGAGCAAAGCAGTGAGGCCGTCGACCGAGTTATCTACTTCTGCCTCGTAGTAGTTGGCAACTTTATCCAGCATGGTATCCAATGCGCCGGATTCTTCGCCAATGGAGACCATCTGTAAAAGCATTGGAGGAAATAACCCCGTCATTTTTATCGACATATAGAGGCTTTGGCCAGTGGTTACATCCATACGTATGCGGTCAATGGCTTTTTTGTAGACAGCATTGCCGGCGGCGCGACTGACCGATTGCAGTGCGTCGACCAGTGGCACGCCGGCGGCAAACGTTGTCGCCAGCGTACGGGAAAAGCGCGCTACCACGGTGTTGTTTACGATATCGCCAACAACAGGTGCTTTAAGGGCAAAGGCATCGACTTGGTCAGAGAAAGTTTTAGAGCGCCGGCGGGCTTCCTTAAAGCTGACTGAGGCGGCCACGATGACGGCTATGCAGATGTACCAATTGGCTTGCATCCACTCGGACATGGCAACGACCAGTTGCGTAAAAGCGGGTAACTCTGAGCCAAAGCTCTCAAAGGTGGTCGCAAATTGTGGAACAACTTTTACCAGCAAAATGCCGGTTACAATTACCGCAATGCCAACAACTGCGATGGGGTAGTTCATGGCCTTTTTGATTTTTGACTTCAAGGCTTCGGATTTTTCTTTGTAAGTCGCCACTCTATCCAGCATAGTTTCCAGTGTGCCCGACTGCTCGCCGGAGTCGACTAAGCTGCAAAACAGATCGTCGAAATATTTCGGGTGTTTGGCCAGCGATTTTGCGAAACCTTTACCTGCCGCCACATCGTTTTGAATGTTGGTAATGAGTTCGCGCATGGTCGCGTTGTCTGCGCCCTCAGCGACGATCTCAAAGCTCTGGATCAAGGGTACCCCGGCTTTAATCATGGTCGCCATCTGTCTGGAGAAGATGGCTATATCCATGGGCGTAATAGCCTTTTTGAATTCGAATAGAGGTTTTCCCTTTTTCTTGACACTTTTTGCGGTTATGCCTTGTTTGCGCAACTGCACTTTAACGATAGTCGGATTGGCCGCAGACACTTCACCGCGTGTTTTCTGGCCTTTTTTATCGACGCCCTGCCAGGCATAGGTGGCTGTTTTGGTCGCCATAGCTTAATCCTTGGTTACGCGGTTGACTTCTTCAAGACCGATGATGCCTTGCGCACATTTTACCAATGCAGATTGGCGCAAGCTGCTGAAGCCGTGTTTTTGTTGCTGCGCCGCTATCTGCAAGGAGTTGCCATCCTCCATGATAATTTGTGATATCTCCGGGGTAATGCGAACTACTTCATAGATACCGGTACGCCCTTTGTAGCCTTTGTTGCAGCGAGCACAGCCCACGGGCTTGTTGATGGTCGCCGTGGCAATTTGCTCCTCTGAGAATCCAGCCTCCAGCATCGCCTCGTGAGGGAGTTCTGCCGATACCGTGCACTCCGAGCAAAGCCGCCTAGCGAGCCGTTGGGCGATGATCAGGCTGACTGAGGTGGCAATGTTGAATGAGGGTACGCCCATGTTGCGCAGGCGGGTCAGCGTTTCAGCGGCGCTGTTTGTGTGTAATGTGGAGAGCACAAGGTGACCCGTTTGTGCCGCTTTGATGGCTATTTCCGCAGTTTCAATATCCCGAATCTCCCCGACCATAACGATGTCCGGATCCTGTCGCAAAAAAGAGCGAAGCGCGGTGGCGAAGTCCAAGCCGACCCGACTATTCACGGCGACCTGATTTATGCCATCAAGGTTGATTTCGACTGGATCCTCAGCGGTGGAGATGTTGGTCTCAGGCGTATTGAGTATGTTGAGGCCGGTATACAAGGAAACGGTCTTGCCGCTACCGGTCGGACCCGTGACCAAAATCATGCCCTGGGGTTGGCTGAGGGCGTGCATATACATATCTTTTTGCACGGGTTCATAGCCCAGCGCATCGATACCCATTTGCGCTGATGACGGGTCAAGGATACGCAGCACTATTTTTTCGCCCCACAAAGTAGGCAGGGTGTTTACACGGAAGTCGATGGCGCGAGTTTTGGACAGCTTCATCTTGATACGCCCGTCTTGTGGGACGCGGCGTTCTGAGATGTCCATTTCCGACATGATTTTCAGACGCGCAGCTATTTGGCCAGAAATAGATTTTGGTGGTTTGGCGACCTCGTGCAAAATGCCGTCGGTGCGAAAGCGCACGCGATAAGTTTTTTCGTAGGGTTCGAAATGAATGTCGGAGGAACCGCTGCGGATAGCATCCAGCAACATCTTGTTAACGAAGCGCACCACCGGTGCATCGTCCCCACAGGGAGTGATTTCTCCATTTTTGTCGCCATCTTGGTCAACCGCCTCGACTTCCAACGCATCCAGACTGTCGGCGTCGAGATCGCCAAAACTACCGCCTAGGGGTTCTTCCTGAGCTTCGACGAATTGACTAATAAGCTCAGATAGGGCGCGCTCCTCTACGACAATGGGTTCTACACTGAGATTAGAATGAAACTTAATTTCATTCAGTGCCCGCAAATTGGTGGGGTCGGCGATGCCAATAAAAAGCTTCTTGCCGCGGCGGAACAGCGGCAAAATTTTATGCTGGATAAGCAGTTTTGTGTCGATTACGTCGTTGGGGGCGTGTTCGATGTTAAATACACTCAGATCGAACAGCGGACTACCGAATTCGTCTGCCGCTGCCTGGCCAATGATCAGGCCATCAACCAGCTCTTTGCCCACCAGGTAGCTACCTAGTGTGATTTTTTCCTGCTCGGCTGCGGTTATGGCGTCGACAGCCTTCTCTTCGGATAGAATGCCTTCTTTTACAAGGCGTTTAGCGAGGCTGTTTAGGGCAATTTTTTGCATTGTTGTCGCCATATTAGCGCGGGTATCTCTTCATTATAGTCTGTTCACTGCAAGCGATTAGCGCTTAATTATGAATGATCAAAAGCATAAACAATGCAGCTTATTCAAGGCGTTCGGGTCAGGTTCTAGCCACCTTGATTGTTGGCGTTCAATAAGCCGTCGTCAATTTTGCATCCGGTCCGTGAGTTTCAAATATTTATACTTGTAAATCAAGGTGTTTAGGCTGTGTCGTCGTGTTTCGGGTTGAACCTCAGGCGGTATTCATTGGGAGATACTGCGCAAAATTGTTTGAATACTCGCCGGAAAGCACTCTCGTCGTGATAGCCGCAGCGCCGTGCGATGTTGGTTAACGGCAAAGCGGTGGTTTCAAATAGCACCTTGCTATGCTCGATACGCATTGCCTGAATCAGTGCTTGTAGCGAGCCCCCAGTGTGCTGCTGCACGCGGCGCAGCAGTGTGCGCGGACTTGCGTTCAAAGCGCTGGCCAGATCGTCAATTTTGAAATCGTTAGACAGATGCTTTTTAATCCAACATCTGGCCTGTATAACGAGCTCGTCTTGGCTGCTTCGGCTTTCAGTTGTGAGTCGATAGGCGGATTGGCTGCGTCGTTGTCGGTCGGCCATCAGGTATTTCGAGGTGAGGCGGTATACGCTCGTGCCGGCGAACTCACGTAACATCGCTAAAGCCAGATCTTGGTATGCGCCGGTACCCGCGGCCGTTACACACTTGCCGGACCGCACCACAATGGCGTCGTGATCGACTTCAAGCTCGGGGTGTTCAGCCGCCAGTAGCTCACTCAGCCACCATGCCGTGGTGGCCCGGCCGCCTGTCAACAAGCCGGTCTGTGCCAGTAAAAAGCTTCCGCAACAATGGCTTGCAATAGTGTGGTAGCGTTCGTGTTCGGATCTTAGCCAACTTACTGTGTCGGCCCAGACATGGCTTTGGGCCGTAAGTTCCTGTTTTGAGCAGATGCTCGGTGGCGCAAGGTAGAGTAGATCTGCGCGCGGTAGGCTGCCAATGGCTGCTGATACTGCAATATCCACGCCCTCGATGCTTTTGACGGGCGCGCCGTCCAATGAGTAAAGGGTGATGTTGAATTGCTTTGCCGGTTGTGAGGTACTGAGAATGATACGGTTGGCCGCCGCGAAAATTTCGGCCGTGCCGAATAGGCTGGAGCCGGCAACGTTTGGCGCGGCAAGAATGGCTATTTCGGGCATCAGGGCTTCTTGTTAATGCATTATTTGGCTGAACTTACACGGTTCCTGCTTATTTGGCCAGAAGTTGCCTTTGGCGAGATGTTCAAATCGAGATGGTGCATAGCGAGCGAAGCCTAGGTAGGCGCTGCGTCAGCGTGCAGCCAGAAAAGTCGCCGGAAATGACATAGTCGATGGTGTACCGAGGTACAAACCTCGCCGCTTGTAAAATAGCCGGCACCTTAATGCGGGTAAATCGCTTGGCAGTGGGGGTAATTGATCAGTATGATGCCACGCATAAAGCTATAAAAGGATCTGCTCGTGAACGGAAAAGTCATTCTCGCATTATTAGTAGCGATTGCTGGTGCCGTTGGCTACGTGTTTTACAGCGCATCGACATCTGAGTGGAATCAGGTCGAGCAGGAAGGGGCGCAGGCGCCGAAACCTGAGTTAGTCGCCCCAGCGCCGGTCAAGCCTGCACCCGCGGTTATGGAGGCGCCGGAAGCGGTTAAAGCGGAGTCTGAACCGGAAGTTGAACCCGAGCCTGAACCGGAAGTTGAACCCGAGGTGGCCCCGGTCGCAATTGTCGCGGAGCTGGAGCCAGAGGCACTCCCTGAGCCACAGCGTATAAGCCCCCCCGTGTCGTTGAATAACAGTGATCCGCGGGTAAAACAGGCCGTCAGCGATTTGGCCCAGCGTATGCTGCGGTGGCTAGCGCCTGAAGAGCAAGTTCGTAAGTGGGTACTTGCAGTAGATTTGATAGCCGATGGCAAGATTCCCTACAAGCATTCGCCGGTAAAATACGAAAAGGATCCGTTTCTTGTTCTCTCCACTGGCGTCGATAGCTACGTAGCCGATTCTGGCAACCATTCTCGATGGAATCCCTTGATCGCGGTAATCGCGGAGATTCCGGTGAAAGACGCGGCACGATATTATCGCGACTGGCTGCCGCTGCTGGAACGCGCCTACAGTGAACTCGGCAAAGCAGGCACGTTTAATCAGCGCTTTCTAGCGGCACTTGGCCGCATACGGTCGGTTGGTGAGCCACCCATCGGCGAAAAACTGATACGCCCGCATGTTTTTTACCAGTTTGAAGATGCTGAGCTTGAAAGTGCGAGCCCGGTGACAAAGTGGGTGTGGCGCCTGGGTCCTGAGAATATGCTGGAACTGCAAGATTTTGCACGTAATTTGAGTGCAGAGCTGAGCTATCGATAAAGTAGTCGCGGGACGGCAGCGACGATCCTGCGGTCCTTTCCCTTTGCAGTAGTTAGTGAGAAAAACGCACATGGATTCGTCTCGCAATCTGCTGGAGTATAACCGGCAATGGGCCGCCCGAATAAAGGCCGATGACCCCGGTTTCTTTGAGAAATTGTCGGCGCAGCAGACGCCGGAATACCTCTGGATTGGGTGCTCAGATAGCAGGGTGCCCGCCAACCAGATTCTCGGCATGATGCCGGGTGAGATTTTTGTACACAGAAATATCGCCAATGTCGTTATTCACACCGACCTCAATTGCCAGTCAGTCATTCAATATGCCGTTGACGTACTGAAGGTAAAACACGTAATTGTATGCGGGCATTACGGCTGTGGGGGTGTGGTAGCGGCTATGGGCAGCGCACAGCTAGGCCTGATAGATAGCTGGCTGCGAAATATTAAAGATGTGTATCGTCGCCATCAAACAGAACTCGATGCACTGGGCGATGAACCAGAACGGCTGAACAAGTTGTGTGAATACAATGTCCTGGCACAACTCGAAAATGTCTGTCATACCACCACCATTCAAAATGCGTGGGCGCGCGGTCAAGAGCTTCACGTGCACGGCTGGATCTATAGCGTACGCGACGGCCTGATTAGAGACTTGCGAACTACCGTTTCAGCGCCCGACCAACTTGCTCCTGTTTATCAGTTGGCATGCGATTCGCCCTAGCCTCTAATAGCGGCACCCAATCATCCGTTTGGGTGGAGTCGTCAGGGTGGTGTCCTCACTACAATGGTGGCTTTGGCGGGGATGGAAGGCATGGCAGTAAGTCCGGTAGACCTAAGGGGCAAAAAAATTCTTATAACAGGGCCAACTGGTCAGGTAGCACTTCCTGTTGTGAAATCCTTGGCCGCGATAGCCGATGTGACCGCGCTGGCTCGATTCAGCGATGAATCCAGCCGGCAAAAAGTTGAGGCCATGGGAGCCAAAACAGTTAAGGCCGATTTAGCTGATAAATCGACGCTGGCGAGCTGCCCGACCGATTTTGAGTATGTTATCAATTTTGCCGTCGTCAAAAGCGGTGACTTTGAGTATGACTTGAAGGCCAATGCAGAAGGCGTCGGTAATTTGATGACGCATTGCAAAGCAGTTAAAGCATTCCTTCATTTCTCCTCTACGGCGGTTTACGAGTACGCTGGCCAGGAGCCGCGCGAGGAATCGGCGCCGTTAGGCGATAACCACAGAGTGATGTTTCCTACCTATAGTATTGCCAAGATTGCGGCTGAAACGGTCTGCCGCTTCGTTGCTCACCAGCACAATATTCCAACAACGATTGCACGCCTAAGTGTGCCCTACGGCGATAATGGCGGCTGGCCGTATTTTCATCTGTTGATGATGAAAGAGGGCATTCCAATCGAGATTCATCCCGTCGGCCCAAACGTGTATAACTTGCTCCACTCCTCCGACTATATTGCCAAGCTGCCGTATTTATTGGCTGCAGCCAGTTCTGATGTGACGACCACGAACTTCGGTGGTTCACAGGCGGTCAGTATTGAGCAATGGTGTGCCTACTTGAGCGAGCTGAGTGGTTTTGAGCCCCAGTTTTCTGAAAACGCGAAAGCCTTTGGTAGTTTGCAGATCGATACGTCGCGTATGCACGAACTGGTAGGTGAAACTAGCATGGATTGGAAGCAGGGAATCTATTCGATGGTGCAAAGCCTCT